>DATMND010000124.1:0-2739 GCA_035569235.1 Acetobacteraceae bacterium | reverse complement strand
AAGCGACGTGATCACGGTTTTTGGCTCGATCAACCTCGACGTGATCTTCCGGAGCGAGGCGCTGCCACGTCCCGGGCAGACCGTTCTTGCCGCAAGCATGCGCACCGAGCCTGGCGGCAAGGGCGCCAATCAAGCGGTGGCCGCCGCGCGCGACGGCGCCCACGTCGCCATGGCAGGCGCAGTCGGCTGCGACGCCATGGCCGAAACGGCGCTGGCGGGCCTACGTGCTGCTGGAGCCGACCTATCCCGCCTCGCTACACCTGATGCGTCGACCGGCTGCGCCAGCGTCTGCACCGACGCGGAAGGTCGCAACCAAATCGTCGTTGCACTCGGCGCCAATATCCTGGCCACAGACGCACAGGTGGAAGACACGCTCCTCGCCCCTGGCAGCACGCTCGTGACGCAAATGGAGACGGACCTGGCCAGCACCGCACGGCTGATCTTGCGCGCCCGCGCGCGAGGCGTGCGCACGATCCACAATCTGGCCCCTGCCGCGCCTCTCGCGGAGCAGGCACTGCGCGCCTTGGATATTCTGGTGGTGAACGAGGCGGAGGGTGTGTGGCTTGGCGCACACCTGGGCGGCACTGATGGCGACGCGCTTTCGCTGCACCCGATGCTCGGCATCACCGTGATCCGCACCCTGGGCGGCGAAGGGGTAGAATGGGCAGAGAGCGGCCAGCGTTACCATCGGCCCGCCCCGCCAACGCAGGTCCGCGATACCACCGCCGCCGGCGACTGCTTCGTGGGCGTGCTGGCCGCAGCACTGGACCGTGGCGCCACGCTCGCGGACGCTGTCACGCGTGCGGTCACCGCGGCCTCGCTGTCCTGCACGCGCGTCGGCAGCCAGAACAGCCTGCCCGACGCCCGCGAAACCGACGCCGCCCTCCTGCGGCTCGCCGCCCACTGACGGAGACCCGATCATGAGCACCCCCATCAACGGCATCATGCCAGTCATGCTGACACCCTTCACTGAGCAGAATGAAATCGACTGGGCCGGACTGGAGCGGCTGGTGGAATGGTATATCAGCAACGGCGCGGATGCTCTCTTTGCTGTGGCGCAGTCGAGCGAGATGCAGTTCCTTTCGCTCACCGAGCGGGATGCGCTGGGCCGTGCGGTGGTGCGGCAGGTCGCCGGCCGCATCCCCGTCGCGGTGTCAGGTCATATCAGCGACGAGTTGGATGCCCAGGTTGAGGAGCTGACGGTCGCCGCCAAGACAGGCGCGGACGCTGTGATCCTGGTGACGAACCATCTCGACCCCAAGAATACAGGTAGCGTGGATGCCTTCAACACCAGGCTCGACGGACTGCTGGCACGCTTGCCGCGCGAGATGCCGCTCGGGCTCTACGAGTGCCCAGCGCCTTATCGCCGCCTGCTCTCGGACGACGAACTGCGCCGCTGCATCGACAGCGGGCGCTTCATCGCCCTAAAGGACGTGAGCTGCGATCTCCCGACAGTGAAGCGCCGCGTGGCAATGTCGGAAGGCTCGCCGCTTGCGGTCGTCAACGCGAACGCTGCGATCGCCTGGGGCGCCATGCTGGCGGGCTCGCGCGGCTTCTGTGGCGTGCACACTAACTACCATCCCGATCTCTACAAATGGTTGCTGACATCCGGCAACGATCACCCGGAGCTACGAGGGCGGCTCGTGCCCTTCCTGGCTATGGCCGCGCTGTCCGAAGCTTTCGGCTATCCCGCCCAGGCCAAGTTGCTGCACCAGCGTCTAGGTACGTTCGGCTCTGTCCGCTGCCGCGTCATCGACTTCGATGTGCGCGAGCGGTTTTGGGCACTCGACGCCGTGCTGGACCAGTTGATGGCCGGCACTGACCTGTTCCGCGCCGAGATCGCCCGATTGCACTGAATGGCCGATAGGTACGCAACGATCGACGCCCGCTGTTCCCGATTTGATGGGCGGCTCGCCCAGTGTCGCTGCCCGTATGGGTTCGGATTACCAGGCTGCCGTCGATCCGCGCCTTCGGTGTATTTAGTGCCAAATACGCCCGCCCTGCAAAGGCCCCGCTATTGACCGCGAGCACCTCGCCAGTCACGCAGTCACCCGCCAGTGCGGTCAAGAACAGCGCCGCCTGCCCGATGTCCGCCGGGGTTCCGAACCGACTCCACAGGATGTTATTCAGAATCGCGTCCTTGAAAGGCGGGCACCAGAGCGGGGCGCGGCTAGGCGTATCGCTGTTGTTAGACCGTCCTACGCAACATTGCGTGCCGCGCGTTCACTCGTGTAACTTAACACGCGATAATGCCCCCCTCTCGCGTGTTATAACTTAGAGGCCCGGGCCCAGTTCTAATCCCCTGGGGTCGTTCGCATTGTCGAAGCGGCGCTAGTCGATCCCAATGTTCGATGCTGTTCGTTGGGGAGCCGTTGTTTCTCGACCGCTGGTTCACGGCACGTGCGCGACGCGCGCCAAAAACGACGGAAGCAGCCAGCCAGCATGGGCGAGTGCGTCGCGTTCGCGACCATCCGGTACAGAAGCTGATTGCAGACGCGTTGCGACTGGAGCACACTGAGGTCCCTGTCAGGCCTTGTCCAGCCAGTACGTATCGAACCGGACCACGTCATAGATGCCGAAGTAATCTTTGGGATTGTGGCCCCTGACGTAGTTGAACCAAATATCGAGGATGTTTTCCCAGGCGACCGGCACCAACGGAGGATCCAACTCCATGATGTCCTCGGCTCGCCGGATCATCGCCAGGCGCCTGCCGGCATCGACTTCGGTGTCGATTTGATC
>DATMND010000123.1:0-22096 GCA_035569235.1 Acetobacteraceae bacterium | reverse complement strand
GCCGCGCATCTTCGTCGCCATGCTGGGCGGCGGCGCGGGCACCTATGCCTCGCTCGGCAAGCAGGGGCCGCCGGTGCAGGCGGGCATCGCCAGGCAGCTTGGCTTCGGCACGATGACCGTGCCGTCGCGGGCGCTCGGCGACCATCTGGCGGAGAATATCTGTCTGCTCGGGATGCTGGCGGCCACCTGCGGCAAGATCGGACGCGAGATCTACACGCTGATGAAGACCGAATTCGGCGAGGTGGAGGAGCCGGTGCCGCCTGGCACCGTCGGCAGTTCCACGATGCCGCAGAAGCGTAACCCAAAGCTATGCCAGGACATCATCGCCGCATCGGCAGAGGTGCGGGCGATGGTGCCGCTGGCGCTGGAGGCGATGCAGACCGAACACGAGGCGGACCGGACCACCAGCCTGGTCATGGATTCGGCCGAGGCGCGCGCCTGCATCGAGACCGGCGATATGTTGGCCAGGCTTGGCGAGGTTGTGCGGGGGCTGCGGCTCGATCCCGCGCGGATGCGGCGCAATCTGGACCTCGGCGGCGGGCTGATCATGGCCGAGGCGGTGATGCTGCAGCTTGGGGCGGCGATCGGACGGCAGCACGCGCATGATGTGGTTTACGATGCGGCGCAGGCGACCGTGGTCGAAGGCCGGTCGTTCGCGGCGCTGCTTGCGGCAGACAGGCGCGTGGCCGAGCACCTGGATGGCAAGGCGATCGAGGCGTTGCTCGATCCGACCGTCTATACCGGCCTGTGTTCCGAGATGGCCTGTGCTGGCGCGAAGCGTGCGCGGGAGGCGGCCGACGGGATTGCAGGCGAGTCGAGCTCAGCCTGACGGGCCGAGCCTGACGGGCGCCGTGTGATGCGGCAACTGTGAAGTAATGCGGCAACTGTGACGCATTTCATAGGTGATATCGGAACATCCCGCGAGACATGGCCTTCTGCCGCGATCGCCGGAGGACCCAAACATGTCGGACAGCCTATTCGGTGCGGATTTCCAGCAGATCTACAGCAATCCAGGAACGCTCTTTCCGTCCCCGGAAGACTGGCGGGATTGTCCGATCTATTTCCTGATGGTCGATCGCTTCTACAACCCGCGCAAGGCACCCAATCACACGCCCTCCGATGACCCGAACTTCTTTGCCTATCAGGGCGGGTCGTTCGATGGCGTTCAGGCCCAGCTGCCCTATATCAGGAACCTTGGTGCCCGCGCGATTTGGTTGAGCCCGGTCCTGGAGAATCGGATCGTCGACGAAGGATCGTACCACGGCTACGGCATACAGGATTTCCTGCATGCGAACCGGAGGTTCGCTGCCAACCCGGATAACGCCGACGATGAGCTGCGGGCATTGGTCGACGCCGCCCATCAGGCCGGGCTGTACGTGATATTCGATATCGTGCTGAACCACACGGGCGATCTTTTTGCCTACACTGGCGCCGGATCGCAGGCGTCCTTCAACCGCACCCCGCTACCAATTCAATGGCGGGATGCGGCCGGGAACCCGCGCGCGGACTGGCCGGTCATCGAAAACATCCCTCTCCCGCGTCCCGCCGATGCCCTTGTCTGGCCGAAGGAACTGCAATTCAACGCCGTCTTTCGCAGGCAGGGCACGCCGGCTGCCAACGGCGACGACACTGTCGGCGACTTCGCGTCACTCAAGCAGATGATGACCGAAAACACCGCGGTGCAGAATGCTCTGATTCGGGCTTATCAGTATGTCATCGCCCGCTTTGACGTCGACGGCTTCCGCATTGACACGCTACGGTATCTCAAGGGTAGCCTTCCCCTGACATTTGGCAATGCCATCCGGGAATACGCACTCAGCGTGGGCAAGAAGAACTTCTTCACGTTCGGTGAGGTCTGGACGTCAAACTCGGAGGCTGCCATCGCCAACTTCATCGGCCGCAATTCGAATGATGGCGGCGATATGGTTGGTGTGGATGCAGCTCTCGACTATCCGCTTTTCGATTGCCTGAAAGCGACGGTCAAGGGGTTCGCGAGCCCCGGCAGCGTCATCGGCATGTACAACACGCGCAAGGGAATCGAGAAGGACATTCTGAGTTCGCATGGCGACGCCACGCGGTTCTTTGTCACGTTCCTCGATAATCACGACGTGAAGGAACGGCTTCGGCATTTGGACCCCAGCCAGCAGCCGGCGCTCGATGACGAGGTGACCCTTGGCCTGGCATGCCTCGCCGCCTTGCCTGGGATTCCATGCGTTTACTATGGTACCGAGCAAGGACTGCACGGGGCGGGCAGCGACCCGGCTGTCCGCGAAGCGCTCTGGGGCGGCCCCGGCTTCAACGCCACATCCTCGTTCTACGAGGAGATCGCCCAAATCCTTGGAGTCCGACAGGCGGAAGCCGCGATCCGCTATGGCAGGTTTTATTTTCGCCAGCTGTCCGGGGATGGAACGGACTTCGGCTTCTCCTCGTTCGCCCCAGGGGTGCTGGCATTTTCCCGCATCCTGAACGATCGGG
Source organism: Acetobacteraceae bacterium (assembly GCA_035569235.1). Taxonomy (GTDB): domain Bacteria; phylum Pseudomonadota; class Alphaproteobacteria; order Acetobacterales; family Acetobacteraceae; genus JAMXLO01. Next base: position 19,621 of record DATMND010000123.1, on the reverse strand, counting down.
AAGTGCTCACCGTCGCCAATTTCTCGAAGTCAGCGCCGCAGCGGCTTTACGTCGCGGTCGACAGCACGCTCAGTCCGGCCGGGACGGCGTTGAGCACACTTTACACCAACAAAACTTCGCCGGTATCGGCTGGAAACACCGAGTGGCTGGCGAACGCCACGGTCGCACAGTTGGACGGCTCGACCAGCCGGGGTGTCTGCGCATCATTGGTAACCCTGGCCGCCGGAGAAGTTCAGATCCTGGGATAATGGGCTGCCTTCACGCGGCTTCCTGCATGGCAATCGCGGGGCGACGTTTGCGGTTTGCGACCGCTGTCTCGTAGGAGTGCGCGGCCGTTAACAGCAGCGGCTCCGCGAACGGCTTGGCGATGAGCTGGACGCACACCGGCAGCCCACCTGCACCGAAGCCGCTGCACACGCTCATCGCCGGATAGCCGGTGAGGTTGAATGGAATGGTCAGCGACGGCTTCTCCAAGGTGGCCCATTTTGGCACCTCGGTGATGCGCGGCGCCTCGGCGACCTGCGACGCCGACACCAGGATGTCGAGCCCCGCCATCGCCGCCTTCAGCTCCAGGCACAGCTCGCGGCGACGGCGCAGCGCCTGCACATAGTCGGTGGCGCGGATGAAGCCGCCCAACGCCAATCGGTCGCGGAACAATTCGCCGTAGTCGTTGAAGCGGGTTTTCATCCAGGGCTCGTGGATCGCGTATGCCTCGGATGTCAGGATCAGCCAGCCGCAGGCGTGATAGTCGTCGAGCGGCGACAGCTTCACCTCGCTGATCTCGGCGCCGAGGTGCTCGAAGACTTCGAGCGAGTGACTGATACCCGCGAACGTGGCGGGGCTGACCGGACTGTCGGTCTCGAAGAAATGCCGCACCACGCCGACACGCAGCCCCTTCACGCCCTTGCCGAGATCGGCGGTGAAGTCGGGCACCAGACGGTCGGCGCTTGCGGGGTCGGTCGGATCGTGACCGGCCATCGCCTGCAGCAGCAACGCGCAGTCCTCCACCGTCCAGGCCAGCGGGCCGGCGTGGTCCAGCGAGAACGACAGCGGCAGCACGCCGGCGCGACTGACCAGGCCATACGTTGGTTTGATGCCGGCGATGCCGCACAGCGCCGCGGGTCCGCGGATCGACCCGCCGGTGTCCGAACCGGTGCCGCCGAGGATCATGCCGGACGCCACCGCCGCGCCGGTGCCGGACGAGGAGCCGCCGGTGAAGTGCTCCGGGTTCCAGGGATTGCGCGGCGGCGGCCAGGGCACGTCGAAAGACGGTCCGCCCATGGCGAACTCGTGCGTCGCGAGCTTGCCCATCATCACTGTTCCGGCCTCGGCCCACTTGCGCACCACGGTGGCCTCGCGCTCCGGCACGTTGTGCTCGAGCAGCCGGGAATGCCCGGTCGTGCGGATGCCTGCGGTGTTGTAGATGTCCTTGTGGCCGATCGGGATGCCATCGAGCGGGCCGCGCGACAGTCCTGCCATGATGCGTGCTTCCGCCGCACGCGCATCGGCCATGGCACGTTCCTGCGTCGGCAGAATGAAGGCGTGCAGCGTGTCATCCAACCGTTTGACGCGATCCAGGCAGGCCTGAGTCAGCTCGACCGGGGAAAGCTGCTTCGCCGCGATCTGCCGCGACGCCTCGGCGATGGTCAGGATTGGGTCCATCACCGTACCTCCGGGATGAAGATATGCGCAGGCTCTGCCGCAGGCGGCATCGGCTTGTTCACCCGCGCGATCATGGCTTCCAGCATCCAGTATGCGTCGTAGAGCGTGCGCTTCTGCTCCGCGCTGAGCGGCAGCCCGGTCTGCGCCACCATGACTTCGAATTCCGCTTCGCTGATGCACGTCTTCATGCGGATACCTCATTGGTTGCCTGGCTGGGAATTGAAGGAGCGGCACGCACGCAACGGACCATCGCGCCGGTTGGCGAGATTGTCTCCGGTATCTCGCCGCGCGTGCAGGCCTCGGTAACGTAGCGGCAGCGCGGGGCGAAGGCGCAGCCCGGCGGAACCTGCGCCAGGTTCGGCGGCGCTCCTGGGATGGTCTCGAGCACACGCCCGCGCTGGCCGCCATGCACGGTAGAGGCCAGCAATCCCTGTGTGTAGGGATGGCGCGGGGTGCGCATGATCTCGCGCGCAGTGCCGGTTTCGACGAAGCGCCCGGCATACATTACGGCGATGCGATCGGAGATTTCCGCCGCCGCGCCGACATCGTGCGTGACGAACACGATCGCCATGCCGAGTTCTTGCTGCAACTGGCGCAGTAGCAACAGGATTTGGATCTGCACCGTCACATCGAGCGCGGTGGTCGGTTCGTCGGCCAGCAGCACGCTGGGCGAGCAGGCAAGCGCGAGTGCGATCATCGCCCGCTGGCGCATGCCGCCGGACAGTTCGTGCGGGTAGTTCTTCAGCCGCCGTGCCGCCGAAGGGATTCTTACGTGGTCGAGCAGGCCCAGCGCGCGCCGCATCGCCGCGCGTTGGCCGATGCCTTCATGCTGGACGATGGTCTCGGCGATCTGGGCGCCGATTGTATAGACGGGGTCGAGCGCCGCCATCGGCTCCTGGAAGATCATGGAGATCTCCGCGCCCCGCAGCTTCGCCAACTCGGCGGCAGGCAGGGCAAGTATTTCGCGCCGATCCAACCAGACCCCCCCTTCGACTTCGGCGTAGGGCGGCAGCAAGCCCATCAGGGCCTTGAGGCTGACGCTCTTGCCGGATCCCGATTCCCCCAGAATCGTCAACGTCTCGCCACGCGCCAGCGCGAATGAGACGCCGTTCACCGCGGCCACCTCCATGCCGCGGCGACGAAACCGCACCGTCAGGTCCTCGACCCGCAGCGCCGGCGGTTCAGGCGGCATGATGTCAGGCATGGAACACCGCCAGCGCCTGCTGTGCCTCCGCCAGATGGCAGGCGACGCGATGCTCCGTCGCGTCGTCCGCGGCCTGATCCAACGGCGTGGCGAGCAGCGGCACCGCTTCCGCGCAGATCGCCTGGGCAAACGCGCAACGCGTGCGGAAGCGGCAACCGGATGGCGGATTGATCGGGTTGGGTGGATCGCCGGTCAGCGGCATCTCGGTGGTGCGCCGATCCGGATCGAGCGTTGGCTTCGAGGCAAACAAAGCGCGCGTATAAGGATGGCGCGGGCGCGCATAGATCGACGCGACCGGCCCGGTTTCCACGACGCGCCCCAGATACATCACCAGAATGCGGTCGCTGACATACTCAACAACGTTCAGATCGTGGCTGATAAACAGGTACGTCAGGCTCAACCGCTCCTTCAGTTCGGACAACAGATTCAACACCTGCGCCTCGATCGACTTGTCGAGCGCGGACACCGCCTCGTCCAGGATTACCATGCGCGGTTCCAACGCGAGCGCACGCGCGATGTTCACCCGCTGCCGCTGACCACCTGACAATTCGTGCGGATAGCGCCGCGCGTATTGCCGCGGGTTGAGCCCGACCTGCGCCAGCAGGGCGTCGGCGCGTTCGGTCGCCTGCTTGCCGGGAAGGCCGTGCATGCGGGGCGCATAGGCGATGCCCTCCGCCATGGTCATACGCGGATTGAGCGAGGAATAGCTGTCCTGGAACACCATCTGCATCTGCCGGCGCATGGCGTTCACCGTGATGCCGTGACGGTCGCCGACGGGATCGCCATCGAACACGATGGCACCGGCGTCCGGTTCGATCAGGCGCATCAGCACTCGCGCGGTGGTGGATTTGCCGCAGCCGGATTCACCGACGATGCCAAGGGTCTCGCCCTTGCGGACGGAGAACGACACGTCATCGACCGCCTGCACGGTGGCGATCTGGCGGTTCAGCAATCCGCCGCGCACAGGAAAATACTTGCGCAGGCCCTCAACAACCAAAAGGGGCTGTGCCGGCCCGCCACGGTCGCGGGGGTCAGTGGGCATGCGCGGAACCCTCCGTCCTGGCGGGCGAAGGCCCGCCATCCACGTCTTTGGCGCGCCACGAAAAGTCGTGGATGGGCGGCCTTCGCCGACCATGACGCAAGGGCGTCACTTGTTCAGCCTCACATCCATCGCGCTGCGAAACCCGTCGCTCATCAGGTTGAAGCACATTGAAGTAATGAAGATCATCGCGCCCGGCAGCGCTGCGACGTAGGGCTGCACATAAATCGCCTGGCGCAGCGAGTTCAGCATCAACCCCCATTCCGCCTGCGGCGGCGTCACGCCAAGCCCGAGAAAACTCAATCCTGCCGACAGGATAATGGACACGCTGATCAGGCTGGTGGCGTAGACCATGATGGGTCCGAGCACATTGGCCAGCACATGGTGGCGAATGATCTGCAACGTCGTGGTGCCCGACGCGCGCGCCGCCTCGACGAAATCCAGTTGCCGCGCCTGCGTCGTCACGGTTTCCGAAATTCGCACCATCGGCGGGATGAACACGACCGACAGCGCCAAAATCGAATTTGACAGCCCGTTGCCCAGCAGGCCGCAGATCGCGATCGCCAGCAGGATGGAGGGGAACGCGTAGAACACGTCCATCGTGCGCATGATCAGCGTGCCGACGACCCCGCCCGCATAGCCCGCGATGATGCCGAGGAAGCCGCCGATCGTCAGCGAGATTGTCACCGGCAGGATGCCGGCGAGCAGCGAGAGCCGGCCGCCGTAACAGAGCCGCGCCCAGAGATCGCGGCCGGTCTCGTCGGTGCCGAGCCAGTGGCCCGGTGTGCCGATCGGCTTCAGCCGGGCCAGCACGTTGCCGGCGTACGGATCAGCGCCCGCCACCAACGGCGCGCCGAGCGAAATGAAAATGATGCCGAGCAGCACCAGCGTGACGGCAATGGTGACGGGATCGCGCGCCAGACGCTGCGCGACCGACTTCCAGTAGCCCGGCGTCGGCGCTGCCAGAGGCGCGTCGATCGAAACATCCAGTTCCCGCCGAACGAGATCGATGGTCGCCTGCGACATTGTGCGCTCGCTCCCGTTCAGCGGCGGATGCGCGGATCGATCGCCGCCTGGGCGATGTCGACCAGCAGGTTGAGCACGACGAAGAAGGCGGCGAGCACCAGGATGGTCGCCTGCAGCACCGGGATATCGCGACGGAAGATCGCAAGGTTCAGCAAATTGCCGGAGCCCGGCCAGTTGAACACGGTCTCCACCAGGATCGAGCCGCCGAGCAGATAGCCGAACTGCAGGCCCATCAACGCCAGCACCGGCGGGCCGGCGTTCTTGCAGACGTGGCGGATCACCGGCCACCGCGTCAGTCCCTTGGCGGTAAGGGCACCGACGAATTCCTGGCCCAAGATCTCCAGCACGGTGGCACGCACCAGCCTGGCGATAACGCCCATCGGAATCAGCGACAGCGTGACCACCGGCAGCACGAGATACTCCAGCCGGTCATAGAGCGGGAGCGAGTCGTCTCCCATGCCCTGCGCCGGCAGCCAGTCATGTAGCACGGCGCAGGCAAGCACGAGCACGATGGCGCACCAGTAATGCGGCAGGCTGACGCCGGTGGTGGCAATCGCGGAGAACAGCTTGTCCGGCCAGCGGCCATGAAAGGAGGCGGCGAGCAGTCCGCAGCCGATGCCAAGCGAGAAGCCGAGCATGGCGGCGAATATTGCCAGGATGAAGGTGTTGCCGAGAGCGGCAACAAGCTGGCCCCACACCGGCGTCGCATTGAACACCGATAGGCCGAAGTCGCCGCGCAGCGCCCGGCCGAGCCAAAGCAGGTATTGCACGTAGAGCGGTTTGTCGAAGCCGAACGCGGCCTTCATCTGCGCGATCACGTCGGGCGAGGCCTCCGGCGGCATCAGCATGTCGATCGGATTGCCGGGCACGATGTGGACCAGGCCGAAGACGACCAGCGACACGCCCAGCAGGATTGGGATGGCCTGGATGATGCGGCGGGCGGCGAAGATGAGCATGGTCAGGGGCTCCCGGCGCAGCGGCCTGCAATAATGCTGCATTGCAGCATTATTGCGCATCATCGACGCAAGGTGTCAACTGCTGCCGGCCATGCAGCCTAAAAGGTACGCATTTGCATTCCTTCTGGACCTCAAGTTACAATGCTGCATCGCACCATGGCGAGGACGTGAGCAAAGCGAGGCAAACCATGCACAAGCCGGAAATCCACCCTGATGTCGTCCGCCGCGCGATCGAACGGCGCGGGGGGCTCCGCGTGTTCGATGGCCTCATGTCCAAGCGAACGGCCCATATCGTGGTCGATCTGCAGAACGGCTTCATGGCTGCCGGCCAGGTCGCCGAGATCCCCACCGCGCGCGAGATCGTCCCCAACGTCAACCGGATCAGTGCGGCGGTGCGGTCGGCCGGAGGGCTCGTCGTCTACATCCAGAACACGTTCGACGCGGTTGCCGTCGCCACATGGTCGACCTTCTTCGAGCATTTCTGCACGCCGGAGCGCCGGGAGCGCATGATCGACACCTTCTGGCCGGGCACATTCGGACATGCGCTCTGGCCGGGGCTCGATGTGCTGCCGCAGGACTTGCAGGTCCAGAAGCGCCGATTTGGCGCCTTCGCGCCGGCTTCGTCAGATCTGCACGCGATCCTGCAACAGCGCGGCATCGACACGCTGATCATCACCGGCACCGCGACGCAGGTGTGCTGCGAGTCGACCGCACGCGACGCGATGATGCTGAACTACAAGGTCTTCTTCATCGCTGACGGGAACGCGACATTCAACGACGACGAGCACAACGGAACCTTGTCGGCGATGGCGCACGCGTTCTGCGACGTTATCGACACCGATACCATGGTCAGCATGATCGAACGCGCCCGCGCAACGGCGAGGACGGAGACGGCGATGGCAATCGCGGTTGCTGTTTTCGCCGAGAACTGATCGCAGCATTCGCCAATTCACAAGCCCAACCCAAAAGCAATGAATGGATAGATCGATGTTCACCAGGCGAGGCTTCATCGCGGCGGCAGGCGCCGCGGCACTTCCCGGACTGCCGGCGACGGCCGCCACTCCGCAGATACTTCGCATCGGCATGACCGCGGCGGATCTTCCGACCACCCACGGCATCCCGAACAACGGCGGCGAAGGGTTCCGTTTCCTCGGCTATCCCGCGTATGACTCGATCATCAACTGGGACTTCACACATACCGAAAATCTGGCCGACATAGCGCCCGGGCTGTTTACCGCCTGGCATGCCGACGAGACCAATCCGCTGCGCTGGATCTGCGACGTTCGGCAGGGCGTCAAGTTTCACGACGGCTCGGAGTTCAACGCCGATGCGGTGATCTGGAACCTGCGACGTATCTACGACGACAAATCGCCGCAGTACGATGCGCCGGCCGCACCGATCGTGCGCGCCACCGTCTCCATGGTGGATGCGTTCGAGAAGGCCGACGACAAGACCATCGTGATCTCCACCAAGTATCCGTTCAGCTTCCTGCCCTATCTGCTGACCCGCGTGCTGATCGCCAGCCCGACGCAGTGGGATAAAGTCAAAAGCTGGGCGGAGTTCGCGAAGCAGCCATCGGGCACCGGGCCGTTCAAGATCACCAAGGTCGTGGCCGGGCAGTATGCCGAGATGTCGCGCAACGAGGAGTACTGGGACAAAACGCGCATTCCGAAGCTCGACAAGATGATCGTCTATCCGATGCCGGAATCCACCACGCGCGTCGCGGCGCTTCGTTCGGGCCAGGTGGACTGGATCGAGGTGCCGCCGCCGGATTCTATCCCGTCGTTGAAGCAGGCCGGGTTGCAGGTCAGCCTGTGGCCGTACCCGCACACCTATCCCTATGCGCTGAGTTGCCTGGACGGCTCGCCGTTCAAGGACGTGCGCGTGCGTCAGGCGATCAACTACGCCGTTGATCGCGACGGCATGTGCAAGATGCTGAACGGTTCCGCCAAGCCGGCGGTGGGATTGTATCCGCCGGACAATCCCATCTTCGGTGCGCCAAAGAACCGCTACGGCTACGATCCCGAGCGAGCCAAGGCGCTGCTGCAGGAGGCCGGCTACGGTCCCGGCAATCCGGTGAAGGCGAAGATCATGATCTCCACGTCGGGGTCGGGACAGATGATGCCGATCCCGATGAACGAGTTCATGCAGCAGGGCTTTAAGGCCGTCGGCATGGACATCGAATTCGACGTGGTCGAGTGGGGCACGATGCTGGTCGCTGTCCGCAATGCGCCGACCGCACCGCAGTCGCACGGAGATCAGGGCATCAACATCAGTCTCAGCTACACCGATCCCTCGTCCATGTTCCGCTACTACGCGATCGATAGCTTCTCGCCGACCAACTACAACTGGGGACACTGGAGCAATCAGGAATTCACCGACCTGGTGAAGCAGGCGCAGGCGACGTTCGATCCGGTGGAGCAGACGAAGCTGCTGGCGCAGGCGCACGCGATCGTGGTGGACGAGGCGCCGTGGCTGTTCATCGTGCACGATCTGAACCCGCGGGCGATGTCGAAGAAGGTGACGGGGTTCCGTCCGGCGCAGAGTTGGTATCAGGACTTCACGCAGATCAGCATGACCTGAGGCCTTGGCCCCTGGGTCCCCGCTTTCGCGGGGATGACAGTCTATTGTTCGTTACCCGGCGCTTATTCGTCATCTCCGCGCCTAGTTGCCACTGCCGCGCTTTTGTCGCCCCGCACGTTTTTGTCACCCCCGCGCATTTTTGTCACCCCCGCGAAAGCGGGGGCCCAGGGTTGCGGCGGCATCAGACTCGCCTCATGAATTCCCGCAGCACTGGCGCCCATTTCGCTGCGTCCGCGCCGGAGGCCAAATGCCCTTTGTCGCTGTCGATCTCGAAATACGTTGCATCGACGCCGGCCTTGCGCAGACTGTCCATCACGCCGGGTGCGAGGCTCGGCGGAAACAGCGCGTCAGTGCGCGACAGCACATACAGCACCGGGACGCGGATCCGAGCCAGTTCCGGTGTCACGTCGTACGATTCCATCGCCCTGCCGAGGAACAACAGCGAATTCGCGTCGAACTCGCTGGCCCATGCAGTCGCCACGCGCGTGATTTCGGCCTCGCGGTCGGCGCTCATGCCGTAGCCTTTCAATGTCTCGACGCGCAACGCCAGCAACGTCGCGCCCATGCCCGGCGTGTCGTAATAGTCTCCGCCATTCCAGTTCGGATCGAGCTCGAAGCGGGCAAGCAGCCTTGCCACGCGATCCTGGCTTTGCGCGCGCGGCGAAGACACCACGGACACGATCGCATCCATGGCATTCGGGAAAGTCACCGCCCACTGAAAGGCCTGGAATCCGCCGTAGGAGGGACCGACCACCGCGCGTAGATGGCGCACGCCGAGGTGCTCCAACAGCCGGTGCTGCGCGGTGACGATGTCGGTCAGGGTGATGTGCGGGTACCTCGACCCGTACGGCCGGCCCGTGCGCGGATCGCGTGAAGCCGCGTTGGTCGATCCATAGCTGGACCCCAGCATGTTCGAGCACACGACAAAGCAACGGTCGGTGTCGATCGGCGCGCCGGGGCCGACCAGCGTGCTCCATGCGCCTTCCGACGAACCCGCGCCTGATTCGATCATCCGCTGGCCGCTGGTGTAGCCGTGCGTCACCAGCACCGCATTGCGCCCGTCCGGCGCAAGTCGGCCGCGCGTGCAGTAGGCGATGGTGACCTCGGGCATCACCTCGCCGTTCTGCAGCCGGAAGTCGGTGAAGGCGAAGCTGCCGTGCTGGGTTTCGCTCATGCTGGTCCTCCCCGCGGATGGTCTGATAGGCTAGCGCAAAACCGGAAGAAGAGGAGTCCGCCATGCCCGTGCTGAAGCGCCCGGATGGGGAGATCCATTACGACGAATACGGCCAGGGCTATCCCATCCTGCTGTTCGCGCCAGGCGGCATGCGCTCGCGCGCCGAAATGTGGCATGACCCGGCGGGCGGCCCCCCGCGGCCGTGGAGCGACTGGACACAATCGCTCGGCGGCAGCTATCGCGTCGTCGCGATGGATCAGCGCAACGCCGGCAGCTCGCGCACCGCGATCGAGGCCGATCATGGCTGGCACACCTATGCCGCCGATCATCTGGCGCTGATGGACCATCTCGGCTTTTACCGGTTCCACACGCTGGGCGGCTGCATCGGCGGCAGCTTCTGCCTCAAGCTGTGCGAGATGGCACCCGACCGAGTGACAGCCGCGGTGTTGCAGAATCCGATCGGGTTGCACCCGGATCACCCGGAGTATTTTCCGGAGAGTTTTGCCGAATGGGCGAACGAGCAGAAGGCGGAGCGCCCGCAGCTCGACGACGCGAAGATCGCCGCGTTCGGCAAGAATATGTGGGACCATGACTTCGTGTTCTGCGTCAGCCGCGAGTTCTGCCGTCGCTGCACGGTGCCGACCTTCCTGCTTCCCGGTATCGACAAACCGCACCCCGCGGTCACGTCGGCGGAGTTGGCGCAATTGCTCCCGGGCATTGAGGTGCTGGAGGACTGGCGTGGTCCCGATCATTTGGATGAGCAGTTGCGTCGCGTGCTGGCATTTCTCGACCGGCACACGCCGAAGGAGACGCGGGCCAGGGCGGCGTAGGGCAGGCAACCATGTCAATCATCGTCGGCTCAGGCGAGTATCGTTACGAGGTCATCGAGAACTGGGGAAAGCTGCCGGACGGCTGGCACTACGGCGAAGTTGCCGCGGTGGGCGTGGACAGCAAGGACAACGTCTACGTGTTCGCGCGCAGCGAGCATCCGATGATGGTGTTCGACCGCGACGGCAATTTTCTCCGGTCTTGGGGCGAGGGACTGTTCCGGCGACCGCACGGTGTGCACATCGCGCCGGACGATACGATCTACTGCACCGATGACGGCGACCACACGGTGCGGCGGATGACACTCGAGGGGAAGATGCTGTTGGAGATCGGCGTGCCGGGCGAGCCGGCGCCGTATATGGGCGGCGATCCGTTCAACCGCTGCACGCATACCGCGCTGTCGCCCGAGGGTGACCTGTACGTGTCCGATGGCTACGGCAATGCGCGGGTGCACAAGTATTCGCCGAATGGGAAGCTGCAGTTTTCCTGGGGCGAGCCCGGCACCGATCCTGGCGCGTTCAACATCGTCCACAACATCTGCTGCGACGAGGACGGCTGGGTCTATGTTGCCGACCGCGAGAATCATCGCGTGCAGGTGTTCGACGGGAAGGGAAAATACCACGCACAGTGGAACAACATGCACCGCCCCTGTGGGCTGTGCATGACGCCCGGGCGCAACCCGCTCGCCTATGTCGGCGAGAGCGGACCGGGAATGGCGGTAAACGCGAAGTCGCCAGGCATCGGTCCGCGGATCAGCATCGTGACGCACGAGGGCAAGCCACTGGCACGGCTGGGCGACGCAACCCGCGACCGGCCGAGCCAGTTCATCGCGCCGCACGGCGTTGCGATCGATTCGCGCGGCGACATTTATGTCGGCGAGGTCTCGCGCACCGCCATGCGCAATCGCGGCACGCCGATCGCGCCGGAGCAGGACATTCGCTGCATGCAGAAGCTGGTGAAGCTCGCCTGAGCGGGTGATGGACCATGCTCAGTAAAGCGCGCAACCAACTGCTGACGGAGGTCGGCCCCGGGACGCGGATGGGCGCACTGTTGCGTCGCTACTGGCAGCCGATCGCGGCGGTGTCCGAAATGGCCGACACGGCAACCAAGCCGGTGCGACTGCTGGGCGAAGACCTTGTGCTGTACAAGGATCTTTCCGGGTGCTACGGATTGCTGGAGCGCCACTGCCCGCACCGCAGTGCCGACCTTTCCTACGGCATCGTCGAGGCGTGCGGGCTGCGTTGCTGCTATCACGGCTGGCGCTTCGATGAAACCGGCGCATGCCGCGAGCAGCCGTTTGAGGACATCGATGCGCCGGAGGTGCGATTCCGCGATCAGATCCGCATCCAGGCCTACCGCGTGGAGGCGAAGGCGGGCCTGATCTGGGCATACCTGGGTCCCGATCCCGCGCCACTGCTGCCGAACTGGGAGCCGTTCTGCTGGGACAACGGCTTCGTGCAGATCGTGTTTTCCGTGGTTCCTTGCAACTGGTTCCAGTGCCAGGAAAACTCGATCGACCCCGTGCATTTCGAGTGGATGCACGACAACTGGGGTCGCCGTTTGGCGGGGTATAACGGCGCGTATTCGCCGCGGCATCTCAAGCTGGCATTCGATGAATTCGAGTACGGGTTGGTCTATCGCCGCGTGCGCGAGGATTCGGACGAAGCGAGCCAGCTATGGACGGTCGGCCGTGTCTGCCTCTGGCCAAATGCATTGTTCACCGGCAATCACTTCGAATGGCGAGTGCCGATCGATGACACCAACACACTGAGCGTCGGCTGGTTCTTCACCCGTGTGCCGAAGGATCGCGAGCCGTTCGTGCAGGACAGCATTCCCTGCTGGCACGCACCGGTCACCGATGCCGCGACGGGCCGTTGGATCACCAGCCATATCATGAACCAGGATTTTGTCGGCTGGGTCGGGCAAGGCGCGATCACTGATCGGCGGCGCGAGCATCTTGGGCGCAGTGATCGCGGGATCATCATGATGCGGCAGCGCTTCTTTCAGGACCTTGAGACGGTCGCTGCCGGCGGTGAGCCAAAGGCGATCGTGCGCGACGCGGAGATCAATCGCTGCATCACGCTCCCCATCATCGGGCGCAGGCAATTCGTCGATGGCCTGACGCGCGAGGAAGTCGAAGCAGGAAGGGAGCGTCCGGGGATTGCTCCGCGCCGCGAGTTCCCGTTTCTTGTCGGGCAGCCGGGAGAGGTTCGGAAAGCCTACGCCGAGGCGATGGGGTTCGACTGCGAATAACGGCGATGTCACGAATGACATGCGCCAACTGATTCGCTTGTTTCCTCAAAGACCGTAAAATTGCCGCGCGGTGACGTTGCTGCTTTGCGTTGGGGCGCGCATCGGCCCATGGTGATTTCGATAACGGGTCCCGGATGAACGACCAGACCACGACGACCGGCCTGCCGCCCCCCGGCTCGATCGCCCGCGGGCAGGCACGAACCGACCAGCAAGATCGTCTGTCCGCCCCTCGGCGCGGTCAGCGGGCCGGGCAGCGCGCCGCCCAAGCCAGGTGGGTATTGCTGCTCATTGTGCTGATCGCGGTCGCCGGCGCCGCCACCTATTGGTATGTCACCAGGGACGAAGCCTCCACCGATGACGCCTATACCGACGGCCACGCCGTGACCGTGTCCCCGCAGGTGTCCGGCATCGTGGTTGCGCTGCACGTCACCGACAACCAGCGGGTCAAGTCGGGCGACGTTCTGATTGAGATCGACCCTCGTGCGTACAACGCGGCTCGCGATCAGGCGCAGGGCAGCCTGCAGTCAGCCGAAGCACAACTGGCCACTGCCCACACCAGCCTTGAGCGGGCGCGGGTGGACTATCCCGCAAGACTCGCCTCCGCCCAGGCGCAGCTGGCGGCTGCCCGGGCCACTCAGTTCAAGACCGACGCCGACGCGCGCCGCCAGCGCAACCTGCCCAAGCAGGCGACCACGCAGCAGGATATCGACAATTCCAACGCCGCGCTGCGCTCCGCGGACGCGCAGGTGGACCAGGCGCAGGCCGCGGTGCGGCAGGCCGACCAGGTGCCGCAGTTCATCGCCGAGGCCGAGGCACAGGTGCGGCAGCTGGAGGCGCAGGTGGCGCTCGCGCAGGCCCAGCTCGATCAGGCGCAGCTGAACCTGTCGTGGACCAGGGTCACAGCCCCGCAGGACGGGTGGATCACCAAGCGCAACGTCGAGCAGGGCAACTACGTGCAGGCGGGGCAATCGATCTTCTCGATCGTCACGCCCGAGATCTGGATCACCGCCAACTTCAAGGAGTCGCAGCTCGACCGCATGCGCCCCGGCGAGCAGGTGGACATCAGCGTGGACGCCTACCCGCATCTGAAGCTGACCGGACATGTTGACAGCATCCAGCTGGGCTCGGGCTCGCGCTTCACCGCTTTCCCGCCGGAGAACGCGACCGGCAACTATGTGAAGATCGTGCAGCGCATCCCGGTCAAGATCGTCATCGACAGTGGCCTGGATCCGGACCTGCCGCTCCCGCTCGGCCTGTCCGCCATTCCGACCGTGCGTCTCACACCATCGGCCCGGGCGGATGAGGCCGCCAGGTAACAAGCGCCGGTCCCTGGCATGAGCGACCAGCGGGATGCGGCGTGGCGGCCCAGGGGAAGTGTATGGCTGGTGGCCGGTGCCGCGACCTTGGCGCCGTTCATGGAAATCCTCGACACCACGATCGTCAATGTCAGTCTGCCGAACATCGCGGGAACGCTGTCGGCGAGCAATGACGATGCGACCTGGACGCTCACGTCGTATCTGGTGGCGAACGGCATTGTCGTGCCGATCGCGGGATGGCTGGGCCGGTTGATCGGGCGCAAGCGGTATTTCCTGATCTGTATCGCAATGTTCACCGTCTGCTCGTTTCTGTGCGGCATCGCGACGAGCCTGCCGGAGTTGGTGGCGTTCCGGCTGCTGCAAGGATTGTTCGGCGGCGGGCTGCAGCCGGCGCAGCAATCGGTGATCCTCGACACGTTCGAGCCGTCGCAGCGCGGGCGCGCGTTCTCGCTGGTTGCGATTGCCGTGATCTTCGCGCCGATCATCGGCCCGACCCTGGGCGGCTGGATCACCGACAATCATTCCTGGCGCTGGGTGTTCCTGATCAATGTGCCGGTCGGGATCGTCGCGTTCATGTCGGTGGCGCAACTGGTCGAGGACCCGCCCTGGGTGCAGCGCGACCGGGCGCATCTGCGGGACATCGACTATGGCGGACTGGCGTTGATCGCGCTCGGGCTGGGCTCGCTGCAGATCATGCTGGACCGCGGCGAGGACCTCGACTGGTTCAATTCGCCCACAGTCCGGATCTTCGCGCTGCTGGCGGCTGTGGGCATCGTGGGCGGCGCCGTCTGGTTGCTGATGGTCGAGAAACCGGTGGTCAACCTGCGCTGTCTGAAGGACCGGAACTTCGGCGTCGGCGTGTTGATGGTATCGGCCATCGGCGCGATCCTCTACTCCAGCAGCGTGCTGATCCCGGTGCTTGCGCAACAATGGTTCGGCTATACGGCGCTGCTGGCCGGCCTGCTGATGTCGCCAGGTGCCGCGGTGATGATCATCCTCATTCCGATCGTCGCCAGGCTGGTGCTGCCGAACGTCCAGACGCGCTACGTGATCGCCTTTGGTTTCCTGGCACTCGGCGCTTCATCGCTGTTTGCCGCCCATCTGACGCCACAGATGGACTTCTGGACGCTGGCACTGTTCCGCGCGTTCCAGACGTTCGGGTTGGCCTTCCTGTTCGTGCCGAACAGCACGCTGTCCTATTCGTCGCTGCCGAGGGCGCTGAATGCCGATGCGGCGGCGCTTTACTCGATGTTCCGTAACATTGCGGGTTCGATCGGTATCGCTGTCGTCACCGCGATCGGGGCGGAGCGGCTTCAAGCGCACCGGTCTTATCTTGCCGGCCATCTGAGCCCGTTCGACCAGCCGTATCAGGAGCTGCTGGCGCGGCACACGCATGCACTGCAGGCCCTGGGGCATACGCAGGGTGGGGCGCATGACGCGGCGATGGGGCTGATCAACCGGACGCTCGATCTGCAGGCGGCGATTCTGTCCTATGCGGATCTGTATGTTTACTCGGCTGTCGGGGCGTTCTGCATGGTGCCGTTGACCCTGCTGTTTCGCTCGGGCGTGGCGGGGCGGCCGAGGTGAGCGAACACGCGAGAGGTTGCAGGCGGCGGCACTCGGGTGTTCAGACGCGCCTTTCCCATTGAGGCTTGCCTTATTTGGACAAGTAGGGCGGCACATGGCCGCTTTAATCGCCGTCGGCCGCGGCGACGTGCCATTACTTCGGACAAATGTCGGCCATCGCGCGCGGTAAGTTTAGACAGGTTCTCTGGCCAGCCTAGCTTCACGCTACGCGCCTTTCCTGCCATCCAAGGGGAGACATGGATACCAGCCGTTTTGTCGTGATTTCTGGGTGCTCGGGCGGTGGCAAGTCAACGCTCCTGATTGAACTCGATCGACGCGGTTACGCCACCGTGGAGGAACCCGGCCGCCGGGTTGTCAAGGAGGAAATGCTTGGCGAAGGCCTAGCGCTCCCCTGGGTGGATGAGATCGCATTTGCTCGGCGCACCATCGCGCTCGCCCTGGCTGACCGCGCCACCGCCACCCGCGTAGCCGGCTGGGTCTTCTTTGATAGGGGCTTGATCGATGCTGCTGCCGCCCTTCAGCATTTAACCGGCGAGCCGACGCTGGCGACTGTCGGGCAAGTTCACCGTTACCATCCACGCGCATTTCTTGCGCCGCCCTGGTCCGAAATCTATGTCACTGACCCTGAGCGGCGGCACGGCCTCGATGCGGCCATTGCCGAGTATCAGCGTCTGCTCGACGTGTATTCCTCGCTCGGCTATGAGGTGACGATCCTGCCTAAGGTCGGTGTGCATGAGCGTGCCGATCTCATCCTACGTGCCCTGGCCGAGTGACTGATCCGCTCGCCGCCCCATTGAACACCCGCGCTGGCGCGGAAATGCGCACAAATACAGCAAACACCAAAAGCACTTTTGGTCTATGTACCGGGTAGGCGCAACAGCCGATCGGCGGCGGGTTCAGCCATTGCCGTGCACAAACATGTAAGCGCTGCCGTTGGCCGGGTCGGTGCCAAACGTGACCGAGAGACGGCCATTGCCCAGATCGGCGTGGCCATAGCCGGCCAGCGTCAGCGATGCCGTCGGCCTGCCGGAGGCCGTGGCATGCAATGTCAGGCCTGTGAAGGCAGACAGACCCTGCCCCCCTCGCGCTTACCCACGTGATGCACAGGGACCTCCCGCGCCCTTCGCTCCGCGCAACGCCTGGGCCGCAGCGCTACGGGCGTGGGTCCCACCTATGCATGACGTGGATAAGCTCCAGACCGTGCCCGATCAGGGGTCAAGATTGGACGCGAAAAGGGGGGTCGGAATTGGAAGCGATTTGACACGCCACGATGGCGTGTTGCGGCTCCGGATCGAGGCAACTGGTTCGTTGGGGGCTGGCGAGAGTTGTCCGTTCCAGCACGTGCGGTCGGATTAGTGGCGATCGGCTGGTCCCGCTCAACTCATCGGACGAGCAGTGCCTGGACTGCCCGCCCGGTGCGTTGAACTCGCTGGAATGTCGTTCTGCGCCGTTCGAATCCGCAATAGGACAGGGGTAGCGGATGCGGGGCGCCGGATTGCACTGTCGCGGCCGCGCCGGCTGCTCACCGACTTGTCGCACCTCTCGCGGGGGGGTTCCGCGGGCAACGCTGCTGACCCGGATCGATGTCGCCGCCCTGGTGGAACCACGCGACCAGGCGCGCATTCCCTGGCCAGTGGTGTTCGCCAAGGCCTATGCGCTGGTCGCGGCCGGGTCGCCGCCGCTGCGCCGGGTCTATGTCAAGCTGCCCTGGCCGCACCTGTACGAACTGCCGCAGAGCGTCGCCAGCATCGCCGTCGAGCGTGATTGGCCGCACGACGGCGACAGCGGCGAGAAGGCACTGTTCCTCGGCCGGCTGAGCGCTCCCAACACCGCCAGCCTGCCCGACCTGGCGACGCGCATGCGAGCGCTCAAGACTGCGCGGATAGACAGCATCGCCGATTTCCGCCGCGCACCCGCGATCGCCCGGCTGCCGTTGCCGCTGCGACTGCTGCTGGTCTGGCTCAGCCTCAATATCGGCCGGCAGGTGCTGAACTTCATGGGCAGCTTTGAGATCTCCGCATTGGGGTCGCACGAGGCAGCGATCGTCGACACCATCCCGGTCTGGTCGAGCTTCTTGAATTTCGGCCCAATCGCGCCGAATGGGGGGGGGTCGATGTTTAACCTCTCGGTCGACCCCCGGGTGATCGACGGCGGCCCGGCGGCCCGCGGCATCCGAGCGCTGGAGGCTACGCTGAATGGTCCTGTGTTGGACGAATTGCGGGCGCTGGCCGACGCGAGCAGAGGTGTGGACGCGGATGGTGCTTGCGTGTCAGCGGCAACGCGCCGCGCCTAATGCTCGCAGCCTCCCGTCCGCACTGGCGACGTTCAATGCTGACAAGGCCCGACTGGCCCGCCTGTTGGGCGGGCTGTGCAACGTCGGCCAGGCTTGTCCGAGGTCAGCCGAGCCTGATCAGTTGCCGCTGGTAGTTGGGGCGAACCACTGGACGGAGATGCCCGTGCAGGCAACGTCCTGCCCAGTGACGTTGGCCACCATCCAGCCGTCCTGCCGAATCGTGCCATCAACGGTGGCAGATCGTCCCTGACCGGCCAATTCGCGCACCTGCATGGTGAAGGTCCTGGCCGTCGGGTCGAGGCTTCCCGTCGCGTGGGCAATCGTCGTCATGTCGTTCCAGGCGATCATGCCGTTGAGGGTGTTGTTCGGACCGATCACGACGTGCCAGTCGAGCGCCGGGCAACTACCCTGGGCCCTTGAGTGGAACATATAGACCCTGCCTTCAGGGAACACTTGCGCCGACGCCACGCCAAGGCTGGCAGTGAGCGCCAGCGCACTGACGGTGAAAACTTTCGCGATGTGCATGTCGTGACCTTTCACTTGCCAACAAGGCACGGCTGCGGAGGCTGCCCTCCTGCTTCACGATCGGCGGCCTTCCGCATCATTTCGCTGGCTGACTATCCATTTCCGGCGGGCAGGCGCAAGACGTCGCGGCACAATATTCCCCGCAGGACCTGGATAGCCAATCGGCATCGCCGCTTGTAGCTTACTCTTCGTGCCTTGGGCAATTGGCCCGCTGCCACTGAAGCCGCCGATTGCGACTGGTATGCCGGCCTCCCGGACTGGACCCCCCCTGGTCAATCGCGCGCGGCGACTGATTTCGTTGAACGCCCACCAGGGCGATTACGCCTTAGTCATCATCGCCAGGCAACTCGATCAGGGTTCGGAGTCGACAAATGTTCGCATCGATCTTGATGTGGTTGCGATCACCCGTTCTGGCGCGTCGCTTCTGCTTCAATGCGAGCGAGCGAAGGCACGGGAATCGGATGCACAACCTATTGTGTGATCAGGTCGCCGAGGAAGTCGTCATACCAGCCCTGCAGTCTTGCGCTTGAGCCGTCACGTCGTTCATGGCTGCCCCCGGCAGGCGAATTGAGGGGCATCGATTCAGCACTTTATCGGTTTGTCACCTACACTTTCACCCGATTGCCATGCCAAGAACTGGGCTGTCACTTGACCCGTGCGAGAAATCCGGGTTGACTATGCCGAAGCCTCCTTGAAGACCACTAATTCATGTCCAAGCCGTCGTGGATTGGCTGTGTCATAGTGATAGTCGAAATTAAACCCAAATCAGAAAAAGGGAGCGTCCAAATGTCAAGAAGCATAGGAACGAAGAGCCTTGCAGCTGCGGCGGTTATGGGCCTTTTTGCCGCTCATGCTGCGACGGCACAACAGACGCAGAATCTGCCACAGTGCACGACCCATTTTATCTATTTTACCACTGGCAGCCACGCGTTAACGTCCGAAGACCAAGACCATATACGCGACGTGGCCGGTATGATGCAAAGCACCCCAACCTTCGTCGCCACGATTGTCGGCAAGACCGACTCGGTTGGCTCTGCGGATTTTAACGAGCACCTATCCCAACGACGCGCCGAAGCGGTATTCGAGGCTCTTGTTTATGGCAACAAGGTGCCAGAGAACCGGGTCCAATTGCACTGGACCGGCGAGCGGCTGCCAGTTACATCCGCTGCCGATGA
>DATMND010000122.1:0-15829 GCA_035569235.1 Acetobacteraceae bacterium | reverse complement strand
GCGCATCTTTGCTATGAGGAGGGCGATCCGGATGCGGCCCGCGCCTTCCTGGCGTCGTGGCTGACCACCTATCCGCGCAACGCCCCGCTCTACAGCCATCTGAGCTGGCATCTCGCACTCGGCCACCTTGAGGCCGGCGATTCGGCGGCGGCGTCCCGGCTGTTCCGGGAGGCCTTCGCGCCCGATGTGCACAGCGGACCGCCGCGCGGCAAGTTGAACGATGCGGTTTCTTTCCTGTGGCGCTGGGAACTCGCCGGGCATCCGCGTGACACCGCAGCATGGCGCGTGACGCACGACTTCGCCAACCGCGCGTTTCCGCGCGCCGGGGCGGCGTTCTCCGACATGCACATCGCGGTCGCGTTGGCCGTGGCCGGCGATGACACGGCACTGGATACGCGCGTGCGGCAGATCGAAGAACTTGCGCGTGCCGGTCGTTATCCGTCCGGCCCGTTTGTTCCGGTGGTGTCACATGCCTTCGCCGCGTTCGAACGGCGGGATTTTTCCACCGCGATCGACGCGCTTGAACCAATCGCCGATGAACTGGAACGCATCGGCGGCAGCCACGCGCAGCTCGATCTGGTGCGGTTCACACTGTTGAAGGCCTATCTCGGCGCGGATCGGCCGGACGATGCGGGCCGGATGCTGCGCGTGCGGCGTCCGAGTGCGTCGGCCATTCCAATTGCCGGGGTGCCATACCAAGCGTCCTAAATGTTGACGCACGGCACTGGCCACACACACGTCATGGCCGGGCTTGACCCGGCCATCTGTACCTGCACGGCGGCTGCAAAGATGGCCGGGTCAAGCCCGGCCATGACGGTTTTGCGGTGACGCTGCGCCTGCCCGGAGAGTCAACCCTTAGGGCGCTTGGTGTCAGCCGTGCACTGACCGATGACAGCGCCGGTCCCGAACATCACGCCCGGAATTTCTCGACGCCCTTCCAATCGATTTCCAGCCCGAAACCCGGCGCCTCCGACAAGCGCACCATGCCATTCCTCACTTCGGCGCCGCCGCGGTAAATCGCATGGTGCAGGGGGTGGCGGCCCGGATCGCCATGCGATTCGGCGGCGAACGCGGCATCGCCGAACGCCGAGACCAGATGGCCGTGCAAATGCCCGACCGAATGCGGTGCGATCAGCACGCCCTTCTGCTCCGCATAATGCGCGATCCGCAGCGATTCGGTGAATCCGGCATGCCGCGTGGAATCGAACTGAACATAGCGGATCGCGCCGGAGTCGATGAAATCGCGCACGGTGTAGCGGTGCCACTCCCGCTCACCATGCGCCAGCGGAATGGAGGACGTCGCGGCGAGGCGCCGGAAATCCGCTGGCTGTAGATACCAGTGCAGCGGCTCCTCCAGCCAGAATATGTCGTAGGGCGCGACCGCCGCCGCGAACCTGATGCAACCCGCGACATCATGGGGCGCGTTCATGTCCAGCATGAACAACACATCGGGGCCAATCGCCTCGCGCACCGCGCGGATCCGCGCCACTTCATCATGCAGCGACAGCGCACCGCACTTGAGTTTGACGGCGCGATAGCCGGCAGAAACGAAACCCGCGAGTTCATCGGCCGCGGCGGCGAGCGGCTCGCCTTCCAGATAGTACCCGCCGGTCGCATAGGTGAACACGTCCGTCCGTGTGCCGCCGAGGATGCGAAACACCGGCAACCCGGCTGCCTTGCCCTTGATGTCCCACAAGGCAATGTCGATCCCGCCGATCGCCGCCATGATCTGCGGCCGCTGGTTGCGCGGCAGCGGCGCAGGCATGCCATCCCAGCCGCCAAGACCACCCGGGCGCGGCGATGTCAGTGCGAATAACTTCGTCCAGACCTCCGTGTGGCCAAGCGGGTCCATGCCCTCGACCACCGGGGCGAACAGCTTCACCAGATCGCAGATCACATTCTGCGGGCCACCGGAGATCTCGCCGAAGCCGACGATGCCCTGGTCGGTGCGGACTTCGACAAGCACGAGCTGAGCGCGGTCCATGAGCTCGTGCGCAGTCCATCGGGGCTGCGCCAGCGCGACAGACAGCGGATGCGCGATGATTTCGGTGATCTTCATGTCAGTGCCTGGTAAACCAGCGAGTTGATGAGCGGCCGGAAGCGCCGTCGCTGTTCCCCCGGCACCTGGGCCATGAAGACCACCGCAAGGTCCTCCACAGGATCGGCCCACCAGAGTGTCCCGTAGGCGCCATTCCAGTAGAACTCGCCCGGACTGCCCATCAGCGTGCTGGCCCGCGCGCGCACCGCGACCGTCAGGCCAAAATCGTAACCGTCCGAATTTGGATCGAGAGCGGCAATCCGGTTCTCGATGTCCGGCGTCATGCGGTTGGTCCGCATTGCCTCCACGGTCTTGCGCCCCAGGATGCGGGTTTCGTCAAGCACGCCGCCGCCCAGCAGCATTTGCGCGAAGCGGAGGTAATCGAGCGCGGTCGAAGCCAGTCCGCCGCCGCCGCATTCGAAACGCAGCGCCTGGGCACGATCCGGCACCGACTGCGGCGCACCTGTATCGGGATCGCGCGGCAGAGGGCGAGCGAGGCGCGCCACCTTGTCGGGCGGCACCTGAAAACTGGTGTCCACCATGCCGAGCGGGCGGAACAGCCGCTGTTCCAGGAACGCGCCGAGGCTCTGGCCGGAGATCGCCTCCACGACCAGGCCGATGACGTCGATGGAAAGCCCGTAGTCCCAGACGGTGCCGGGTTGATACAGCAGCGGCGCGGACGCGAGCCGGTCAAGGAAGGCCGCGCTATCGAGGGTGGCGCCCGCGACGTTGGAAGAATCGGGATAGAGCCGATGCACCGCCGTCGTGCCGCGTCCTCCATAGGTCAACCCGGAGGTATGACGCATTAGGTCCAGCATCGTGATCGATCGTTCAGCGGGCAGCGTCTCGATTGGCCCCTTTCCGGCGAGGACGCGCTCATTCAGCAGCGCGACGCGCCGGTCGCCGAGTTGCGGCAGAAATTGCTCGATCGGATCGGCCAGCCCGAGGCGCCCTTTCTCCCACAGCAACAGCGCGGCCACGCCGGTGACGGGCTTGGTCATGGAGGCGATGGCAAACAGCGCATCGAGCGGCATCGGGGCACGTCGGTCCGGACCGAGATGGCCAACGGCTTCGTGGAAGACCAGGCGTCCATGCCGGGCGACCGCGACGACCGCGCCGGGCAACTGGCCCCTTTCGATCTCGGCGTTCAGCGCGGGGACGATGCGGGCGAGCCTCGCAGACGACATGCCGACCGCTTCCGGCTCCGCGCGAGGCAAAGCGTGTTTGTGTGGCGTGGTTCCGGTCATTGCGCTCCTCCCGGTTCCGCTGGCGTTCATTCCCGGAACCCGCGGTAAGCCTGTCGGACGGAAAGGGTGCGGGTCAATCCAGGGACGCCGGAGCAACGGCGCCGCCGGGGACGATCGGCGGACTATGGGATCATCGGCGAACTGATCGGAGCGTTTTCCCGCCGGGAGCGCGAGATCTGACTCACTCACCAAAGGCATGGTTCAACTTGCCTGGAAGCTGTTCCAATCCCCAGGGAGCAGCGGCGTCAACCCTATGCTCAAATCATCGACACGATTATCGTGCAGGCGCTCGCACACGATCCGCACCCCATGAAAGCGATGCACCCATGACTGACACCATCACCAAACCCAAGATCAAGGATGAGACAAAGGTCGAACGGCCTCGCCTGCATAAAGTCATCCTGTTCAATGACGACTTCACACCCCGCGAGTTCGTTGTCACGGTTCTGAAGTCGGAATTCCGTATGAGCGAAGCTCAGGCCCTGCGGGTGATGATCACGGCGCATCGGCGCGGCGCGTGTGTCGTTGCCGTGTACACGAAGGATGTAGCGGAAGCCAAGGCAACGAACGCGACGGACGCGGGCCGCCGCAAGGGCTATCCCCTGTTGTTCGCGACGGAGCCGGAAGAATAGGTTCCAGGAGTGCGCCTCTGACGGTGCTAGTGCAGGCGCTTGCCGGTCCAGCGGTCGCGCCCGGCCCAGAAAGGACAAGCGGGACAGGTCGCACCTTCGTAGTCGATGCCCTCTTCATGTGGGCAGCCAATTATTCCATCGGTCATCACCACCGATTTGGCACCGGCCGCCTCGATGAACACCAGCACTTCTTCCGCAACACGATTGTCGCCGCGAATGTCGGCCTCCTGGGAAAACCAACGCCGAAGGTCTGTAGCCTCGGCACCCTCGGACGGCACAATGCCGACCGCGAGCTTGGTGGCCATGGTATCATTCGGGCCATAGAACGCGACGGTGGCGAGCGGCCAGCCACGAAGTCCTCGCTTGGCTTTCTTGCTCAGTCTCTTGCGTGCCCGCTCAAGCATCCGTTCGTCGCGTTTTTGCGTTCCATCCACCCGGGTTCTGCGCTCCCTGGCGCGCGTCAAGGCCAGTGTCGCACACCAAGGGGAGCTTATACCTGCTGGCGGCCTATCGGCTAAATCCTCCGGCACGGTACAGACGGCGCAAGGAGACGCGATACCCCGCAACGTATGCGTTCCGAGCGGGACCAGCGGTAGAAGATGTCCTCATGTGCAATGAACTTGAGAGCTGCAATTGGTATCATCACGGGGATCACCCAGTCCGTGGCGGCCAAGCCCTTGATCTCGATATACGAAAGCCGCGCAATCGCGCCCCGCCGGCGCGCCCGTGCCTGAAGTCGCGCAGGATTTCGCGAGCGGCATTGTGGCCGGGCGCGCCCGTGACACCGCCTCCCGGATGACCACCCGAGCCGCATAAATAGAGACCCTCGATCGGACCACGATAATCCGCGTGGCCCAACATCGGACGCGCCGAGAAGAGTTGCCTGAGATCAAGCGATCCGTGGAATATATCCCCGCCAATGAGGCCGAATGTCCTTTCGAGGTCGAGAGGCGACAAGATTTGGCGCGCCAGCACCGAGCGGCGGAAATTCGGCGCATAATTATTGACCGTCTCGATCATGAGATCGGCGACGGTTTCGCGATGGTCGTCCCACGACGAACCGTCGGGCAGTTGCGGCGCGACGTGCTGGCAGAACAGGCTCGCGACATGCTGTCCGCGTGGTGCGAGCGTGTCGTCGAGCGTTGTGGGAATGACCAATTCCACGATTGGGTTGCGCGACCACCCGATAGAGCGCGCATCGAAATAGGCGCGCTCCATGTAGGCGAGACTTGGGGCGATGATGATGCCCGAGGCATGGTGCTCGGCGTATGTCACTCCGGGGAGAGCGGTGAAGTCTGGCAATTCTGAGAGCGCGACATTCATACGGAACGTGCCCGAGCCACAGCGCCAGGTTTCCATCCGCCGCCGAAATCGCTCGGGCAAGGCTCCCGAATCTACCAAGTCGAGGTAGAGAAGCCTGGGATTGATCCCGGCGGCGACGGCCGTTGCACGGACTGTCTCACCCTTGTCTGTCTCGACGCCGACGGCGCGGCCATTTTCTACAATGACCCGGCGCACCCGCGTCGAAAGCCTGATATCCGCGCCGTGGGTGATGGCGGATTTCGCCATGGCTTGGGTGATGGCACCCATACCGCCGATAGCATGGCCCCAGACACCTTTCTGGCCGTTAACCTCGCCGAAGTTATGGTGCAGCAGAACATAGGCGGAGCCCATGGCGTATGGGCTCGCGTAATTGCCGACGATGCTGTCGAAGCCGAATGCGGCCTTGATCGGGGTGCTTTCGAACCAGTTGTCGAGGAAATCGCCGGCCGATGCCGTGAAAAGATCGAGAAGGTCACGCTGCAGATCGAGTCCGAGTGCTCGAATTCTGTTGCCCAACCTGCCAAGCTTGAACAGTTCGGCGATTGCAGTAAATGGGACTCCCTCGACGGCATTCGGCGGTGTCTCGAGGACGGCGGCGCGCAATACATCGGCGACCGCCGCCAGGCGCGTTTGATAATCGTCCAGACGATCTGCATCGCGCGCCGAAAATTTCGCGACCTCGCGTTTCGTTTGACCACCCCCGACCTTCAGGTAACGTCCATCATCCAGGGGCAGAAAGTTAGCGATCGGACGCTCGACGATACGCAGCCCGTGGGCGCCGAGATTGAGGTCACGGATGACCTTTGGGTTCAATAGAGAGACGGTGTAAGATGCGATTGAATTGGAGAAACCCGGGCTGAACTCCTCGGTGACAGCGGCGCCTCCGACGACGGAACGCTGATCGAGCACGACGACCTTGAGGCCCGCCATTGCCAAATAGGCGGAGCAGACAAGGCCGTTGTGCCCGCCGCCGATGATGACAACGTCGTGCATCATTCACCTCGCATCAAGCGATGGACAGCCCGGACACCACAATGCTTGTCCCATCGGTCTCGGTAAACCAGTCGGCTCGGTAATACTCGAAAAGCAGCGCAGATCGATCTCAGCAACCAAACGAAGCGCTGGTCTTGGCACCGTCCCTCGTTGCCAGCGGCACACGCGCACCCATCGCAGTAAGAGGCAGCGCTGCACAGATGTGCGAGACCGATGTCAGTGATTTCGACGCCCGGCGTTTGGTCGTCCGCGAGGTTCGGCCGAATGTCTCGGGCACTGCGACGATGGGATACAGAGCAACGCCGCTCTGTATCCCGCCGCGGTCATCCAGCGACCACCAAATCGGCGGTCAATTCCTTCCCGCGTGTTTCAGGACCGAGTGCCAAGGCCACGATGAAGCTCACCAGGCCGACCATCGTGCCGATCGCCATGGGGATCGCGAAGCCAAGTTGCCAGTTGACTGCAAGAAGCGTGATGATCGGCGCGGTAAGGCCACCAAAGATCGCTCCCTGATGGTAACAGAAGCCGCTCGCGGTGGCCCGCACCTCGGTTGGGAAGCGTTCGGCGAGGTAGCTCGGGTTTTGACCGTATATGCCGCCAGCCGCAAACAGACCCTGGAGCGCGAAGAATACCACGATCGTGGTATAGTCCTGTGTGAACAGATAGAGCGGCGTCAGCGGCAGCCCGATCAACGCCGGCAGGATCATCGACCAACGCCGTCCGATGCGATCCGATACCCAACCCCAAATGAAGCCGGAGACGAAGAACAGCAGGCTCTGCAACATGATCGGTAGAGCAACCAGACCGGGGCTAAGGCCCAAATCCTTTTGAAGATGGGTTGGGAACATGCCGCCGATCGAGTAGCCTATAACGAACCCGCTCGCCATCCACCAGCATGCATTCATCGTGTTGCCGAGTAGACCTCGCTTGAAGATGCTCAGCAATGGGGTATGAACTTCGCGGTGCTGCTCGCGCTGAATCGCACGATTCCTCACCCAGACTTCGGGTTCTTTCACGTAGCGGCGGATGTAGACGACCAGCAACGCTGGCAAGACACCGATGATCAGCAGGCCGCGCCAACCGATCGCATCGTACAGCAGCGCATAGGCGAGGCTCGACAACAGAGCACCAAGCCCCCATGACGCTTGCAGCACACCAGCCATAAATCCGCGCGACCGCTGTGGCCACGTCTCCATCGCCAGTGCGGCACCGACCGGCCATTCGGCGCCCATGCCGATACCCAGCAATGCGCGGAACAAAAACAAGAACCAAAAGCTCGGCGATAGGCCGGCGAGCAGGTTGCACACCGAATACCACGCGATCGAGAGCATCAGCGGCTTCTTGCGCCCGATCCGGTCAGCCAACCAGCCAGAGGCGGTTGCGCCGACCAATCGCATCCACAGCGTCAACGTGAACACCGCCGTGACCGCCGCCAGTGGTACGTGGAACTCCTGCGAGATCGGCAGCATTATCAGCAGAAATATCGTGAAATCGAACGCATCCAGCGTCCAGCCGAGCCATGCTGCGACCCAGGCATGCCATTGCTCCTTGGTAGGCTCCTTCCACCACGGAATTGTCGTGATCGCTGTTGCGGCCATTATGGTCTCCCTGTTTTTTGAAGCCTTCCGCACAACATAGCCGGTACGTCGCCAAGGAAAGCCTTGTCGCAGGAACTTGATGTTCGGCTGTGTTGTGCCAAGTTCTGAATAGTTGTAGGGCGACCGTCACCGAACAGGACACTTCCTCGGTCCTGTTGTCAGGGGTAATTTGCGCGATTGATTGTTACGATTCCACAATATGACGCCCGCCGTCAATTGTCGCTTTTGTTTCTGATCATGCGGGTGGCCCGACCTTCCACCGTGGGCACAACATGAAATCCTCATTCGTCTGCCAAGCAGTAAGCTATGGCATCACCTCCAGCGTACCGTTCATGCCAAAGACACTGTGAAGGAAATGTGTACATTCGATCGGATATGCTGCCGGCGTTCCAGGCACCAAGGCGATCTCCACCGTCTGGTGTGACCCGACTTCCACCGTACCGTTCGGTGGAACCGACAAACCGGGTAGGAAGCTGCTCGCGGCGAAGAAGGCGGGAGCACTAAAATTGTGTCCGCCGTCGCTTTCGTTGACGAGGCGCAGCCGGATTGGCACGCCTGCCTTCAGTCGTATCTGTTCAGGGTCAAAGGCAAAGTTTGATAGCCGGATCGTGATGGTCTCGCCATTGTCAGTCGGTGTCGCAGGTTGCTGGGTCGTGCCTCGGGGGTTGGCGGAGCAGGCGGCAAGAACGATGACCAATATCGGTCGGGCGGTGATCCGCACGAATTTCCTCCAACGCGCAGGGCGGCTCCTGCGGGACGGTAGTGCGGCCACAGCGGATCGGTTCCCAACATGATGAGGGTACAGGGTCATTCGGTGTCGTCAGTCCGCCCGATGATGTAGCGTGTGACTTGTCTGTCGCGGTACATCGTGTGTCCGGCGATAGTGAAGCCTAGTTTCCGCGCCACGCCGATAGAGGCCACATTCTCTGGATCAATGTCCGCAATCGCATGCCGCAGCCGTAGCGTATTCAATGCGTAATCCAGCAATGGCCGTGCCGCTTCCGTTGCGTAGCCGCGACGCCACGCAGAGCGCACCAGCCGCCATCCGATTTCTATCTCTGGCCCATGTAGGTCGAGTGGCGCGAGCAGTACCCATCCTACGAATCCTTGTGGGTCCACAACGGCCCAGTATCCCATACCCTTGGGATAAGGGTGTCGCATACGCATCTGGACGAACACACGGTGCGCGGCAGGATCGGACCAAGGTCCCGCAATGAACTTCGTCACCTCGGGATCGCGGTCCATCTCAAGGCATGCTTCCAGGTCATCAATCGTCCGTGGGCGGACGACAAGCCTTGCCGTTCGGAACGTCGGAAGGATGTTTGGCATTGAAGCCTCGAGTTCGTGCGGTTAGCAGCCAAATTAGATCGGTCAGCCGAACACCACCACCGGGAGAACGCCGGCCGCGTGCTGGAGAGGCGCAGCACGCGTCCGGTCGCGGACGCGATCCGGCTCGAATTCTCGCCCGTCCTCCGATAAAACCGACACGCGCGCCGGCCCGTGATCACGCCCGCCGTGCCAACGGGTGGTGCGCCTCGACCAGGCGCTGCAGGCGCTCGGCGAGTACGTGCGTGTAGATCTGCGTCGTCGCAATGTCCGCATGCCCCAGCAAAAGCTGAAGGCTGCGCAGGTCAGCGCCATGCGCCAGCATGTGCGATGCGAAGGAATGGCGCAGCACATGCGGAGAGACGCGTGCCGGATCGAGCCCCGCCTGCAGCCCCACCCGCTTCAGTAGCAGGAAGAACGCCTGGCGGGTCAGCGCGCGCCGCTTGTCACGTCCCGGGAACAGGTAACGGCTGGCCGCGTTGTCCAGGACAACCAGCGCGGCGGCTGCCTGCCTCGCCGCATCGGACAGCGGCACGATCCGTTCCCTGCCCCCCTTGCCACGGATCAACAAGACCGAAGCATCGCCAGCCAGTGCACTGCGCGGCATCGCCAGCAACTCCGAGACACGCAGGCCAGTGGCGTAAAGGATCTCAACGGCTGCCTTCGCCAGGGCGCCGCGACGGCCTGGCAAGCTCCCCGCCGCGGCCAGGAGTGCGTCAACTTCCCGCTCGCTGAGATATTTCGGCAGCGTCGTGGGCAGACGCGGCGCATCCAGCAGCGATGTCGGATCGTCGGCGCGCACGCCTTCGCGCAGCAGGAAGCGATGGAACTGGCGCAGTGACGACAGGCGCCGGGCCGCCGTGCGCGCCGAAAGCCCGGCCCGCTGCAAACCCGCCATGTAGGACTGCAGCAGCGGCGCATCGCACCCGGCCGGCGCACGCCCGTTCGTGGCGGCAACGGCGGCGAAGTCATCGAGATCGGCCTTATAGGCCAGGATGGTATTGCGCGCGGCCCCCCGCTCGGCCGCCAGCATTTCCAAAAACGCCTCGATATGCCTGTCCAGGTGGACGAATCCTCAGTGCGTCTGGAACTTGTCGTTCGGCAGCACCTTTTCCACCGGTTGAGGTGCCGGATTGGGCGGAAACGCACCCAGGAACACCACGGCGATACCCAGCAGCACCAGCCCCGTGGCCACGACAATCAGGAAGATGCGGATCATCGTCTGGCTCACCGGCTCCTGGTTCCACTGGATTCGCTTGATCGCTATCTTGGCCTGTTCGAGGGCCGGTGTGCTAGCTTTGACTGTCATGACACGCAACACCGCGCTCAAGGAAGCCGTCCCGCTGCCCGAGGCACTCACCGGACGCAGCGTCGTCCTGGTTGGGCTGATGGGCGCCGGCAAAACGTCGATCGGGCGCCGCCTGGCCGCGCGCCTCGGCCTGCCGTTCCGCGACGCCGATGCCGAGATTGAACTGGCCGCGGGCTGCACGATCCCCGAGCTGTTCTCACGCTACGGCGAGAGCGATTTCCGCGCCGGCGAGCGGCGGGTCATCCGCCGTCTGCTGTCGGGCGACCCGCTGGTGCTCGCATTTGGCGGTGGCGCGTTCATGGACCCGGAAACCCGCGCGGTGGTTCGCGAGGAAGCGGTCTCTGTCTGGCTGCGCTGTACCCTGCCGGTCTTGCTGCGCCGGGTGGCCGGCCGCGACAACCGCCCGCTGCTCGCGGACGGCGATCGGGCGGAGATCCTGCAACGGCTGATGGATGCCCGTCATCAGGTTTACGCCGAGTCAGACGTCATCGTCGATTGCGGCGACGAGAGCCCGGATGCGACCACCTCGCGCGTGCTGAACGTGTTGCTCGACTGGCGCTCGCCACGGCGGCTGTCGGTCGTGCTGCCGAGCACGAGCTATGATCTGGTGATCGGCGAAGACCTGCTGGCGCGTGCCGGTGCCCTGCTTGCTCCACGCATCGACCAGAAGCGTGCCGTGGTGGTGACCGACGAGAACGTGGCGCGGCTGCATCTGCCGACCTTGCTGAGGGGTCTGGCCGAGACTGCGATCTCTACCAGCCAGATCGTCGTGTCCCCAGGCGAGGCGTCGAAGAGCCTGGACAGCTGGCAGAGTGTCGTCGATCAATTGCTGGAGGCGCGCGTCGAGCGACGCACCACGGTGATCGCGCTTGGCGGTGGCGTGGTGGGTGATCTGGCCGGCTTCGCCGCCGCCACAACGCTGCGGGGCCTGCCCTTCGTGCAGATCCCGACCACGCTGCTGTCACAGGTCGATTCCTCGGTGGGCGGCAAGACCGGCGTCAACAGCGCGCGCGGCAAGAACCTTGTGGGCGCGTTCTACCAGCCGCGCATGGTTCTGGCGGACACTGCCACGCTCGCCACGCTGCCGCCGCGCGAGTTGCGCGCCGGCTATGCCGAGATCGCCAAGGCGGGGCTGATCGGTGACGCTGCCTTCTTCGCATGGTGCGAGGCCAATGGCGCTGCGGTGGTCGGCGGAGACCGCGACGCACAGGCGGAGGCGATCAAACGCGCGTGTGCGTTCAAGGCCGCGGTGGTTGGCGACGATGAGCGGGAGGAAAAGCCGAACGATGGCCGGGCATTGCTGAACCTCGGCCACACCTTCGGCCACGCGCTCGAGGCCGACTATGGCTACACCGGTGGCCTGTTGCACGGCGAGGGCGTCGCGGTCGGCCTTGGCTTGGCGTTCCGGCTGTCGGCTCGCCTCGGCCATTGTTCGGCCGTCGATGCAGATCGCGTGGTGTCGCATGTCGCCGCGATGGGCATGCCGGCTGAACTCGGCATGCTGAACCGCCGCTTTTCCGCCGCCACGCTGATCGACCATATGCGGCGCGACAAGAAGGTGCGCGACGGGGCGTTGAAGTTCGTGCTGGTGCGCGGAATCGGTCTGGCGTTCACGTCGGGCGATGTGCCGGTCGAGGCGGTGACCGAATTGCTGCGCGACGAGGGGTGCGGAGCGTAGCGTGCTTACTGCTGTTCCCCGTCATGCCGACGGAGGTCGGCATCCACGTCTATCCTATGTGCGCGCGGCAAAGCCGTGGATGCCGACCTGCGTCGGCATGACGGGAAAACGGACGGACCCTTAGTGCAACTTCCAACCGGACACGGAAGAGCCACTACCCCCCAATGATCTCCTGCATTCCGACCACGAAGATCGCCCAGAGACCAACCACTACATGAGACACAGTGACGCCAACGAGGGAACGCTGTTTGGCGAACATCCATCCCCAGAACAGGCCGGGCACGAACGCGGCAACGCAGAACCAAAAGCCGATAAATGAATGCGCCGCGGCGAACAGCAGATTGGAAATGACGATCGCCTGCCAATTGACCTTTCCGGGCCGCGTCGGGATGAAATTCTGCAGTGCCCCCTGGAACCCGGCGCGCGCGACCAATTCCTGTAGTGGAGCGTGAATCATGTACAGGGTTATCGCGAACAAATAGAATTCGATATCGAACGGACGGCCGGCGAATACCGAGGTAGGATCAATCAGCGGCCGACCCGCCATCGAAGGTGCCCACCATAGAAACCCGACCTTGAAGAGAACCACGACAATGAGCATGGGTATCGTCCAGACCAGCGCCTGAACGGTGATCCGGCCGGCGCCTCGCGTCGTCAATCCATAGGATTCCCGCGAAAACGGGCTGCGTTGAAACGAAAGCACAACGGGGACGACGGTCCAGATCACAAAGACGAATGATAGGATCGAAGTCGGGGGGCGCATCGAATCCGGCACGAGGTCGAGTGCCGAGATTGCCAGCTGATAGGTCGCCAGCATCGCGAAGATCAGCACGATAAAACGCCCCGTATGCACGCGTGCCCGACTTTCGTCGAGCTCGCGTTGCATGGCGTCAGCGCCCTCACTGGTGGTCGCGCGCAGCTTTGTGGCAAGAATCCTTCCGACATTCCTGAGCAGAATTGCTCGTATCGCAGTCAGCCCGGGTGACTCGGCGAAGGTGTCGAGATTCATTGCCAGGGCGGTTACCTGTGTGACAGCAACGACCGAGGCCGAACTGGGTTGTGGATCAACGAGCTGCAGCTCGCCGAGCACGTCGCCAGTATGGACCTCGGCGATCCGCATTTCGCCGACGCCGAACGATGTGTGCTTGGTGACCTGCGCAACCCCATCGATCAGCACATAGGCAAAGTGGTCCTGAACCCCTTCGCGGAGAATGAGTTCGCCCGGCGCAAATTGTCGTTCAAGACTGACCGATCTGAGTTCGGCCATCTGGGCAGCGGTGACATCCTCGAAGATCGTGCTCCGTTCGCGCAGGTCGCGCGACAGCTTCGGTTCGACACCGGCCGGCCCCGCGGTTTCAAGATCTGTCGGATCGGTACCGACGGTGATGGAGGCCACCGCGCCACTCCTCGATGCGTCCACGACGCCGGCTCGCAAGGCAAGCGGCGACTCGGTTGAGAGACCTACTCGACATTTCCGCCACACCGGACTTCGGAGCGGGGGGTAAGGCCTTCCGCAGATGAAGGTCATAGCCGCGCATCAGGTTAACCACGTCTGTTCCCCGCGGCAATCAGGGAACTGTGACAGTTGTCCTCGTGGGACCGTCGCGCCGCTCGGAGAACTCGGAAAATGCGCGCGATCCGGGGTTTGCCGGGACCTGCTCTCGCCCCATATTCACCATGTTGCGCCGCACAAAATAAAGGAGTCCCTCGATGCCGCTGAGCCAGCCCCAGGAACGCGAGCTACTGCATTCGCGGGACATCGTGCTGCGCGGCTATCGCCGTGCGGACGGGCTCTACGATATCGAGGCGCAACTCACCGACAGCAAAAGTTACGGCTCGGCCAGCCACGACCGCGGCTACATCGAGGCCGGCGAGCCGATTCACGGCATGTGGCTGCGCCTGACGGTGGACGAGGAGAGGCACATCGTCGCCTGTGAGGCGGCGAGCGACTACACGCCCTACACAGTATGCCCTGCCGCGGCCCCCAATTTCTCCCGTCTCGCGGGGCTACGCATCAGGCCTGGCTTTCTCCGGGAGGCGGCGAAGCGCATCGGCGGCACGATGGGCTGCACCCATCTGCGCGAATTGCTGCAGCAGATGGCGACCACCGCCTACCAGACGATCGATCCGGCGCGGGCACGCCGCGAGGCTCTGGCGGCTGGGGAAGTCGACAAGCCGGGCAGCGACAGGCTCGACCTGAGGATCACCAACAGGATGGGCGGCCCGCCGGCGATCCTGAACACCTGCATCGCCTACGGCTCGGACAGCCCGGTGGTGCAGCGGCGTTGGCCGCATCTCTATACCGGCCCCGGCGCGAAAGACGGGCGCACCGAGGCGGACGCGACCCCCGGCTAGGCAGCCCGTCGAGGATAGCCGGCGAGGTTGGTGCGGTCGAGCAAACCATGGCCTGCCGCCTCGTGCCCCGCCTCGCTTGCGGCGGCACGGAAGTATTCCAGCACATAGACCCGCACCGCGCTGGTGCGGCCGCCGCTGTGGCCGATCTCCTCGATGACGCGGACGAGTTGGCTCATGTCGCGACGCTCACGCTGGCAGATCTCCAGGAGCGCATCCCATAGTTCCGGCTCCATGCGCATGCTGGTTCTGCCACGCTCGGCGACGACATTGCGATTGATCAACCGGCTGTCGGTCACGGCCGCCCCCCTGTCTGGTCCAGTCGCAGGGAAACACGCGCGTCCTAAGAAATCGTTGTCACCGATAACCAGCGCTTTGGCCGAGGCACCAAGCCTGTCTAGACTCGTCAACGGAGAGCCCCCGTGACAATCGAAACCGCCATCGCCCCGCCGCACCCGCCGATCCCGACGGCCGAACTGCCGTTCCTCCGCTTCCTGCGCGCCATTCGCACCAATGCGCTGACGATGTGGACCGAGGCGGCCTACCAGGAGGACGTGTTGGTCCGTCGGGTCCTCGGCCGCAGCAACATGCTGCTCAACGCGCCGGACGCGATCCACCGCGTGCTGGTCGATAATCCGGGGAACTACCGCCGATCGCCGGCCTCGATCCGTATTCTGCGCCCGATCACCGGGATGGGCCTGCTGCTGAGCGAAGGCGAGGACTGGCGCCTCCAGCGGCGTACCATCGCGCCAGCCCTTGCGCCGCGGAGCATGCCGATGCTGGCGCGGCACAT
Source organism: Acetobacteraceae bacterium (assembly GCA_035569235.1). Taxonomy (GTDB): domain Bacteria; phylum Pseudomonadota; class Alphaproteobacteria; order Acetobacterales; family Acetobacteraceae; genus JAMXLO01. The sequence continues at coordinate 540 of DATMND010000122.1, read as the reverse complement.
CGTGACCTGCACGCAGGAGGCGCTCGCCACCCTAGCGGCACAGGCCGGTGAGCCGGTCAATCTGCTCGCGGCCATGCAGTACCTGGCGCTCGAAATCGCGGGACGCTCGATGTTCTCCATGGAGATGCTGCAATACGGTGCCGCGATGCGGCGGCGGATAACCGAGTACGGTCGGCGCTACGCGCATCCGCATATGCTTGACATGGTGCTGCCGCCGTCGATCCCGACGTTGCGCGATCTTGGCCGCCGGCGGTTCCAGCGAGCGTGGATGGGCCTGATCGAGGAGATCATGCGGCCGCGTCAGGCCGCGCCGCTCGCTGACGCCCCGCGCGACCTGTTCGATCTGCTGCTCGCCGCACGCGACCCGGAATCAGGCGAGGGGTTCTCGCAGGCCCAATTGCGCGACCAGATCGCGACGATGATCCTGGCCGGACACGAGACCACCGCCGTGACGCTGTTCTGGTCGCTGGTCTTGCTCTGCGGTGCGCCGGACGAGCAGCAAAGTGTGGCCGAGGAGGTTCGGCAGGTCGAGATCACGCC
>DATMND010000121.1:0-3574 GCA_035569235.1 Acetobacteraceae bacterium | reverse complement strand
CGAAGTTCAGGCCAGGGAGGCGGTTCGGCAGCGACGCCATCGGGAGTCCAGCCGTCCCTACCCGCGCTGTATCAGTTCGATCGAGACGTTCTGCGGCGCGGTCAGGAAGGCGATCCGCACGCCGGGGCGGATCGTCTTGGGCTCCATGGTGAAGGCCACACCCTTGCCCTTCAGCTCTTCCACGGCGGCGTCGATGTTGTCCACCGTCAGGCCGATGTGCTCCAGCCCCATGTAGGGGATCTGCGGCGGCGTGCCCGTCTTCGCCGGGTCTGCCAGCGCGATGAAGATCTTCTGCCCGGTCAGGTCGAGGTCGAACCGCGTTGAACCGTCCGGCTGCGGCGTGCGGATCACCTCGGCGCCCAGCTTGTCCGCATACCAGCCCGCGGTGGCCGCAGGGTCTGGCGAACGCAGGTGGATGTGTTCCCAGGTGTACTTTGTCATGGTCCGGTTCCCCTCGGTTCGGAAAAGTGCGGCGGCCATTAGTCCACCAGTCCATGCCGCCGGCAAGTACGGCCCGTCTGCTTCCACGCTTCCCCTGCCCGCCCTATCCAACGCACAATGCGCCGATGTCCCGGCGCACGGTGGAGATCACGGCTGACCTGATGCTGCGGGCCTACCGGCACGGGCTGTTCCCCATGGCGGAAACGCGGGGGGGGGAGCGGCTCTACTGGCTGGACCCGGAGCGGCGGGGTGTGCTGCCGCTCGACAGGTTCCATCTGTCGCGCCGCCTCGCGCGCACTGTCCTGTCCGACGCGTTCACCGTTGCGGTCGACCAGGATTTCCCCGCCACCATCGCCGGTTGCGCATCGGCCGCCCCCGGGCGCGAGGACACCTGGATCAACCCGCAGATCGAACGCTTGTTCGGCGAACTCCATCGCCTCGGCTTTGCCCATTCGGTGGAGAGCCGGCAGAACGGATCGCTGGTCGGCGGGCTCTACGGCGTCGCGATCGGCGGCGTGTTCTTCGGCGAGAGCATGTTCAGCAAGGGACGCGACGCCTCCAAGGTAGCGCTGGTGCATCTGGTCGCGCGGCTGCGCCTGAGCGGTTTCCGGCTGCTGGACACGCAGTTCGTCACCGCGCATCTGGCGCAGTTCGGCGCCGAGGAGGTGCCGCGCGACGACTACAAGGTGCGGCTGGCGGCGGCGCTTGAGGTGCCGGCACGGCTCGTCGCCTCACCCGAGCCGGACGCGCTCGCGGCCGAGATCCGCGCCCTGGCTGCACACGACCAGTGAATGACCATGTAACGGCCGGCCACGTCGCAAGACGGACGCGAGGACAGGTGAGGCGAGCAGCTCGATGGCGGCGATGATCGTTCCGTGGCGCGACCGGCATGGCCGCTTCCTGCCGCTCAAGGCGGCGGTGCTGTTCGCCGGCTTCATCCCCGGCGCGGTGTTGGCGTTCTGGTTGGCGACCGGGGCGCTGGGCGCGCGTCCGGTGACCGAGGCGATCCATGGCGCGGGCGATTGGGCGATCCGGTTCCTGATGATCTCGCTGGCGATCACGCCGGCGGCACGTGTGCTGGACTGGCCGCGCATCCTGCTGGTGCGGCGCATCGTCGGGCTGACCGCGCTGGCCTACGCCGTGGCGCATCTGAGCCTCTACATCGTGGACCAGAACTTCAACCTGCTCGTGGTGGCCTCGGAGGTCGTTCGGCGGTTCTATCTGACGATCGGCTTTGTCACGCTGCTGGGGCTTGGCGTGCTGGGCGCGACCTCGACCGATGGGTGGATGCGCCGGCTCGGGCACCGGTGGAAACGGCTGCACCGGGCGATCTACGGGCTCGGCATCGTGGCTCTGCTGCACTACTTTATCCAGTCCAAGTCGAACGTGTCGGAGCCGGTGTTCATGGCCGGCCTGTTCGTCTGGCTGATGCTGTGGCGGGCGCTGCCGATGGGCTGGCAGCGTAGCATGGTCGCGCAGCTTGGGCTGAGCGTGGTTGCGGCGTTCTCGGCGGTCGGCATCGAGTTCGGCTGGTACGGGTTGACGACCGGGATCAACCCATGGCGGGTCCTGGCGGCCAACGAAACGCTGTCCTACGGCCTGCGCCCGGCGCACTATGTGGCGCTGGTCGGGCTGGCGATGACGCTGCTGTCGGGGTTGCGACGGATCAAGGGCCCGGTGCGGCCCCTCCCTGTCTTTGCAGGGCCAAGGCGCGCGACCGCGGAGGGTCGGCGGTCATGACCGGGTTCGCAACCATCCGGCTGCCGACGGCACGAGACGCCATTGCGCCGGACGGCTCCGATGTTCGGCTGCTGCTCAGCCTGAAGGCTGGCGGAATGGCGCATTTCGCGTTGGCGCCGGGAGAGACGTCAACAGCTGTCGTCCATCGCACCGTCGAAGAGATCTGGTTCTTCCTGTCGGGACGAGGGGAGATGTGGCGGCGGCTGGGTGACCAGAGCGGGATGGTGGACGTCTGCGCCGGCGTGTGCCTTACAATACCGACGGGAACCTGCTTCCAGTTCCGATCCTTCGGCGATGAGCCACTCGCTGCCGTTGGTATCACGATGCCACCATGGCCTGGTGACGGAGAAGCAGTCGTAGCGACAGGCCCTTGGCAGGCAACTGTTCCGCGGTGAGCAGGCCGACGGCGGCGGTCAGGTTCGGGAACGCTCCCGCTGCGCCTGGGCCTCGGTCGTCAATGTGGCGGTGGGTTGTGCGTCCAACCGGCGCAGGTCGATCGGTTCGCCGGTGTCGGCGCAATAGCCATAGGTGCCATTGTCGATCCGGATCAGCGCCCGTTCGATCTGGCGCAGCAAAGCGTGGGCGCGTTCGCGGCTGACAATGTCAAACTCCCGGTCCACGGCGGCGCTTGCCTGATCGGCCTGATCGCCCTCGCGGATGCTGTCATTTGAGCCCACGGCCGGGACCGCATTCAGTTCGCGCTGAGCGTCCGTGCGCAACCGCAGCAGCTTTTGGCGGAAGTATTCCACCTGCGACGGGTTCATGAACGCTTCGTCGGGCGACGGCTTGTAACCGGCAGGCAGGTGCACTGGCATGGCTCATACCGTGGCAGGGGGTGTCGGCTTCATCACGCCAGTCTTGCTCGCGCCGGGCAAGCAAGCCAATGGCGATCGCATCACTTTCAGGCTGCAACGCCGTAAAGAGCAAGCCGGAATTCAGACTGCCGCCTGCCTGCGAGTCCGCACCCTCTATGGGGTTGCCCGCGTTCGCGCGAGGGTTGCAATGACAGGCCGTGATTAGCCCTCCTCTGAACGGATGAACCGCTGCCGCGCCCAGAACTTGGCGACATCGGCCGACCGTTTGAACGGCGCCGGCATCGCCTCGGCGGGGCGGCGTGGCTACAATGGGCCTGCAACGAATGGCAGGCCTGGCGGGGTGATCGCCGTGCTGGAGCCGTAGGCTCACCATTGTCTCAAAGTGCCTCTGCGTGAGACGTTGTCGCTGAAACGGCGACTCGTGCCGGCTTCGCGGCGCCGTTGTGCCGCTGGCGGGCGTGCGCCTGCAGGATCGGGCTGGTGCTGTGGACGACGTCGTGGACCAGTTCGGGCTCGGGCGGGCCGAAGTCCAGGTCCGCCGGCAGTCCGCCCGCCGCACGGATGCGCGCGGCACGGTC
>DATMND010000120.1:0-12649 GCA_035569235.1 Acetobacteraceae bacterium | reverse complement strand
GTCCGCGGGCTGGTGGCACGTGAAGCTCACCGCGGTGATCCTGCTGTCCGGGTTCCACGGCGCATTGTCCAAATGGCGGCGGGACTTCCTGGAGGATCGCAACCAGCGGTCGCAGCGCTTCTATCGGATTGCGAACGAGGTACCGACGCTGTTGATGGTCATTATCGTGGTGATGGTCATCGTACGGCCTTTTTGAGGCGCCGAATCCGCGAACCTCTTGACATTCCACCCTGATCGGACCACCTGCCGGTTGACGGGAGGGCGCCGGTCCGCCTAGCTTCCGGTTCTCCCCTCCGAGCGGCATTCAGGCGCCGCCTCGATTCTCCCACCAGACGGGACCGAGTCCGGCCATCGATCGATCGTTGGTCGGCAACGATATACCGGGCGTTCCGCCCTCGTCCCGCTCCATCAATCGGACCACGCTGAGGCGTCCATGCATCTTGCCGAACTCAAGGCCAAAACACCCTCCGACCTCCTGAGTTATGCCGAATCGCTACAGATCGAGAACGCATCGTCGCTGCGCAAGCAGGACATGATGTTCGCGATCCTGAAGAACCTGGCCGAGAACGACCAGGCGATTCACGGCGAAGGCACGCTCGAAATCCTGCCCGACGGATTCGGCTTCCTGCGCAGTCCGGAAGCCAACTATCTGCCCGGACCGGATGACATCTATGTGAGCCCAAGCCAGGTGCGCCGCTTCGGCCTGCGCACCGGCGATTCGGTCGAGGGGCAGATCCGCGCGCCAAAGGACGGCGAGCGGTATTTTGCCCTGCTCAAGGTCAACACAATCAATTTCGAGCCGCCGGAGTCTGTGCGGCACCGGATCAACTTTGACAATTTGACGCCGCTGTATCCGGACGAGCGCCTGAAGATGGAGGTGGAGAACTTCCAGTCAGTGGCGAAGGGACCGAGCAAAGACTACACGCCGCGAGTGATCGATCTGATCGCGCCAATCGGCAAGGGCCAGCGGGCGCTGATTGTCTCGCCGCCGCGAACCGGCAAGACGGTGATGCTGCAGAACATCGCCACCGCGATTGCCGCCAATCACCCGGAAGTGTTCCTGATCGTGCTGCTCATCGACGAGCGGCCGGAGGAAGTCACCGACATGGCGCGCTCGGTGAAGGGCGAGGTGATCAGTTCCACCTTCGACGAACCGGCGACGCGTCACGTGCAGGTGACAGAGATGGTGCTGGAAAAGGCCAAGCGCCTCGTCGAGCACCGGCGTGACGTGGTGATCCTGCTGGATTCGATCACGCGCCTGGCGCGCGCCTACAACACCGTGGTGCCGTCGTCGGGCAAGGTGCTGACCGGTGGCGTGGATGCGAACGCATTGCAGCGGCCGAAGCGCTTCTTTGGTGCGGCGCGGAATATTGAGGAAGGCGGGTCGCTGACCATCATCGCGACAGCTCTGATCGACACCGGCAGCCGGATGGACGAGGTGATCTTCGAGGAGTTCAAGGGCACCGGCAATTCGGAAATCATCCTGGATCGCAAGTTGTCCGACAAGCGCAGCTTCCCGGCGATCGACATCACCAAGTCGGGCACGCGCAAGGAAGAACTGCTGGTCGAGAAGGGCACGCTGTCAAAGATGTGGGTGCTGCGCCGTATCCTGAACCCGATGGGGACGGTGGATGCGATGGAATTCCTGCTCGACAAGCTGAAATACAGCAAGACGAACAACGACTTCTTCGACGCGATGAATACCTGACGCGTCGCATCGCCCATTTTTCACCGTCATGGCCGGCGAAGGCCGGCCACCCACGTCTATCCTTTCCTCGCGGTGGTCAATAAAGCCGTGGGTGGCCGGCCTTCGCCGGCCATGACGCGCGCAACACGGTCACCAGGCCGGTCCGCGCATTGAGGCCGGTTGCCCGGGCAGGTTCATCGTGCCCACCGCTGCCAGCTTGCCGTTCGTGATACGGAATATCTGCAAATCCTGGTCAAGATAGTTGCCTATATAAACGTATCCACTGTTCGGACTGAACGCGACACCCTCGGGCAGCCCGCCAAGATTGGCGCGGCTCGCCACGCTAAGACGCCCATCCGGTCCAACCGCCATCAACACCGCCTGTCCGTTCTTCGTGTAGTTGTAGGCGCTCGGCTTTGCGCCAGTACCAAGCAGCAACGGCGCCACGGCCCATTTGCCGTTCGGTGAAATGGCGAAGCCCTCGGGACCGTTTCCCGGGCTCATCAAGTCTGTAACATGCGGATGCGGACGCGCTGCCGCGATCGTCGCCTCGGCATCGGCGTTCAATCCCATCGCGCCGGTGTTGGATGCGACGACGTATTTCCCGTCCGGCGTGGCATCGATGTTGTACGGGTTGAACGCCGCCGGGATGTCCAGCGACTTGTCGTAGGTCACGTTCTGGCCGTCGATCGCCAGCACGCCGACCTTGTTCACCAGGTTCAGGCAGACGAACGCTCGCTTTCCGTCCGGCGTGATCGCCACGGCCGCGGCCTCCTGCTCCATCGGCACCTCGCCGACCGCTTTCACCGTCATGCCCTGGATCGACACAACAGAAACGCTCTTGCCCGCCCGGTTGGCGATAAGCGCGAGATCGCCTTTCTTCGAGATCGCCATCCCCGACGGCTGCTTACCGATGGAGACCGTGTCGATCCGCTTCGGCGGATTGGCGGTCAGGTCGATGACGAACAGCTTGTCATCCGGGGCGGTCTTCCAGGCCGACCCGTCCTGGTTCATCACCACCGAATTGGCCACCAGTCCAAGCTTGCCGTCCGGCGTGATCTGCAGATTGGTCGGCGGCCCGAGCAGCGAGTTCATCAGCGGCAGGCTGGCGCGGATTCTGGGTTTCGCGGGGTTTGAGACGTCCATGACCAGGACCGCAGCCTTCCCCGGCGGCCCATTGACCTGGCCGTTGGCGTCGTAGGTGATCTTCTGGTCGAGGCCGATCAGGATATCGTTGGTGCCGGCGTTGGCGCCCCCTGCCCTGCAAGCAGAGCAAGACACGCAACCAGAGCGGTGCGCTGCGGCGTCATGGCATTTTCCCCCAGTTCCCGCGGCGAGGCCTGTCGGGCTACACCCGCTGCCCGCCGTCGATGTGGATTTCCGACCCCGAAATATAGCTTTCGGTATTGGCGCACAGGAACAGCAGCAGGTCGGCCACGTCCCTTGGCTTGCCCAGCCGGTGCAGCGGGATGTCGCGATCGACGATGCCTTCCGTTCCCGGCGAGAGGATGCCGGTATCAATCTCGCCCGGCGACACGGCGTTCACCCGCACGCCGGCGGGCCCGAGGTCCGCGGCCAGCTCGCGTGTCAGCGCCCATAGCGCCGCCTTCGAGGCCGCATAGGCAGCCGATGCGAATGGATGCACCCGTGAGCCAACGATGGAGGTCATGTTCACCACCGTCCCTCGCGCTGCCTCCAGCGGCGCGCGCAGGCCCTGCACCAGGGCGACGCAGGCGAAGAAGTTCACGTTGAAGATGTGCAGCCAGTCGGCGTGCGCCATTTCAAGCGCCCGGATCTTCCCGCCCTCGGATCGTTTCGGGGAGATCGCGGCGTTGTTGATCAGCGCATCTAGTCCGTCGCCGACGATGGCGCAGAGCCGCGGCATTTCCGCGTGCACCCGGTCGATGTCGGCCAAGTCGAGTTGGACGTGGTTCTTCGCCCCACCCTCCCACGGGCAGCGCGGATCGAAGGGGTGACGGGAGAGGGTCAGCACCCGCCAACCCGCCTCACTGAATGTCTTCACCGTGGCGTGGCCGATGCCGCGGCTGGCTCCGGTCAGCAACAGAACGCGTTGTCTATCGGCCATGATCCCCTCTGCGCCCGTTCAGTTGCACAGGCAACCTCACGAAGCGATTGCTAAACATGCAGATATCTTTATATAGCGCCGCCAATCAGGCAGGAGCGAGCAAATATGGCGACTGAGGACTACAAGGTGAAGGACTTCTCCCTGGCCGATTGGGGCCGCAAGGAAATCGCCATGGCCGAGGACGAAATGCCCGGCCTGATGGCGGTCCGCAAGGAGTATGGCCCAGCCAAGGTGCTGAAGGGCGCCCGGATCGCTGGCTGCCTCCACATGACCGTGCAGACCGCTGTGCTGATCGAGACCCTCCAGGCGCTGGGCGCGACCGTGCGCTGGTCCTCCTGCAACATCTTCTCCACCCAGGACCACGCCGCATCGGCTATTGCCGCCGCCGGCGTGCCGGTGTTCGCCTGGAAGGGCATGAGCGAGGAAGAGTTCTGGTGGTGCATCGAGCAGACGGTCCGGGGTCCTGACTCCTGGACGCCGAACATGATCCTGGACGATGGCGGCGACCTGACCCTGCTGATGCACCAGAAGTATCCCAATATGCTGAAGGACGTGCGCGGCATCTCGGAAGAGACCACCACCGGGGTGCACCGGCTTCGCGACATGGCGCGGGACGGCAAGCTGCTGACGCCGGCGATCAACGTGAACGACAGCGTGACCAAGTCCAAGTTCGACAACCTGTACGGCGTGCGGGAATCACTGGTCGATGGCATTCGCCGCGGCACCGACGTGATGATGTCGGGCAAGATCGCCGTGGTGAACGGCTTCGGCGACGTGGGCAAGGGTTCGGCCGCGTCGCTGCGCAATGCCGGCTGCCGCGTGATGGTGACCGAGGTCGATCCGATCTGCGCGTTGCAGGCGGCGATGGAAGGCTATCAGGTCATCACGATGAATGATGCCGCGCCGATCGGCGACATATTCGTCACGGCGACCGGCAACATCGACGTGATCACGCTGGACCACATGCGGCAGATGAAGCACCGCGCCATCGTCTGCAACATCGGCCACTTCGATTCCGAGATCCAGATCGAGTCGCTGCGCAACTACAAATGGGAGAACGTCAAGCCGCAGGTTGACGAGGTGGTGTTCCCCGATGGCAAGCGGCTGATCGTGCTCAGCGAGGGGCGCCTGGTGAACCTGGGCAACGCCACCGGCCACCCGAGCTTCGTGATGAGCGCCAGCTTCACCAATCAGGTTCTGGCGCAGATCGAGCTGTTCAACGCCACTGCCGGCAAGTACGAGCGCAACGTCTATACTCTGCCGAAGGAACTGGACGAGAAGGTGGCGGCGCTGCATCTGGCGAAGGTCGGCGCCGTGCTGACGAAGCTATCGCCGCAGCAGGCGGAGTATATCGGCGTCGGCGTGTCAGGACCGTTCAAGCACGATCTGTATCGCTACTAGAAGAGTGCGCAGCATATCCACCATCGCGGGGACACGCGGGTTGTGCCCCGTTGCAATGCTGCTTAGCATCTAGCGGCACAGCGGCATGGGACGGTAATAGCCGACCACGACCCTGGGCTCTGGGAGAAGGCGAATCACAATGAACGAACGTGAACTGCGTGGCGTCATCGAGGACGTGCGGCAGGCCAGGCTGTCACGCCGCGCCTTCACGCGCACAATGATCGCACTCGGCCTCACCGCGCCGATGGCGACGCAGATGCTGGCCTCGTCCGGGGTAGCGACGGCGGCGACAATTCCGGAATACAAGCCGACGAAGCGCGGCGGGGGCGGGGCGCTGAAGGTGCTGTGGTGGCAGGGTCCCACCCTGCTGAACCCGCACTTTGCTGTCGGCACCAAGGACCAGGACGGCTCGCGCGTGTTCTACGAGCCGCTCGCCGGGTGGAACGCCGATGGCGACCTTGTGCCGGTGCTTGCCGCCGAGATCCCCACCCTCGACAACGGCGGCCTTGGCGAGGATGGCAAATCAGTCACATGGAAGCTCAAGCAGAATGTGAAGTGGCATGACGGCCAGCCGTTCACCGCCGATGACTGTGTCTTCAACTGGGAATATGCCGCTGATCCAGCGACCGCCGCGGTGACCATCGGCACCTACAAGGACGTGAAGGTCGTCAAGGTGGACGATCACACGATCCGCATCGACTTCGCGAAGCCAACGCCGTTTTGGGCGGACGCGTTCGTCGGCACGCGCGGAATGATCCTCCCGAAGCATCTGTTCGAGCCGTACAATGGTGCGAAGTCGCGCGAGGCTCCGGCAAACCTCGCACCGGTCGGCACCGGTCCATACTTGTTCGAGGACTTCAAGCCGGGCGACCTCGTGCGCGGTAAGATCAACCCCAACTACCACATGGATAATCGCCCCTATTTCGATACGATCGAGATGAAGGGCGGCGGCGATGCCGTCTCGGCGGCGCGAGCCGTGCTGCAAACCGGCGAGTACGATTTCGGTTGGAACATGCAGGTGGAGGACGAGATCCTGAAGCGGCTCGAGACGAGCGGGAAGGGTCACGTTGTCATCCTGCCTGGCGGCGCTATCGAGCACATCCAGCTCAACAATACCGACCCTTGGACCGAGGTCGATGGCGAGCGGTCAAGCGTTAAGACGAAGCATCCGTTCCTGACCGACCCGGCGGTCCGCCAGGCGTTCAACCTGCTTGTCGATCGCGCCTCGGTGCATCAGTACATCTATGGCCGCACCGGCATCGACACCGCCAATTTCATCAATGCGCCGAAGAAGTACGTCTCGAGCAACACGCGCTACGAGTTCAGCGTCGAGAAGGCCGTCAAGCTGCTGGATGACGCCGGCTGGAAGCCCGGCGCCGACGGCATCCGGGAAAAGAACGGCGTCAAGCTGAAGGTGGTCTACCAGACGTCGATCAACGCCCCGCGGCAGAAAAATCAGGCCATCGTCAAACAGGCGTGCCAGAAGGTGGGGATCGATGTGGAGATCAAGTCGGTCACGGCGTCGGTGTATTTCTCCTCTGATGTCGCAAACCCCGACACATATACGCATTTCTATTGCGACGTTCAGATGTACAACACGACCATGACGGAGCCGGACCCTGGCGTATTCATGCGACAATTCCTTTCGGCGGAGGCCGCGAGCAAGGCGAACAAATGGCAGGGCCGCAACATCACCCGCTGGCAGAGCCCGGAATACGACAAGCTTTACGAGCAAAGCGACACCGAAATCGACCCGGTCAAGCGGGCGGCGTTGTTCATTGCGATGAACGACCTGGTGATCAAGAACGTGGTGGTCATCCCGGTCGTCGCCCGCCCCAGCGTATCGGCGATGGTGAACGGCCTGCACGCGCCGCTCAGCGGCTGGGATAACAATACGTTCGCGATTCAGGACTGGTATCGCGACGCCTGACGCCGGGATCAGCGCAGGTGAAGCTTGATCGTCATTCCCGCGAAAGCGGGAACCCGTGGCGGCAGCTGACCCCACCAGCAATGCTAGGTGACCGCTTTTGTGGGCCTGACGACCGACGGTCACGCCGGTGAGCCGCTACCTTGCCCGACGAGTGCTCATCGCGATACCGAGTCTGCTGGGCATCAGCGCTGTTCTGTTCACCATTCTGGCGCTCGCGCCGGGGGATCCGTTCGGCGAACTCGCAACCAACCCGGCAATTCCGCCAGAGGTTGCGGCCGCACTGCGTGCGAAATTCGGGCTCGGCGATCCTGTCCTGGTTCGCTACCTGCACTGGCTCTCGGCCATGGTGCATGGCGACTGGGGCTTCTCGTTCGCCAGCCGGATGAACGTCGATACCCTTATTCTGCAACGTCTGCCGACCACACTCGGCGTGATTGGCGCGTCGCAGGTGCTGGCGCTGCTGATCGCGTTGCCGGTCGGCGTTTATGCCGCGACGCGGCCCTATTCGATCTTCGACCAGATCGCCAGCACGTTCGCCCTGATCGGATTCTCGTTGCCCACCTTCTTCACGGGCATCGTGTTCATCCTTGTGTTCAGCATCAATCTCAACTGGCTGCCGTTCGTGTTCCGCGGAGACCTGTCCGCCACCGGGTTCGCCTGGTGGTGGGAGGAGTCCAAGCAGGCGATCATGCCGATCGCGGTACTCGGACTGTTTCAGGGCGCGACCTGGACACGCTTCGTGCGCTCCGCCGTGCTCGACGTCATCCGCCTCGACTACGTCACCACCGCGCGCGCGAAGGGGCTGCCGGAGAGCGGCGTCGTGCTCAAGCATATCGTGCGCAATGCGTTGATCCCGGTGGTGACGCTGATCGCCCTGCAGATGCCGGTCGTGTTCGGCGGCGCCATCGTGACCGAGCAAATCTTCCGGATTCCCGGCATCGGGTCGCTGCTGATCAGCGCAATCCTGGCCAACGACACGCCGGTGATCATGGCGGTGACATTTGTCTTCGCCTGCCTGGTCATCCTGTTCAACCTGATCGCGGACCTTCTCTATGGCTGGCTCGACCCGCGCATCTCCTACCGTTGACGCTGCCGGCGTCCCCGCCAGAACCGGGAGGCGGGCGCGACACGTCACGCCCTGGACGGAGGCCTGGCGGCGCTTCCGCCGACACCGTCTCGCAGTGACAAGCACAGTAATCCTGTTGGCGATGATTCTCGCGGTCGCGTTCGGCCCGCTGCTGTGGCGCGTCCAGATCAACGACATCGACTTCACCGCTCAGCTGCAGGGGCCGAGTTGGGCACACCCGCTGGGTACCGATGATCTCGGCCAGGATCTGCTCGCGCGCATGCTCTATGGCGGTCGGATTTCGCTCGCGGTCGGCCTGGCGGCGATGTCGGTCTCCGTCGTCGTCGGCACCATTGTCGGCGCGGTCGCAGGCGTGTCGCGCGGCAGCGTCGATACCGCGCTCGTGTGGTTGATCGACTTGTTCCTGTCCCTGCCGCAGCTTCCGGTGCTGCTGCTGCTCATTTACCTGTTCCGCGACTCGTTGAAGGAGCTGGTGGGGCCGGAGCTTGGCATCTTCGTCCTCATCGTTGCGGGGATTGGCGCCTTCCGCTGGATGACGGTGGCCCGGCTGGTGCGCGCGCAGTTCTTCGCGCTGCGCGAGAAGGAGTTCGTCGAGGCGGCCCGCGCGCTTGGCGCATCGACATTTCGTCTGGTGGTGCGGCACATCCTGCCAAATGCCCTCGGGCCGGTGATCGTCGCTGGCACGATCGACGTGGCGGCGGCGATCATCGCGGAATCGACACTGTCGTTCCTCGGTCTCGGGTTTCCGGCGGACATTCCGACCTGGGGCCGCATTCTGTTCGACGCCAAGGATAATCTGGACGTAGCGCCGCACTGGGCATTGTTCGCGGGAGGTGCGATCTTCCTCGCGGTGCTCACCATCAATTTCATCGGCGACGGGCTGCGCGATGCGCTGGACCCGCGCCGCGTCATGTAACTGCTTGCATGGCTGAGCCACTGCTGGAGATCCGCGGGCTAAAGACCCACTTCAAGACCGACGATGGAATGGTGCGGGCGGTCGACGGCGTGGACCTGACCATCGACCGCGGCGAGACCCTGGGCGTGGTCGGCGAATCTGGCTGCGGCAAGACGGTCACCGCGATGACGGTGCTTAAGCTGATCCAGATGCCGCCGGGCCGCATCGTCGCTGGAAGCGTGCTATGGCAGGGACGCGACCTCGTCCCGCTCGGCCCAGACGCGATGCGCCGGATCCGCAGCAAGGAGATCGCCATCGTCTTCCAGGAGCCGATGACCTCGCTGAACCCGGTCTATACGGTCGGCCACCAGATCGCCGAAACGATCCGTCTGCACGAGGGCCTGAACCGGCGCGACGCGTTGGACAGAACCATCGAGATGCTGCGGTTGGTCAACATCCCCACGCCGGAGCGCAGAGTGCACGACTATCCACATCAGTTCTCTGGCGGCATGCGCCAGCGCGTCATGATCGCGATGGCGTTGTCCTGCAATCCCCGGCTGCTGATCGCGGACGAACCGACCACGGCGCTCGACGTGACCATTCAGGCACAGATCCTCGATCTGCTGGCTGAGATGAAGTCGCGGCTGGGCATGGCGATCATGCTGATCACCCACGCGATGGGTGTGGTCGCCGAGACCGCGCAGCGGGTGGTGGTGATGTATGCCGGAATGGTGGTCGAGGAGGCATCGGTCGAGCGGCTGTTCGCCAGTCCGCTGCATCCCTACACCCAGGGCCTGATCCGCTCGATTCCGAGGATCGACCGGAACGCGGGGAAGCGCGTGCGCCTGGAGGCAATCGCGGGCGTGGTGCCAAGCCTGATCGATCCGCCGCCGGGCTGCCGGTTCGCACCGCGCTGTCGGTTCGTGAAGCCGGCATGCACCGAAGCAGTGCCGGAACTGCGCGTGGTCGAGTCCGGCCACAAGGCCGCCTGCATCCTGTATTGATCCGGGGCGATCGAATGGATGAACCAATCGCTGTCATTCCCGCTTGCGCGGGAATGACGACGGTTGATGAGGAACCGCTGAGCGATGACCGAGCCACTGCTGCGCGTGAACGAGCTGGTGAAGAACTTCCCTGTGAAGGGCGGCGTGTTTGGCCGTGAGGTCGACCAGGTGCACGCGGTCGATCACGTCAGCTTCGAAATCGCCGCCGGCGAGACGCTGGGCCTGGTCGGCGAATCGGGCTGCGGCAAGTCAACCACCGGCCGCTGCATCCTCAGGCTGATCGAGCCGACCTCCGGCGAGGTCTGGTTCGCGGGCCGCAATGTCACCGACTTCGGTCGCGGATCGCTTGGCGCGATGCGTCGCGACATGCAGATCATCTTCCAGGATCCCTACGCGTCGCTGAACCCACGCATGACCGTCGGCGCGATCATCGGCGAGGCGCTGATCATCCACAGCCTGGCCAAGGGCCGCCGTGCATTTGAGGACCGCGTCGCCGAACTGCTGGAGACAGTCGGGCTCAACCCCGACCACATGCGGCGCTATCCGCATGAGTTCTCCGGCGGCCAGCGCCAGCGTATCGGCATTGCCCGCGCGCTCGCGGTGTCGCCGAAGCTGATCGTGTGCGACGAACCCGTATCCGCGCTGGACGTGTCGATCCAGGCGCAGGTGATCAACCTGCTCGAGGACCTGCAGGATCAGTTCGGCCTGACCTATCTGTTCATCGCGCACGATCTGTCCGTGGTGGAGCACATCAGCACGCGCGTCGCGGTGATGTATCTCGGCCGCATCGTCGAGATTGCCGCGGCGCCCGATCTCTACGCCGCGCCACTGCATCCCTATACCGAGGCGCTGCTGTCGGCCGTGCCCATCCCGGACCCGACCGCGAAGCGCGAGCGCATCCATCTGCAGGGCGATGTGCCAAACCCGATCCGGCCACCGTCGGGCTGCCATTTTCACACGCGCTGCCCAATCCGCAAGTTGCCGCTGTGCAGCACGGAGAAGCCGCCGTTGCGACAGACGGCCGATGGACACTGGGTGGCCTGCCACCTCCGAGGGTAAGTTGCCGCTACTGGTACCTCGTCACAGTGGTTCTGACCGGTTGAGCGTACTACGGTCGCGGCAAGGACGGGCTGCGATCGCGTACAGTCTAGGCCCACATTACCAGCCTTGTGGCACCGCAGACCAAAAAAGAATGTTAGCGCAGATGCAGAAAGGCGATACACGCAAAACACGCAGATGACTCGGCGCGGTTTATAGGCCATGGGCCACGCGTTTGATCTCCAGGCGCGGCTTGCCGAAGTTAAGCAGCAGGCAGAGTCGCAGACCGGTCGCTTTCGGATAATTGGTGCATTGCGTTCGACCCCCGGGTCAAGCGCCCGGGGGCATGTGCGCGTCGTCCAGTGCCTTGACGGTCTCCAACTCGACCAGAGGCACGTCGTACATCACCAGGTCCACGAAATACTCACCTACCAGGATGTCTTTGTAGTACATCTTGGCGCCGTATTGTTGCACAGCCGAGAGGTCGGCGGCACGGACTTCATATGCCAGCGCGGACTCATAGACCTTTTGCAATAACCCTGCTCCAAGCGTATTGAGTACTGTCAAAGCGCGCCCCGACAATTCATTCAGCTCGCTACTATCTGTGTGTTTTGCGTGTATCGCCTTTCTGCATCTGCGCTAAAATTCTTTCTTTGCGATGCTGTGGACGAATGATTGCGGAAGTATTGACGGCGGGGTGCGCGACAGATGCTCGAAGCGATTCAATCCTTCGGATCAAGCATATCGCAATCGGCCAGTGCCTCCATGTAGCAGTGCTGATATCCAACGCAATGATTTTGCCTCTTTGGCTTTGCTCGAGGGAGGCGGAAAACCCTCTGATGTCCCGGGTTGAGGCGGGTTGTCCCACCCGTTTCGACCGGTCAAAATCACCGTGCGGAGGTACCAGGTTGCTCCGAACATGATTCGCGGACAATCTGCACCCCGCCATTGCGAGCCGAAGGGCAGCGATCGCTGGCCAGCAGCGCACGGGATTGCCTCGTCGCTTCGCTCCTCGCAAGGGCAGCGGCTTCTTGTGTTGCAGCAATCATGGGGGGATCGCCATGAGCCTCAGTCTCGACGGCGTCCGCGTGCTCGAATTGGCGCGCTACCAGGCAGGTCCGCGCGGCGGCATGATCATGTCCGATCTGGGCGCCGAGGTCATCAAGATCGAACGGCCGGGCGGCGAGGAGACACGCAGGCATGCGCCGATGGTGCGAGGCCAGAGCATCTATTTCACCGTCTATAACCGCGGCAAAAAAAGCATCTGTCTGGACCTGCGGAATCCGCGCGGCAAGGAGATTTTTGCCGAACTGGTCAAGACCGCTGACATCGTGCTGGAGAACTTTCGCCAGGGCACGATGAAGGCGATGGGGTTCGACTATGAACGGCTTCGCGAGTTGAACCGCGGCGTCATTCTGGTTTCGGTATCCGGCTTTGGCCAGTACGGTCCCTATATCGATCGTCCGGCATTTGATCCACTCGGCCAGGCGATGAGCGGCCTGATGACGTTGACCGGGAAAC
>DATMND010000119.1:0-20786 GCA_035569235.1 Acetobacteraceae bacterium | reverse complement strand
GCGCAGCTCTGTCGTGGTCGGTGGCGATCATCGTCATCCGCGCCGCCAGGCCGCATTTGTCGATGTTCCAGCTGTTGCCTTGGTGTTTTGCGGTCGCCGCGGTGATGCTGGCGCCACTCTTGATCTGGCATGTGCCCGACGGAACACTGGGTTTGCAGCCTGGGTCCTGGGCGGCGCTCGCCTATATCGGACTGCTCGCCGGCCCGTTCGGTACCTGGTGCGTGGTGCAGGCGACTGCCACATTGCCGACGGTCGTCTCCTCGGTGGGTTTCCTGATGACACCCGCGATAAGCCTGATCCTTGCCAATCTGCTTTTAGGCGAGGCGTTCACTTCCGATCTGCTGTTCGGGGCGGCGCTGATCATCGGCGGCGTCGGCGCGGCAGCATGGCCTGGCAGACGGACATGATCCTGAACGCCACCGCAATGGGACAGGGCGACAGTCTGGTGCTGCTGCATGGGCTGTTCGGGGCCGCGCGCAATTTCGGGATCGTGCAGCGGCAATTGGCTCAAAGGCGCAGGGTGATCGCGCTGGACCTCCGCAATCATGGTGTAAGTCCGCATGATGGCGACATGCGGTATGCGACCATGGCCGCCGATGTGCTGGAGACATTGGATCGGCTGTCGGCTCTGCCCGCAACGCTGCTGGGCCATTCGATGGGCGGCAAGGTTGCGATGCAGGCGGCGCTTATGCATCCGGACCTGACGGCGCGGCTGATCGTTGCCGACATCGCGCCGGTGGCCTACCCACCGCATCATCGCGCGATCGCGGAGGCCATGGCATCGTTGCCGATGTCGCGTGGCATGTCGCGCGGGCAGGCCGATGCCGCGCTGGCGGAGGCGGTGCCGGATGCCGCCGTCCGCGCGTTTCTCCTGCAGAACCTGCAACTCGGTGCGACGCCGCGCTGGCGCATCGCACTGACGGAGATCATCGCTGCGCTGCCGGTCATCGGAGCCTGGGATGCGCCGGATGATGCGCGCTATGCCGGTCCGACGTTGTTCATCGCCGGCGCTGCATCGGACTACATCAGGGCCGAACACCGCCCGGCGATTCGGAGCCTGTTTCCCAGCGCGCGGTTTGTCACCTTGAAGAATGCCGGACATTGGCTGCACGCCGAGAATCCCGATGGTTTCGTCGGCGTGGTCGAGGCATTTTTGACAGCGACCGGCTGAAGCCAGCATGATCCGGGGCCAATCAACGGGAGGAAAGCCGGTGCGCGATCACGCGCCGGCGTGATCCAAAGTGCTTCTAACAGACGAAGAGCGGTCCATGCTGGCCGGCGAGGCCGGCCTGGCGCGGCAATGGGCGATCGAGCACCAGATCCGTGTTGGATCCTATCTCGGTGCGGCGGATTTCGTGCCGGTGTCGCAAGCCCACATCATGGCGGATACCGAATCGCTCGGCGTCGCCGGCGTCGAATGGCTCGAGAAGCTTGCGAACCTGCCGGAAGAGCACCGCCAGGTTCGCATCCCGACCATCACCGATCCACGCGGCACGGACTTCGCTGCGGCCGCGCGGCTGAAACAGCAGGATTGGATGCTGGCGCTGGAGCGTCGCGCGATCGTGGCATTCCAGGCGCTCGGCGTCCTGATGACGGATACCTGCATCAACTACCAAACGATCATGCCGGCGGTTCGCGGCGAGCACATGGCGTACGGCGATACCGGCGTGGTGATCTATTCGAACAGCGTGCTTGGGGCCCGGTCGAATTTCGAGGGCGGACCTTCGGCTTTGGCGGCTGGCCTGACCGGGCGGACGCCGCGCTACGGCTATCACCTGGCGGAGAAGCGACGCGCCACTCTGCTGCTGCGCATCGCCGTCACGCCGCGGGAGTTGCACGACTGGGGTTCACTGGGGGCCGTTGTAGGCCGGATTGCCGGCGACTACTGGCAGGTGCCGGCGATTGTCGGTGTCGATCGTGTTCCAAATTCGGATGAGCTGAAGCACTTCGGTGCCGCGATGGCCAGTTACGGGTCCGTCGCGCTGTTTCATATGGTCGGTGTCACGCCCGAGGCGGAGCGCCTGAGCGACATCGCGGATCCCTCGTTGCAGACGAAAGTCACGATCACCGATGGTGATCTGCGTGCCTTCCAGGACTCATACCGCCAACAAGTCGGCAAGGTGGACGTTGTCGTGTTTTCCTCCCCGCAACTTAGCCTGCTGGAGATGCGCGATGTCGCGGGCATGTTGGACGGCCAACGCACGACGATACCGCTGCTCGTGGTGACCAGCCCGCAGGTGAAGCCGGACGCGGACCGGCTCGGTATCACCGCGCGCATCGAGGCGGCGGGCGGCCTCGTTTTGTCCGGCATGTGCTTCTATCAAAGCTACGCGCGTGAGATGGCGGAGGCCAATGGTTGGCAGTCGCTCGCCACCAACTCGGCAAAGCTGGTCAATATTTTGGGTGGCTACGGCTATCGGCCGGCGCTGCTGTCCATGCAGGCCTGCGTCGATGCCGCGTGCAATGGCCGAATCGCTGCATGAACGAATTTCGTGCTGCCGCTGGGATGGGCAAGCGGGTTCGCGGCCGTGCGCTCGTCGCGAAGGATGGATTCTCGGCGCGCTATGATCTTGACCGCATCAATGGCGTGTTCTGCCGTCCGGAGCACAAGCTGGCGGGTCAGTCGTATGTCGGCCGGATCCTCGTGCTCGATGCGGCAAAGGGCGGCGTGGCCACCGCCTTGATGCTCCACGAGATGTCCGCGCGAGGTGTGATGCCGGCGGCGCTCGTGCTCAAAACGGTGAATCCGATCATGGTGCAGGGTGTCGCATTCGCCGAGTTTACCATGATCTCCGGCTTCGACGTCGACATTACTGCCGTGGTGCCAAACGGCGCGTTGGTCGAGGTCGATGCCGATACCGCAAGGCCTTGCCTGAGAATTCTGCCCGAACCATGAACGGCGCCATCTCGATCGCAACCGCCGAAAGACGGTTTGCCGCAATGCTGCCCGGCATCACCGCTGCGCTGTCGTTCAGCGCCGCCGATGTGTTCGGCAAGATCGTGTTCAATGACGGCATGGACGTGCTGTCGTTCGTTACCACCCGTGGCGTGCTGACGGTCATGTTCTTCTGGGTCTGGCTGCGCGTTGCACCTCCGGCGCGGCGGCATACCAGGCGGGAACGTCTTGTCTCGATCGGCATCGGCGTGATGTTCGCCGCCAACATCTTCGGCCTGCTGCTGGCGATCCAGTTGCTGCCCCTGTCGATCGCGATCCTGACCTATTTCATCTATCTGCTGCTCACCGGCCTCGCCGGAGCAGCGACCGGCATCGATCGCGTGGGCTGGCGCGGATTCCTGGCCGCACTTGCCGCGTTCATCGGCCTCGCCATGATGCTTGGTGCGCGGCTCGGCGATGTTGAGCTGGTCGGTGTAGCGAGTGCGCTGGCGGCGGCGGTGCTGAGGGTCGTGTCGCTGCTGATCACGCGTGCAAGCCTTCACAACACGGATTCACGCCTTAACACTTGGTATTCGCTGGTTCCTTCGGCTGCGATCTTCGTGGCCTTCTCTGTGTTGACGCAGACTTCGAACCCACCGCAAAGCACGTTCGGTTGGGTGGCGTTCGTCGGCATGAGCGTGACCAGCACGATCTCCGTGCTGACGATCTTCATCTCGATAGCCCGGGTCGGCGCCTTTCGGACGGCACTGATCATGAATCTGGAGCCGCTGGTCTCCACGTTGGCGAGCGTCGCATTCCTGGGAGAGGACCTGCGGCCGGTGCAGGCATGCGGCGGCGCACTGATGCTGGTGGCATTGTGCGCATTTCAATTGCGACGGTGACAATTTGTCGATTGCAATGCGGCGTGAATTCAGCTCGTCATCTCCGAAATTTAGTTCGTCATCCCTACAATTTAACGCGTCATCCCCGCGCAGGCGGGGACCTAGGTTTTATATGGCGCCGTCGGCCTGGGTCCCCGCTTTCGCGGGGATGACAGATTGGCGCTTGTGGATGGCACGTGATGTTCCAGATAAGAATGACGGCTGCAGGTCCCAACGATAATTCCCGAGCCATCGGGAGCACGCAACTCAGCCTGCACACGTCCAGGAAGGAGACGGCTGATGACCATCTATACGGGGCCAGTGTTCGATATGGCCCGACAGCAATTCCAGGTGATCGCCGACCACCTCGAAATACCGCACGACGAGCGTGCGCGGCTGCTCTATCCCAAGCGGGCCCTTGCGGTCTCGTGCCCGATCCATCGCGATGATGGGACCATCGCCGTCTATCAGGGCTACCGCGTGCAGCATCATCTGACGCTCGGCCCCACCAAGGGCGGCACGCGTTTCGCGCTCAGTGTCGATATCGGCGAGGTGGCGGCGCTGGCGATCTGGATGAGCTGGAAATGCGCCCTGGCCGGCCTGCCCTATGGCGGCGCAAAGGGTGGCGTGACGGTGGATCCCCGCGCACTGTCGCGCCATGAACTCGAAAATCTGTCACGCCGCTACATGCAGGAGATGATCCCCTTCGTCGGACCGCATACCGACGTGATGGCGCCGGACATGGGAACCGACGAGCAGATCATGGCATGGTTCATGGACACATATTCCATGTATCAGGGCCGAACGGTTACCGAGATCGTCACCGGCAAGCCTGTCGCCTCCGGCGGCACCGAAGGCCGGCGTGAAGCCACCGGCCGGGGTGTGGCCTTTCTGGTGGGGCGCGCGCTGGAGCGCATTGGCCGGAAGGAGGCAGGCGCCACCGCTATCGTGCAGGGCTTCGGCAATGTCGGCAGCCATGCTGCGGTGACCCTGGCCGCGCATGGCATGACATTGATCGGTGTATCCGATCACACCGCCTGCTATTTCGATCCAGGCGGTCTCAGCGTCGAGGCCCTGGTGAAGCACGTCAACGAAAAGGGGGCACTGGCGGGCTTTTCCAACCAGCTGTCGCTCGATCCGCGCGAACTGCTGGTACAGAAATGCGATGTATTGGTACCGGCCGCGGTGGAACGGGTGATCGACGCGTCGGTTGCGGCCAGGCTGCAATGCCGTGTGCTGGCCGAGGCCGCCAACGGACCGACCACGCCGGATGCCGACGAGGTACTGGATCAACGCCGGGACGAGATCTTCGTCATCCCGGATATCCTGTGCAATGCTGGCGGCGTGGTGGTCAGCTACTTCGAATGGGTGCAGGATCTGCAGCAGTTCTTCTGGGACGAGGCGGAGGTGATGAGCAAGCTCTACCACGTGCTCGGCCGCGCCTTCATGCAGGTGATGAACCGGGTCGATCGCGACAAGGTGCCGCACCGTACAGCTGCGATGGCGATCGGCGTGGAGAAGGTACGTGGGGCAAAGAACACGCGCGGACTGTTCCCGTAGCATGCCCAGACAAATCCGCCTCAACGCGTTCGACATGAACTGCGTCGGCCACATCCAGCACGGGATGTGGGCGCATCCGCGCGACCGCTCGGTGGATTACACCGATCTCGACCACTGGGTGGACCTGGCGCGGACGCTCGAACGGGGCTTGTTCGACGGTCTGTTCCTGGCTGACATCCTCGGTGTCTATGACGTGTTCCATGGCTCGGCCGATGCGTCGATCCGCAATGCCGTGCAGATCCCGGTGAATGACCCCCTGCTGCTGATCCCGGCAATGGCCTATGCGACGCGCAATCTCGGCTTTGGCGTCACGTGCAATCTGACGTACGAACCGCCCTATACGTTCGCGCGCCGTATGTCGACGCTCGATCACCTGACGAAGGGCCGCATCGGCTGGAACGTGGTCACGGGCTATCTCGACAGCGCCGCGCGCGGCATGGGGCTGGTGGAACAGCCGGAGCACGACAGCCGCTACGACGTAGCCGATGAATACATGCGGGTGGTCTATCAGCTTTGGGAAGGAAGCTGGGAAGATGGCGCCGTGTTGCGCGACCGTGCTGGGCGGCAATACGCCGATCCGGCGCGCGTTCATCCGGTGCAGCACGAAGGCCGTAACTATCGGGTGAACGCGATCCATCTGTCCGAGCCGTCGCCGCAGCGGACGCCCGTACTTTATCAGGCGGGTGCCTCCGCGCGCGGCAGGGAGTTTGCTGCCGCCCACGCCGAGTGCGTGTTCGTCAACGGCCAGTTCCGCCACAACGTGCGGGACATCGTCGCCGACATCCGCGCTCGGGCGAAGGCGTTCGGCCGCGATCCGCGCGACATCCTGGTGTACGTCGGCGCGAGTGTCGTCGTGGCGCCCACCGAAGCCGAAGCGCGGGACAAGCTAGCCGAATACCGTGCGTATGCCAGCCCGGAGGGGGCGCTGGCGCACTACTCGGCCACGGTGGGCCTCGACTTCTCGCGCTACGGTCCCGATGAGCCGATCCGCTTCGTCAAGACAAATGCCATGGCCTCGGGCCTGGAGGCTATCACCGTGCGCAGCCCCGGCACCGAGTGGACGCCGCGCAAGCTGCTGGAGATGATGGTGCTGGGAAGCCGCCAGGCGCCGATCGTTGGCTCCCCCGGCAGGGTCGCCGACGAACTGCAGGCGTGGGTGGACGAAGCCGATGTGGACGGGTTCAACCTGTCACGCACGGTGGTGCCGGAATGTGTCGAGGATTTTGTCGACCTTGTGGTGCCGGAGTTGCAGTCGCGCGGCGTGATGAAACGAGAATACGCGCCTGGGGCGCTCCGCCAGAAGCTGTTCGGCGCCGGGAGTGCCCGCTTGCCGGGGAACCATCCGGCCGCCCGTTTCCGGCGCTGAATTTTCGTCGCCGGCTGTGAGCTAGTTCACAGCATTGCGCCTGTCGCCATGCGATCAAGGCCTCCGTCGATTGGCGCTGCCCCAACACCCGCGCCTGTCGATTGGGCTCATGGCCCAGGTCAACCCGGACCTTCCTTGCGGCTCGGTCGCTTGCGGCGACCGGGCCGATTTTTCGCTCTGTATGGCCAGCTTCCGGCCGGCTAAGGGCCCGAGCGGAAACAACCGAATCATTTCCGGACGCGCCTCATGCTACCTCGTCATGGTCGGCGAAGGCCGGCCATCCACGTCTTTGCTGCAAGCACAAAGAGAAGACGTGGATGCCGACCCCAGCCTTCGCTTGGGGCAGGCTCTGCGTCGGCATGACGATGTGGAAGCGACTGTTGCACCACGTGGAGCACTTATTTCCCGGCGAATCCCAACGGGGCGTGGGTTCATCATTTGCTCCGGCATGGGTCGCCGGGCAGCTCCATGCAACGGTGAATTTTATGCGATCTCTGCTTCGACAATGGTAAGCCACGGCCAGCGGACTCGATAGTCCTCGGCTTTCTGGCGGAACAGGCTTGGGCGTCCGATTTGCGGGTTCATTCGCAGGATACCATCGTGCATATCCTGTAGGCCGTTCGGGGCGTATAGTTCACCGCTTGAAACATCGATGCCGACGCAAGTGCAGGAAATCAGAAAGCGATCAATCCCTTCCCGGGAGAAGCGGAGTTGCGGATAAGCCGATCCGAAGCGCTGCTTGTACCAAAGATGGACGCGAGCCTGATTCTTTATCTCCACGGTTACGCCGAGGTCGCCACACAGCCTGCGGACACGCTGGATGACGGCATCTTCAGCCGCCCACGATAGGTCATCATCGTCGAAGTAGAATACGTCGTAATCCTTCACGCCCCAGCCTGCCGACCGCGAGGACACGCGATTCCAGACCGCTTGGAACAGGCAGCCAGCCGTCAAATAACACTGGTTCAGTGAAAGCGAGGGAAGCCGGGACAGAAGCTCAGCGTTGACCGGATTGAATGTCGCCCAGCGACGAAATTCCTCAGCCGATAGAGACACGACCGGTGCCTTTCGCATTCACGAAAGTGCCGTACCAACTAAATGCGCACGTCGGTTCCACCGACATCGTGCCCCGCCAGGCGGAGCAGCACGTCGAACGCCCAGGGCACCACGCTATTGAGCGCCGCGCCCAGCGGGTCGAAGCCGGGGATCAGATGCGGCACGAGGATCAGCACGATCACCAGCACGATGCCGACGCGCTCTAGCTTTGCCCAGCTTCGCGCCAGCTCGAGCGGCAGCAGGCCGACCGCGATGCGTCCACCGTCCAGGGGCGGGATAGGCAGCAGATTGAACAGGCCCAGGACCAGGTTGGTCAGCATGAAATAGAACAGAAACAGTCCCACCACCGGGTGCTGGGCGATGACCACTTCGAGATAGTCGAGGCCGTTGTCGGCCAGGCCGGTTGGCGCCGGCAGCAGGAGCGCCGCCACCCA
Source organism: Acetobacteraceae bacterium (assembly GCA_035569235.1). GTDB lineage: Bacteria > Pseudomonadota > Alphaproteobacteria > Acetobacterales > Acetobacteraceae > JAMXLO01. The sequence continues at coordinate 12,614 of DATMND010000119.1, read as the reverse complement.
GGCGAGGAAGAAGTTCATCGCCGGGCCGGCCACCGCTACCACGGCCATCCCGCGGCGCGGGTCACGGAACTTCCAGGCCGACACCGGCACCGGCTTGGCCCAGCCGAACATGAAGACGACGCGATGGATGGTCAGCAACTGGAACAGCAGAAGGAAGCCTGGCAACAGGATGGTCCCGACGCGGTCGACGTGTCGGATCGGGTTGAGCGACAGCCGCCCTGCCAGCCGCGCCGTATCGTCGCCCAGCGCAAGCGCCATGTAGCCATGGGCCGCCTCGTGCAGGGTGATCGCCAGGATCGCGGGGATCACCGCCATGGCCACCTGAAAGATGAGGTCGGTCACGCCAGCAGCCGATCCCGCTCGACGGCCAGCGCCGCCGGATCGATCGCGCGACGCCGGCGCACCGCCAGCGCTCGCGCGGCGGCAAGGCGGGCCGCGGCGGCTCCGGTCAAATCCGGGCAGGTTGCCAGTAGATCGGCGGTGGGCGCCGGCTCGCCACTGCAAAACAACGCGATGTCGCAGCCTGCCGCGAGCGCCTGGCGTGCCAGGTTCGCCGGCGTGCCGGACAGCGCCTTCATCGCGAGGTCGTCGGTCACCAGAACTCCTCCAAAGCCGATCCGCCCGCGGATGATCGCCTCGATCACGGTCGGCGACAATGTTGCCGGTAGTGTGGCGTCCCATGCGGGATACACGATGTGCGCCGACATGGCCCAGGGCAGGTCGGTGTTCAAGGCGAACGGGAGCAGGTCGGCGGCGAGGTGGTTCGCCTCGACCCGAGGCAGCGACAGATGGCTGTCGACGCACGCGCGGCCATGCCCGGGGGCGTGCTTGGCGACCGGCTGTAGCCCCGCGGCCAGCAGGCCCGCCGCCATTGCCCTGCCCAGTCGCGCCACCGACGCGGGGTCGTTCGCCAGCGCGCGGTCACCGATGACGGCGTGCGCACCCGCGATGGCGAGGTCGAGCACCGGCGCGGCGACCGCGTCGAAGCCGGCGGTCGCACAATCGTGGCCGATCAGCGCGCCGGTCAGCCACGCGGCACGCAGGCCGGCCCCGCGCCGACGTCCGAACAGCGCGCCGAGCGATGCTGCCGGAGGATGCGCGCGCCAGTGGGGGGGCCGCAAACGCGCGACGCGGCCACCCTCCTGGTCCACCATCAGGATTGCCTGCGGCGGAAGGACACGGCGCAACGTGGCGACTAGGGATGCGAGCTGCGGCCGGTTCTCGATGTTGCGGGCGAAGAGGATCACGCCTGTGGGCGGGTATGCCCGGAACAGCGTCACTTCGTCCGAAGTCAGCGTCGGCCCGGCAATGCCGACGATGGCGGCTTTTCGGGCTCGTCCGAGAACAATTGAATTGCGTGCGGCTACGAAACCATTCCCCACGTCATGGCGGGCCCACGGGTCGGGCCTAAGGCCCGCCCGAGGACAGGCTCTGGCCCGCCATCCGCGTCTTTGCGACGCGGAACCCAGCGAAGGCGTGGATGGCAGGCCTTCGCCCACCATGACGTGTTGGATTGAGTCATGGCGAACACTTAGAACTTAGAAATCCGCGATCGAGCAGCCGGCACCCTTGGCGCGCACGCGCTCGCAGAATGCAGTGGCCTGAGCGACATCGCTGAACCCGCCTGTCCGCACGCGCCAAAGTGCGTGGCCGCTGCGCTCGGTCTTGCTGAAGGCCGGCTGGCGGTGAGCGAATAGGTCGGGCATGCGCTTCTCCAGCCGTTGCCATTCGCTACGTGCGGCGTCTTCGGACGTCACGGCGGCAAGTTGCACGAGCGCGCTCTTCGCGGGTGGCGCGGCGCGGTCTGGTGTGGACGCGACAGTACGCTTCTCAGCTGGCGCCGCCGGCTTTGCCGGGGCTGGCGCCGACACGGCGGCAATCGGTGCTGTCGCCGGCGCCGACACGGCGGCAGGCGGCGCGGGCGGAGGGGCGAGCATTGCCTGTGGCGCGGGCGCCTCTGTCGGCGGGGCCAGCTTGCCGCCATTCGTGTCGGCGCCGCCGGACATTTCATCACTTGAGCCGGCAATCTGCATGCCCCCCGGGTTCTCGGGCTTGACCCGGATCGGCCGGCTGTCGGCCTGAATGACCGGGACAGTGGTGCTCTGACGGCCCATCACCGACCAGCCGCCGATGATGGCCAGCAATGCGCCGCCGAGGCCGCCGGCGATCAGCGCCAGGCGCCGAGTTGCCGGATCCATGCGGTGCGAATGCCTGGGGATGCGGTAGGTGGGTCTGGGAATGCTCAGATCGTCCGACATCGGCGCCCCTCGTGCCTGGCGCCGTCCGCGAGCCAAGCCCGCTGATCAGCGCATTTCCTCGACGGGCTCGACGCCCATCACCGCCAGGCCGGAGCGAATCGTCACCGCTGTCGCCGCCACCAGTGCCAGCCTGGCCAGCGTCTCCACCGGCCGGTCCACCTGCAGGAATCGAGGCGTCGAATCGTCCTTGCCTCGGTTCCATAGCATATGAAAGTCGGCTGCCAAGTCATAGAGGAAAAACGCAATTCGGTGAGGCTCGTGTGCCTGGGCCGCCGCCTCGACGATGCGCGGCCACTGGGCTAGCCGCCGGATCAGCGCCAGTTCCGCCTCGGCTTGCAGGCTGTCCAGCGGAACGTCGGTCAGGGCTGCCTCCGTTACCTGCGGTGCGCCGAACATTTCGACGGCGGCACGCAGCACCGAGCGGCAGCGAGCGTGCGCGTACTGCACGTAGAACACCGGATTGTCGCGGGTCTGTGCCAGCGCCTGGTCGAGGTCGAACTCCATCTGCGCATCGGACTTGCGCGTCAGCATGGTGAACCGCACCGCGTCCTTGCCGACCTCGTCGAGCAGATCGCGCAACGTCACGTAGGTGCCGGCGCGCTTCGACATTCGCACCGGCTGGCCGCCGCGCATTATGTGCACGGTCTGGCAAAGGAGCGCCTCGAACGCCGTGTTGCCCTGCGACAGCGCCTTCACCGCTGCCTTCATGCGCTTCACGTAGCCGCCATGATCGGCGCCCAGCACATCGATCAGCACGTCGTAGCCGCGCCTCACCTTGTCCGCATGATAGGCGATGTCGTTGGCAAAATACGTGTTGGAGCCATCGGATTTGCGCAGCGGCCGGTCCACGTCGTCGCCGAATTGCGTGGCACGGAAGAGGGTTTGCGGCCGAGGCTCCCAATCGTCAGGTGTCTTGCCCTTGGGTGGTTCTAGCACGCCTTCGTAAATCAGTCCTTGCGAATGCAACCAATCGATCGCGGTGTCCACCGCACCGCTTTCGATAAGGGCGCGCTCAGAGCTGAACACGTCCTGTTTGACGCCAAGCTGATGCAGGTCCTCGCGGATTTCCTGCATCATCGCCTCGATGGTGAAGTCGCGCACGATATCGAGCCAGATTTCCGGCGCGCCGATGCCGCCGTCCGGTTGTGCGAGCGAGGTGCCGTATTGCTCCGCTAGACGTTCGCCGACCGGGATCAGATATTCGCCGCGATACTGCAGACCGCCGGGGACTTCGTCGGAAAAGTCTGCTTCGCTGAGCGTCGTGCCGATCGCCTGCAGATAGCGCCAATAGGCCGCCCAGGCGAGTGTGGTGACCTGCGCGCCGGCGTCGTTGATGTAGTATTCCGTGGTGACGTCGTAGCCGGCCTTGGCGAGCAGGTTGGCAAGTGCATCGCCGACGACGGCGCCGCGGCAATGGCCGATGTGCACCGGGCCGGTGGGGTTGGTGGAGACGTATTCGACGTTGACCCGTATTCCGGTGCCGATAGTGCTGTCGCCGTAGGCCGAGCCGGCGCGCAGGATTTCGGATAATGCGCTGTGGAATTCAGCAAGATTGACGCGGATGTTGATGAACCCAGGGCCTGCGACTGCGACGTCAATGATCTGAGGCAACTCGCGCAGCTTGCCGGCTATATTCAAGGCGAGCTCACTCGGGTTCGTACGGGCGTGGGGCGCGAGAACCATTGCAGCATTGGTCGTCATGTCGCCGTGGCTCGGATCGCGCGGCGGCCCAACCGCGATGCGCGCCCTGATCGCATCGTTCAACGGAATCGAGGGCGGCAGCACGCTTAGCACGATGTCGCGCATGTGCGCATAAACGTCGTTGGTCATGTCAGCACATTTTCATCATCAATGGTCATGCGCCCACACCTCCGCCCCCACCGTCATGGCCGGGCTTGACCCGGCCATCTCCGCGCTCAAGCAAGTTGATCATAGAGGTCACTCCAATCCGGGTTGTTGGCTGCAATCAATGCCACCTTCCAGGCATGAGACCAATGTTTCAAATTCTTCACGCGCTGGATTGCATTGCGAATGTCGTCGTGGTGCTCGACATAGACCAGGCGCTTGAGATTGTACCGTTTGGTGAACCCTTCAATCAAGCCCTCTTTATGCTGCCAAATACGCTGGGCAAGATTGCTTGTTACTCCGACATAGAGCGTACCGTCGCGTCGGTTGGTCACGATGTAAATCCACGCACCTAACATTGTGCAAGCCGCGACGAGACGTACTCCATGGCGCACGAGATGGCCGGGTCAAGCCCGGCCATGACAATACTGGTCGCGCGTAGGCATGCCATGACCATAGGGATCGCGCTAAGGCATGCTCTGATGATACGGGTTGGGTTTAGGCGTGCCCTGACGATAGGGGTTGGGTTTAGGCACGGCCTGACAGCACGGATCGCGCTTAGGCATGCTCTGGCGATAGGGGTTGGGTTCAGGCGTGCACTGACGATAGGGGTTTGGTTTAGGTACGGCCTGACAACACGGGTCGCGCTTAGGCATGCTCTGGCGATAGGGGTCGGGTTCAGGCGCGTCCTGACCACAGGGGCCGCGTTAAGCCTCGCCATGACGATAGGGGTCGGGTTTCGGCCCGCCGTGGAGATCGGGGTAGTGTAGAGCCACAACGTGACGGCAACTGTTGGGTTTACCCACGTCCTGTCGATAGGGGTGGGGCTTCGGCGCGCCGATGGGGCGACGGTAAGTCGTGACAGTCCCTGCCGCCCCGACCGCGATGAAATTATCATCCGCTTACCGACAGATCGGTCAGCCTGCGGTGCTCGTCCATCGCATACCGGTCGGTCATTCCGGCAATATAGTCGCCCACGATTGTCGCGGCACGCTGCAATCCCGACTCGCCGGCACGCGCGCGCCAGTCGTCGGGCAGCAGTGAGGTGTCCGCGTGCAGCAGGCGGAACAGCTCCGTGGTCAGCACCCGCGCCTTCGTCGTCATGCGATTCACCCGCCAGTGGCGATACATCCGCGCGCGGAGGAAATCCTTGATCACCTGGTTCGCCTCGGCGATCGGCGGGCTGAATGCCACCACCTTCTGCTTCGCTCGGCGCACCGCATCGGCGTCGCGCGGCTCCAGCTTCGCGATCCGCCGCCGCGTTTCGGCAATGAGGTCGGTGACCATCACGTCGATGACCCGCCGGATCGTCTCGTGGCGCAACCTGGGCGGTGGCACGTCCAGGCTGGACATACGGGCCGCGGCCAACGCCTCGCCGACCACCGGAAGGTGAGAAATCTCCTCGGGCCCGAACAGTTGCGCGCGCAACCCATCGTCCAGATCGTGGCTGTGATAGGCCACGTCATCGGCCAAAGCGGCAACCTGGGCCTCCGCGCTGGCATGGGTGGAAAGTTCCAGCCGGTGCCGCTCGTTGTATTCGGCGATGTAGGCGGGCGGGTTGCGCAGCGGACCGTTGTGCTTGGCCAGGCCCTCCAGGGTTTCCCAGGTCAGGTTCAGCCCGTCCCACCCGGCATAGCGGCTCTCCAGCAGCGTCACGACGCGCAGGCTTTGGGCATTGTGGTCGAAGCCGCCAAACGGCTTTGTCGCCAGGTTGAGCGCATCCTCGCCGGCATGGCCGAACGGCGGGTGGCCGAGGTCGTGGGCCAGCGCGAGCGCCTCGGTCAGGTCCTCGTCCAGGGCAAGTTCACGGGCGACCGAGCGGGCGATCTGCGCCACCTCGATCGAATGGGTCAGCCGCGTGCGGAAGAAATCGCCCTCATGGTTGACGAACACCTGCGTCTTGTATTGCAGCCTGCGGAACGCCGTGGAGTGGATGATCCGGTCGCGGTCGCGCTGGTAGGTCGAGCGCGTTGGCGCCTCCGGCTCGTGGTGCAGCCGGCCTCGCGACGAACCGGCATGCACGGCATAAGCCGCCAGGTTGGCACCACGCGTCATGACGGGCGGGCTTACACCGCCCTGGGCATGGCTTCAATTGCGAGCCGGGACACCCTATGTTGCCGACTATGGAACAGTTTGGTCTGACCGAGCGGGCCGCCGCCCGCATTGCCGAGATCGTCGCCGCCGAGGGACGCCAGGCCGCGCTGCGGGTTGCGGTGCTGGCCGGAGGGTGCAGCGGCTTTCAGTACCAGTTCGAGCTCGACGACACCCCGCAGGCGGACGATCTGCTGATCGAGCGCGGGGCGGCGAAGGTGCTGGTCGATCCGGCGAGCCTGGACCTGCTGGCGGGCTCCGAGCTGGACTACACTGACGAACTGATGGGCAGCCACTTCGCGGTGCGCAACCCGAACGCCAAGTCGGCCTGCGGCTGCGGGACCAGTTTCTCGATTGATTAAGCAGAATTCACCACAAAGACACGAAGGCACGGAGGACCTTTGTGCCTTCGTGTCTTTGTGGTGAACCTATCCTTGTCATGAAAATCGCCACCTGGAACGTCAACTCCATCCGCCAGCGGGAAAAGCACGTCGCAAGCTGGCTGGAGCGCTGCCAGCCCGATGTGCTGATGCTGCAGGAGATCAAGTGCGAGGCTCCGGCCTTCCCGGCGCTGTCCTTCCACGGCCTGGGCTACCAGACGGAAGCGGTGGGCCAGAAGTCCTACAATGGCGTCGCCGTGCTCTCCCGCCTGCCGTTCACCGTGACGCACCGCGCGCTGCCCGGCCTGCCGGCCGATGACGCCCAGTCGCGTTACCTGGAGATCGAGACCGACGGCCTCACCATCGCCGGCATCTACCTGCCGAACGGCAATTCCGGCGGCGAGGCGGGCTTCGCCTACAAGCTGGCCTGGCTCGATCGACTGGCGGAACGAGCCGAGGCGCTGCTGGAGGGCGACACGCCGCTGGTCATCACCGGCGACTTCAATGTGTGCCCGGCCGAGGAGGACGCGGCTCCCGGCGCAATCTCGCCGACCGACGCTCTGGTGCGCCCCGAGAGCCGCGCGCGCTACCGGCGCCTGCTCTGGCATGGCCTGACCGACGCGGTCCGCGCGGTGCATCCGCACGGTGCGGTCTACACGTTCTGGGACTATCAGGCCGGGGCCTGGCAGCGCGACAGCGGCTTGCGGATCGACCATGCGCTGTTGTCGCCCACGCTCGCCGAACGCCTGGTTTCCGCGGCGCCGGATCGGCAGGAACGCGCGGAACCCCAGCCATCCGACCACGTCCCAGTGGTCATCGAGTTGCGCTGAGGCTTATCTCCAGTGCGCCGGGACCCACACGTACCGGTGGCCGTTCCATCGCCAGTCGCCCGGGACATATTCGCCGCGACGTGGCCCACCGTAGACCGAGCGTCCTTGGATCCAGACGTAGTGATAGCCGTTCCAATGCCAGTGGCCGGGCTCCCAGTAGTAGCCATGGCGCGGCGGCGGCGGCGCCTCGACGCGTGGCGGCGGCACCGGCCCGTACGGGTTCGGCGGGGGCGGCGGCGGCTGCGCAACGGCGGCGCCGATGCCGAGTCCGAGCAGGGCCACGGCAGCCCAGACAGCAACCAATCGCTTCATTGCTCAATCTCCTGCAACGGCATGCCGACGGAAGTTCTCACGCGTGCCGTTAACATGCGGTCGCGAATCGTAACAAGGTCCTGTGACTCTGTGCAGGTCAAACATCCGCGCCGCAGAAACTCCGAACGATCCCCCGCGACTTGTGCTGACCCCTGCCTCCGGCCTGTAAATTCCGGCATAATCTCCCTCTCAAAACGGCCGTCACTCCGCTGGCACGGCCTTGTCGTGAGTGAACACGGGCGCCATCGCATCGAAGACGCCGTCGCGCCGGACGAGCGCATGGAAGAGCGCTGCCGCGACGTGCACCAGGATCAGTGCGAAGAATACGAAGGCAAGGCAGAAGTGCACATTCCAGAACAGCGCGTGAAGGCTGTCGCTCTGCGGCAGGATCGCCGGAAGATGCACGCTGTCGAACAGCACGACCGGATAGGCGGCCGCCGATAGCATCGCCCAACCGATGAGCGGCATGCCGATCATCAGGGCGTAGAACGCGTAATGCGACAGATGCGCCGCGAGTTTCATCGGCTCGGGCAGGTCGGCCGGCAGCGGCGGCGCACCGTAGCGCAGGCGCACCGCCAGGCGGAGCACCGCGAGCACCAGGATCGCGATACCAAGCGGTTTGTGGATCGATACCAGCGTGAGATATTTCGGCATGACGGTGGACACCATGCCCACGCCGATGAACAGCATGGCAAGAATACACACCGCCATGAGCCAGTGGAGCAGACGCTGGAGCGGGGTGAAACGTTGGCGATCATCCATCATGGCTTGGAGTCCGTTCGGGGGTAGTACTTGGCCTCCGCCGTGCGACGGTCAAATGACTTCGCGTAGGCCGACGACCGCGCGGCCGGGAACGGATCGTCCGATGTCCGTATGCCGGCCGGCAGCACCGTCGGATCAAAGTTGATGTCGCGGCATGGGCCGTCCCGCTCGGCTTCGATCTGCTGCACGATGAGCGTGCCGACCTCGACGGTGCGGCGGTCCTCTGGCCAGGCCTTGCTCGGGTCCACGGTGGCATCGCCAGGATTGGCGACGGTGACCACCATCGTCCAGCGCTGCGGTCCGCTCAGGACCCGCTCGGTGATCTCGTGTTCGAGGAAGTCCGGGCCGCGCTTCGCGAGATCATCGGGCGAAACCGAGACCGGTTGCGCCGCCGGCAGAAGCGACCATCTCACCGCATGCTCCGCGCCGGAACTGTCGGTGAACACGAAACTGTTGAGACTGTTGTAGCGCTCGTCCGCGTAGCTGCCGGTCCAGGGGGCGCTCTTGGCCCACGCGCCGAACGCCGCGATCTCCGGGTGTGCGCCGGCGAATATCTTCATCGCATTCGGGTCCTTGCTGGCCGAGGCCAGCAGCAGTTCGTAAAACGCTTGCGGCGTCGACACCGGAAAGAACGGAAGGTCGATCATGGCGGTGCGCCATTCCTGCCCGTCCGGCGTCGAAATCCGCAGTCCCATGCCCCGCACCCGGACGGTCGCATCCGGCGCGTTTGGATCAGGAGTTCCGAGATTGAACCGTCCGAGGGCAGGATACTGACCGCGGGCGAAAACCTGGGCATGCGAGAGCACCGACCCGGCCCCATTTGCTTCGAACGTGCCTGTGAAGCAGATGCCCTTGGCGTGGTTCCGACGATGGCCGAGCGGCTCACCGGCGGCAGGGGCAAACGCATCCACCAGCCTGTCCGGCGTGAGGCGCTGAGGCGAGAGCCATCCTGCCGTGTAGGCGAAGGCAGCGGCACCGCCACCAATGATGGCAGCGATGAGCGCCAGCGATCCAAGGACGGAACGCGTGGACGACTGGGGTGGCTGGCTCATTCAAATCTCACCAATGTTGCCTTGGTCAGATATCCGCGTAGCAGTGCGTCTCCCCCTCGGCGCCGGGATGCGTCACCGCGCCGAGATGCGCGGGACCCACCAGTTGCGCGTACTTCCAGATCGCCCCGCTGTTGTAGTCGGTCTTGCGCGGCTGCCAGGCTGCGCGGCGGGCCGCCAGTTCGGCGTCGGACAACACCACGTCGATGGTGCCCTTCCCGGCGTCGATGACGATCCTGTCGCCGTTGCGCAGCAGCGCGATAGGTCCGCCCACCGCCGCCTCGGGTCCGACATGGCCGACGCAGAAGCCGCGCGTGGCGCCTGAGAAGCGGCCGTCGGTGATCAGCGCCACGTCCTTGCCCTTGGTCTCGCTCTGCCCATAGATCGCCGCGGTGGTGGACAGCATCTCGCGCATCCCCGGCCCACCTTTCGGGCCCTCGTAGCGAACCACGATGACATCGCCCGGCTTGTAGGCGCGCAGTTGCACCGCGGCGAAGGCTTCTTCCTCGGAGTCGAAGCACAGGGCGGTGCCCTCGAAGCGCAACTGATCCCGCTCCATGCCCGCGACCTTCACGATCGCGCCGTCGGGTGCCAGATTGCCCTTCAACCCAACCACGCCGCCGGTCGGCGACATCGCGTTCGACACCGGATAGACCACGTCCTGGTCGGTCGGGAACACGACGTCCTTGAGATTCTCCGCCATGGTCCTGCCGGTGACGGTGATGCAGTCGCCGTGCAGCAGCCCGCCATCCAGCAGTGCCTTCAGCACAACCGGAATGCCGCCGACGCGATGGATGTCCAACGCCACGTATTTGCCGCCCGGCTTGAGGTCGGCGATGTACGGCGTGCGGCGCATGATCTCCACCACATCGTCCATGGTGAAGCGGATACCGGCCTCGTGCGCGATCGCCGGAAGGTGCAGTCCCGCATTGGTGGACCCACCGGTGGCGCCCACCACCACCGCCGCATTCTCCAGCGCCTTGCGGGTGACGATGTCGCGCGGGCGCAGCCTGCTGTCGAGCAGCGCCATCACCGCGCGGCCGGATTCCACGGCCCAGCGGTCGCGGTCCTCGTACGGCGCCGGCGCACCGGCCGAACCGGGCAGCGCCAGGCCGATCGCTTCGCTCACCATCGCCATCGTGTTGGCGGTGAACTGGCCGCCGCACGCGCCCGCCGATGGACACGCCACGCATTCAAGCTCGTGCAGTTCCTCGTCCGACATTTTCCCCGCGGAGTGCTGACCGACCGCCTCGAACACGTCCACCACCGTCACGTCGCGGTTCTGGAAGCGACCGGGCAGGATCGACCCGCCATACATGAACACGCTGGGGACATTCAGCCGCACCATCGCCATCATCATGCCCGGCAGCGACTTGTCGCAGCCGGCCAGCCCGACCAGCGCGTCATAGCAGTGTCCGCGCATCGTCAGTTCGACGGAATCCGCGATCAGGTCGCGCGACACCAGTGAGGACTTCATGCCCTGGTGGCCCATGGCGATGCCGTCGGTCACCGTGATCGTGGTGAATTCGCGCGGCGTGCCGCCAGCCTCGTTCACGCCCTTTTTCACCGACTGCGCCTGGCGGGAGAGCGCGATGTTGCACGGGGCCGCCTCGTTCCAGCAGGTCGCGACGCCGACGAAGGGCTGGTCGATCTCGTCCTGCGTCAGCCCCATCGCGTAGTAGTAGCTGCGGTGCGGAGCGCGGCCGGGTCCGACGGTCACGTGGCGGGACGGCATCCTTGATTTGTCCCAGCGCCTGGTCAGCATCGTCGTGTCCTTTCATGACCCCAAGGGGCGATTATCGTAGCGCGGTTATAGCGCCGGCGGGCCGATCGCCAAATGGTGGGAAGCAGGCGCGGGTCGTGTCCGGTTCGACGTGCGATGTTGGCGCCATTCCGGGCGCCGTGTTAGCCTACTTGCGAAGAGTGCGTTCAGGCAGGTGCCGTGCCAGGTTTTCGGTTCGGCGCCAGGCGACTTCCACCAGAAGACGTTCGGGTAGAACACGAACCATGGGAGGGGATGATGCGAACTCTGTTGTTGGCCGGTTCATTCGTGGCGATGTTGCCGTTATGCGGTTACGCCCAGACCGCGCAGGAACTGGAAAACGGCGCGAACGATACCGCCAACGTCTTGAACTACGGCATGGGCTACAGCCTGCAACGCTACAGCCCGCTTACACAGATAAACCGCCAGACCGCCAAGAACCTCGTCCCGGTATGGAACTACAGCTACGACGACAACCACAGCGAAGAATCGCAGCCGCTCATTTACAAGGGCGTGCTCTACGTCACGACCAATTCGGCGACGATGGCGCTGAACGCGCGCACCGGCGAGCAGATTTGGAAGACCAAGGTCGAATATCCGCCGGAGGTGCCGCGCATCGTGTGTTGCGGCATCATCAATCGCGGCGCCGCGCTGTATGACGGCAAGCTGTTTCGCACGACGCTCGATGCCAACGTGATCGCGCTCGATGCGGCGACCGGCAAGGAACTGTGGCGATCGAACGTCATCGACTATAAGACCGGCTACTCGCAGACGGTTGCACCGCTGATCGCCGACGGTGTGGTGATCACCGGCATTTCCGGCGCCGAATACGGCATCCGCGGCTTCATCGATGGCTGGGATCCGGGCACGGGCAAGCACCTATGGCGGACCTTCACGGTGGCAGGCCCGGACGATCCGAACGGCAAGTCCTGGCCCGGCGATACGTGGCAGCACGGCGGCGGCTCCTCGTGGATCACCGGATCATTCGATCCCGAACTGCACACCGTCTATTGGGGTACCGGCAACACCGGATCGTGGAACCCGACGCAGCACCCGGGCGACAATCTCTACACCTGCTCGATCCTCGCGCTCGATCCGAAGACCGGCCAGATGAAATGGCACTTCCAGTTCTCGCCCAACGATCCGTATGACTACGACAGTGTCGCCGAGATGGTGCTGGCGACGCTCGACATCGGGGGCAAGCCGACCAAGGTGGTGATGGATGCCAACCGCAACGGCTTCTTCTACGTGCTTGACCGCACGAACGGAAAGCTGATCGCGGCCAATCAATACGCCCACCAGACCTGGGCGAAGGGGATCGATAT
>DATMND010000118.1:0-9549 GCA_035569235.1 Acetobacteraceae bacterium | reverse complement strand
ATTGTTCGGCGTGTTGAAGAACCCAAACCCGATGCCGCAGATCAGCATCCGCCACACGATGTCGAACGAGTCCGGCTGCGCAGGCAGCAGGCTCAGCGACGCCAGCCCGAACGCCATCACCCCCAGCCCGCAGCCGCCGAGCGCCCCCGCCGGGTAGCGATCCGCCAGCCGCCCGGTGAACGGAGCGACGACCGCCACGGCCAGCGGCCAGGGCGTCAGCAACAGTCCCGTCTCCACCTGGCTGCGGCCGAGCGTGTTCTCGAACAGGAAGGGCAGCGCCACCAGTGCCATGCTCTGCCCGACGAACGAGCAGATCGAGGTAGCGACCGACAGTGCGAACAGCGGGATGCGCAGCAGGTCCACCGGCAGCATAGGCGAGGTCTGCGACAACTGACGCGTCACCAGGACGAAGCCGAAGATGATCGCGAAGCAGAACTCGGCGCCGGCCAGGCTGCCGCTTTCGCCGTGGCCCCAGCTGTCGATGGCGGTGATCAGCAGCCCGAACGCCAGCGCGCTCCAGATCGCGCTCGGCGCATCGAAGCGCGCGCCGGAGCTCGGCGTGTGCGGCAGGGCGCGCCAGGCGATCGCTATGGCCGCCGCGCCGATCGGCACGTTGACCGCGAACAGCCAGGGCCACGGACCGATGGATAGGATCCCGGCCGCAACCGTCGGCCCCACCGCCGACGCTATCGAGCCGATCGTCGCATTCAGCCCGACGCCGCGCCCGAGCCAGCGGCGCGGGTAGATGAAACGCACCAGCGCGCCGTTGACGCTCATGATGCCGGCCGCGCCGAAGCCCTGGATGACGCGGGCGATGGTCAGGGTGAACAGTGAGTCCGACAGCGCGCAGCCCAGGGTGGCGACGGTGAACACCACCAGCCCGTAGCGATAGACGCGGCGGTAGCCGTAGATGTCGCCGAGCGAGGCCAGCGGCAGCAGCGATATCGTCACCGCAAGCTGGTAGGCGTTCACCACCCAGATCGACGATGCGGAGCTGGCGTCGAGTTCCCGCGCGATGGTTGGCAGCGCGACGTTGGCGATCGCCCCGTCGAGCACGGCAAGCGTCAGGCCGAGCGCGATCGCCAGGATCGCCCAGTAGCGCTGCGGCAGCGGGACGCCATCCTCGACGGCAAGCTGGATCGTCGCGGTTGTGCGACCTGGAAGAGTCGGCTGATCCGCCATCAGCCGGCGACCGCCGCCGCGTCGAGCGCAGGCGCCACCTCGGTCACGGCGTGCAGCACTGTCGCGACATCGAGCCGGCCGAGGTCAGGGCGGCGCAACACGCTGACATGGGGGCCGCGCGGCGCGCACAGTGCCGGGTCGGAATCTCGCGAGAACAATACGATGGACGGGCATCCTGCCGCGGCAATGAGGTGCATCGGGCCGGTGTCGTTGCCGATCGCCACTGTGGCTGCGCGCGCCAAGCTGCTGACCCGGCCGAAGTCGGTGCGCCCAGCGAGGTCAATCCCACCGGGGACGCCGTCCAGTGACGCTTCGACCAACGGCTGCTCGGGCGCGGTGCCGATGACCACCGGCGTGACGCCGCGTGCCGCTAGGTCCGCGGCCAGCTCCCGATAACGGGCAACCGGCCAGCGCTTGAGCAGCCGGTGCGGTGAGCTTCCCGGAGCGAGCAGGGCGAACGTCCGGGGTAAGCCGAGCCCGCTGATGTCACCGTGGCTCCATGACAGGTCCGCCGGTCCGCTCTCGGCAACCCCCGCCTGCCGAAGCTGGCCGAACTGGCGGTCGATGTCGTGCAGACGGTTGCGGTTCGGGTCGCGGTCCGGCAGCGCGCAGCCGTGGGCGATGCCGGACCACTCGGGGCGGTTACCCGGCGGAAGCAGCTGGAAGTAGCGGCTCGATCGGCCCGAGGTCTGCAGATCGTAGGCCCGGTCGAACCGGCCATCGATCAGCCGCCGCCGCAGCCGGAGCCAGCCGGGAAAGTCCCACCACTCGGGGCGTTCGTCGATCCAGACGGTGTCGAACCAGGGCGCCGTCGCCAGCCACTCGGCATAGGGCGCGGTGGTCAGCAGCGTGATCCGTGCGGCCCCGTGGTGGCGACGGATCGCGGCGAACGGCCCAAACGACTGCACGACATTGCCCAGCGCGCCGAGCTTGACCACCAGGATCCGGCTTGGCGGCGGGCTCGTGGTCGCCCCTGGCGTCATGCCACGGGGTGATTGGCGGCCCAGTGGCGCGCGATGTCGATGCGGCGGGTAACCCACACGCCGGGAATGCTGCGGACATGGTCGAGCAGCTTCTCCAGCCCGGCGGCGCGGGCCGGGTGGCCGATGATGCGCATATGCAGTCCGATCGACAGCATCTTCGGCTGTGCAGCGCCCTCCCGGTAGAGGAAGTCGAACGCGTCCCGGCAGTAGACGAAGAAGTCGTCGCCGGTCGCGAACGTGCCGCGGCCGAACTTCGAATCGTTGGTCGAAAGGCTGTAGGGCACGACCAGATGCGGCTTGCCCTGGACTATCGTCCAGTATGGCAGCTCGTCATCATAAGCATCTGAGTCGTAAAGAAAGCCGCCTTCCTCGACCAACAGATTCCTGGTGTTCAGACTCGGCCCGTAGCGGCAGTACCAACCGAGAGGCCGCTCCCCCATCGTCTGCTGCAACGAGGCGACAGCGCGGCGGATTCGTTCCCGTTCCTCGACTTCGGACAACTCGAAGTGCTTCTCCCAGCGCCAGCCGTGGCAGCACACATCGTGGCCAGCCGCGCGAATGGCGGCGGCTGCCGGCGGGTGACGCTCCAACGCGAGCGCACACCCGAACACGGTGAGCGGCAGGCCGCGTTCGGCGAACAGCCGCATGACCCGCCAGAACCCAACCCGGCTCCCATAGGCGAACATCCCCTCGGCAGCCAGATCGCGGCCCGTCACGCCCGGGTTCAGCGTGCCGTTCTCGGTTAGCCCCCATTCCGAGCCGGGGTCGCCGTCGGGCACCGAAGGCTCCGAGCCCTCCTCGTAGTTCAGCACGAAGTTGAGTGCGAGCCGCGCTCCGCCCGGCCATTTCGGGTCGGGCGGATTGGCGCCATAGCCGATCAGGTCTCTGTCCATGGCGGCCAGATTGCCACCGATCGCCGCGCGCTGGCCACTGGTTGACTGGCCCATGATACCCGTCGAAAAGCCGCGGCATGTCGGCTGCCGCCACATCCTGGATTCTCACCGAGGACTTTGCCGGACTGCAGGCGCAGGCGCTGGGCTTGGCCGAGGCGGCCGGCTTGCGGCCGGAATTGCGGGTGCTGGCGCCGCGCGCGCCGTGGAAGTGGCTGGCGGCGTCGCTTTGGCCGGCTCCGCTGGCGGCAGTGCGGGATGCGGTGCGTGCGCCGTTGCCCGATCTGGTGATCGGCTGTGGCGGCGTGGCCGCGGCCGTTGGCGCCGCACTGCGCCGCGGAGGCAGCCCGGTAGTCCAGGTGCAGCACCCGCGCATGGACCCTCGCCGCTTCGACCTGATCGTAGTGAACCGGCACGACGAACTGAGCGGACCCAACGTCGTGGTGACGCGAACCGCTCTGCACCGCGTCACCCCGGAGCGCCTTGCGGAGGCAGCGGCGCATTGGCGTCCGCACTTCGAGCATCTGCGGCGCCCGCTGGTCGCGGTGCTGATCGGCGGCAGCAACGGGCGGTTCCGCCTGGACGCTTCGGCCGGCGGCGAGCTTGCCGGCCAGCTTGCCACGATGATTCGCCGTGACGGGGTCGGCGTCGCGGTCACGCCCTCGCGGCGCACCGGTCCGGCGGTGACGCGCGTTCTGACCGAAGCGCTGGCGCCAGTCGGCGGTTACGTCTGGGATGGCAGCGGCGACAACCCGTATTTCGGCATGCTCGCCCTGGCAGACGCGATCGTCGTCACGGTGGACAGCGTCTCGATGGTGTCCGAGGCAGTGGCGACCGAGGCTCCGGTCCTGCTGGCCGCGCTGCCCGGCCGGTCGCGGCGCAACCGCCTGTTCATGGAGGTGTTGCTTGCCGAGGGCCGAGTGCGCGCGTTTGCCGGGCGCTACGAGACCTGGCCGGTGGCGTCGCTCGACGATACGCCAGCGGCGGCGGCCGAGATGTGTCGGCGGCTCGGCATCTAGGACAGCTTCATGTTGCACATCCAGACGTTCGACAACCGCGCCGGCGGCAACGTGCTCTACAAGGCGCTGGCGCACCCGTTGGCAGCGGAGGCAATCGGACGGCTGTATGAGCGGCTTGCGCGGTCCGGGCCGGTGGCGCTGTACGATCCGGATGGCATCGCCGAACCGTTGTTCGCACTGTATCCGGACGCGCCGCCGGTGGCCGGGGTTTATGTGCACGACGTGACGGCGGTCGGGGCGCAACGCGCCGGGTTGATTGCGCGCGCATTGACCGATCTGCCCTCAAGCGGCGCGCGCATCGTGCTGATCGCGGCGTTCGATGCCGCCCGTATCGCGGCGCGGATCTCCCACCTCGTGCCGTCCGGCGCCGGTGTCGTTACGCTGGATGAAGCAAAACTGCCGACCGAACTGTTGACCAACCGAACACGCTATTTGGATAAGCTGAACTTCGCGACAAATTTTGTATTTTTCCGCGATGCCGAGGGGCTGTCCACCCGGCTGGTGTCGGCGAATTACTGGGCCGGCTATGGCGCCGGCGCGATCCTGCTCTGGCTGCGGCTGTTCGACGCGGCAGGCACGGCGCTGGCGACATGGCAGCAGGAAATTGCAGCGGGGCCATGCGGTTTCTCCATCGAAAGCCGCGCAGTGCGCGAGCGCTTCGGCCTGCCGGAATTCACCGGGCAGCTTTTTGTGCACGCGATCGGCGTGGCCGGCCACGACGTGGTGAAATACGCGCTCGACACCTACGCCTCCGACAACGGCGGGAGCCTGTCCTGCACACATGACGCCAACGCCTGGCCGTCCGACCGCTACGCTGGACTGCCCGCGCCGCGGGCGGATGAACAAGTGATCCTGTGGCTGCAGAACAGCCATGCCACGCCGATCCCGGCCGGCGCCATCGCGTTCGACCGCATGGGCGCGGAACGGCCGGTGGAATTGGCGCGGGAAGTCGGGCCGTTCGCCACCGTCGCGGTGGACGTGGCGCGGCTGCTGCCGGATGTGCGCTGGCCGGCGCAGATCGAGCTGCGTGCGGGACGGCATGTGGTTCGTCCGCGCTACGAAGTGACGCGCGGCGAGCGCCTACGCATCGCCCACGTCAATGTCGAGCGCGGCGATCTGCGCCCCGATCCGGCGATCGCGCGGCTGCCTGGGCAGCTCGGCCGCGGCTATCTGCTGCCGTTCCCCGTGCTGCCGCGCGAGCGGTTCCGCAGCATCGTGCAACCCACACCGATGGCGGTGTCGCAGACCACGCTGCCGATCCGGCTCGATGTGTTCGACGGAACCGGACGCAAGGTGGCGGAGCGGTTCCTCGGCTGCCTGCCGCGCGATCATGATTTGGCGCTGGATTTCGATGATATCGCGTTGGATGCAGGACATGCAGAGCTGGTCTACGACTTTCGCGATGGTGGCGACGCGGACGGTTGGCTGCACGCGCTGTTCCGCTACGAGGATCGGCAGTCTGGCCACGTCGCGGAATCGAGTTTTGGTGCGCACATCTTCAACACGGTGATGACCTACAAAGACGAGCCGCAGTCGTATTCCGGCCCACCGCCGGGGCTGACGACACGGCTGTTCCTCAAACTCGGCGATCCGCGGCGGCGGAGTTTCGCGGTGCTGATCTATCCGTCGTCGGCGCCGTGGCATGCGCAATCCGCGACCGCATTGCTGCTGCATGACGGCGCCGGCGCTGTGATCGCCGAGCAGCGCGTGGCGATCGCCTGTTCGGGTTCGACGATGGTGTGGCCGCACACGGTGTTTGGCGACGTTGTGCTGGGGCAGGCGGGACCGGATGGCTATGTGCTGGTGCGCGACACGACCTGCCGGCTGTTCGGCTATCACGGCCTGATGGATGACGCCAGCGGGTTTTCGCTGGACCATATGTTTGGGTTCTGATGACGCAGCAAGGCGCTCTGCGCGTCATGGCCGGGCTTGACCCGGCCATCTTTACCGGCGCTGGTGCCACAATGGGTGGCCGGGTCAAGCCCGGCCATGACGCGCAGAGAGTGCAAGCATGACTTCGTATATCGCCTTGCTGCGCAAGGACCGTCGCAGTGATTATGGCGTTGATTTTCCTGATTTTCCAGGGTGCATTACGGCCGGTCGCACGCTCGAAGAAGTCCGCCGAATGGCTGCGCAGGCACTGGCGTTTCACGTGGACGGCATGCGTGAGGACGGTGATCCTGTCCCCCGCCATCGCCAATGGATGCGATCATGGCCAATCAGCACAACCGCGATGCGATCACCTTCCTGGTTGATCTGCCGGCGAAGTCAAGTCGGAAGTCGGCTTGAATAGGTAGGTCCTGGTAATCCCGAGCTTTCGTCGGCATAGTACCTGAAACAGCGACCGGTTTTAGGGCGGGAGAAACAGGCCATGTCGGATTACAGTACGCACGCGCGCCCAGGCCGGCGCGACGTCATCAAGGCTGCGGCGGCCGCGACCGCAGCGGCACTGACGTCGATCGGGCTGGCGACTGCGCAACAAGCGGCTGTGCCGCGCAATCGGACAATGTCGCTGGTGTGGGGCGGACGGGAAGGCCGCTGGGTGGATTTCGAGCTGTGGAACCCATACTCGATCGGGGCGAACCATCAGAACGGCCCGAACATCATCTACGAACCGCTGGCCTATTACAGCGCGTTCGCCGACAAGACGTACATGTGGCTGGCGGAAAGCTACCAGTTCACGCCGGACTTCAAGCAACTCACCATCAAGACGCGCTCGGGGATTTCCTGGTCGGACGGCACGCCGTTCTCGGCCGAGGACGTTGCGTACACGTTGAACAGCCTGCGCGATATCGGGCCCAAGGTGAAGTGGGGCGTCGATGTGCAGCAGGTGTTGAAGGAGGCGAAGGCGACCGACGCCAATACCGTGGTCGTCGATTTCATTGTGCCGGCGCCGCGCTTCTTCTTCTTCATGACCTACAAGTACGACATCGGCGTCTATATCGTGCCCAAACACATCTTCGACGGTCAGGACTGGACCACGTTCAAGCACTTCGACATCGCAAAAGGCTGGCCGGTGAGCACCGGTCCGTGGAAGGTGGCGGACGCATCACTGCAGCAAAAGGTATTCGAACGGCGACCGGACTGGTGGGCGGTGAAGGCCGGGCTCGCGCCGCTGCCGGCGATCGAGCGCACGATCTGGCTGCCATACGCCGGCGAGCAGGCAACCGCGCAGGCGCTGATCACCAACCAGCTGGATGCGGGTACCGGCATGCAGCCGGCGACATTTCCCACCGTATTCCGTGGCAATCCGAAGATCATCACGCACTCCGGGCAGAAGCCGCCGTACGGCTATGTCGATTGGTGGCCGATCTCGCTGTACGTGAACAACGAGGTGAAGCCGTTCGACGACAAGGATGTGCGCTGGGCGCTGTCTTACTACATCGACCGCGATCAGCTGATCGATGTCGGCTATCTCGGTGCGTCGCAGGTGTCGTCGCTGCCGATGCCGGCCTATCCGCCATTGCAGCCGTATTTCGATGCGGTGAAGGATCTGCTGGGGAAATACGATACGCTGGCGTTCGAACCCAAGAAGGGCGATGCGCTGCTGTCGGGCAAGGGCTTCAAGAAGGATTCCGCCGGCGTCTGGACCGACCCGCAGGGCAAGAAGCTGACGGTAGACATCATCGGGTTCGGCGCCGCCGGCCCGGCCATCGGCCCGGTGTTGTCGGAGATGCTGAAGCGCCATGGCGTCGAAGCGTCGCTGAGCATGCCGCCGGACTTCGACGACCGGTTCCAGAAGGGCCAGTTCGTCGGCTCGATCTACGGTCATGGCGGCGCGATCAACGAACCATACTCGATGCTGCGGCTTTACCAGGGTCGCAGCGTCGCGGTGCCCGGCGCGCACCTGGTGAACTTCGCGCGCTGGAAGAACGAGGCGTTCGACAAGATCACCGACGAGATGTACGTCACCGATCCAAATGACAAGCCGAAGATGCTGGAACTCTTCCATCGTGCGATGGAGATCTGGCTGCCGGAGTTGCCTGACATCCAGCTGGTGCAGAACTTCCATCGGATTCCGATGAACACCACCTACTGGAAGAACTGGCCGACGGCCGACAACGACTACGTCAACGGCGCATCGTGGCACCTGACCTATCCGATCGTGCTGTGGAACCTGCAGCCGGCCTGACGCATGCAGGCCGCCTATATTGCCCGCCGCTTCGGGGTGTTCCTGCTGATCGTCTGGCTCGCGGCGTCGCTGAACTTCTTCCTGCCCAGGCTGTCGGGCCAGGATCCGGTGCGCACCAAGCTGCTACAGTCGGCGCAGCTTGGCGGCTATGTGCAAGCGGGCATTGAGGAGATGGTGAAGGAATATAACCAGCGCTTCGGGCTCGACAAACCGCTGTGGCGGCAATACCTGACCTATCTGCACGACACGACCCGGCTCGACTTCAACTACTCGATTGCCAACTACCCGCGCACGGTGCGCGAAATGATCGCCGAGGCGCTGCCCTGGACCATCGGTCTGCTCGGCGTCACCACCCTGCTGTCGTTCGGCATCGGCACGTTCCTGGGCGCGTTGCTCGCGTGGCCCGGCGCGCCGCGCTGGCTGCGCTATGTGATGCCACCGCTATGGGCACTGCATGCGATCCCGTTCTTTCTGCTCGGCCTGATCCTGATGTACCTGCTGGCATTCCAGGTTCAGCTGCTGCCGATCTTCGGCGGCTACAGCGCGGGCGCGATCCCGTCGCTTTCGATGGGTTTCGTGCTGGACGTGATCGCGCATGCGCTGCTGCCGGCGATGTCAATCGTTCTGGTCGCCACCGGCATGTGGGCACTGACGATGCGCGGCATGATGGTGACGACGATGGGCGAGGACTACGTGACCTTCGCAGAGGCGAAAGGATTGAAGAGCCCGACTATCTTTTTGCGGTATTGTCTGCGCAATGCGATCCTGCCGCAGACGACCGCGCTGGCTCTGGCGCTGGGGCAGATACTTTCAGGTGCGGTGCTGGTGGAGGTGATCTTCGGTTATCCTGGGATCGGCGCGCTGCTGTTCCAGGCGATCCGGGAGAACGACCACTTCCTGATCCAGGGCATCGTGTTCACCGTCATCGTGGCGCTGGGGCTGGCGACCTTCGTGCTGGACGTTGCGTATCCGTGGCTGGACCCGCGCATTTCGTATCGACGGACGTAGTCGTACTTACCTGTCACGACGATCAAGCGTGAGGTGCGGCCTAACGCCCCCAGCTGGCGCCAGCGGCTCAAATGATACGAAACGCCAGGGATCCGTACTCGCGGCAAATCAGGCATGTCCCACGCATGCGCGACGTTCAATGCCCGCTTCATTTGCGAGACGTGGAGCCACGGTGTGCTTCGCTCAAGGAATCATAGATCGGCGGGTCGCGGAGAAGGGTCGGCACCAGCATCGCGGCAAAGCACGCCCCCAGCATTGGCAGCAACATCGTGACGCTCGCGGTCATCTCGGTCACCAGCACCAGGCCGGTCAGGGGCGCGCGTACGATGCCAGTA
>DATMND010000117.1:0-30945 GCA_035569235.1 Acetobacteraceae bacterium | reverse complement strand
TTGATCGTCCGAAACCGCGTGGACGAGGCTCAGGGACAGCGTGACGAAGACGGCGATCACCACACGTTGATCGACAAGTCGGGTGCCGCCATGGTTTCAGTCATCGACCAGCCGGCCGAGACTTCCTTCATCGTCAAATGTTCTTGCGGGGCCTGTCGCAATGCTATGGCCGTGGTGTCCCAGAATATGGCAGTGAAGACCAGAGCAGCGAAAACAAACGTCTTCATGGGATGAAACCCAACATAATGAGCTGGCTGATCTCGTCCATTGTGGGGTCTTGTGGGGACTGCGGCGTCGTGATGACCCAGACAACGGCGGCGACGGTCAGAGCAGCGAAAACGAACAGCAGCACTGGGGCTCTCCTCCGTCAGCTCTTGCCATGCGTGCTGACGGACGAGCATTGCAGCAGATGAAGACGCCGCGCTGTGAAGCGCTTCGCACCAAGCTGGCTTTCATTGCCCGATTTCGCTCACGTCCTCGCGATGGCCTGCACGCGCCCGAGTCGCGGCAGCATTTCGGCCGATTTCAGCGATTCGTGGTCAGCGTTTGTTCCGCCCGCCATGGGGCGCTACATACGGCTATGCCACGGCAGGGCGGGCGCGCCTCAGCCCCTCTCCCAATCGGGGGGCGTAGAGCCACCAACACCCGTGCCGCGGCACGCGATCGCCATGGCCACCCGGGTGGTCGTGCGACCCGCCGTTCTTGGCAACAGAGGGAGGAGTCCTGCCATGCATCGCGCTGAGATTGATCAGGAGCATAATCGTCTGATCCTGCGGTGGATCGACTCGCTCAACCTCACGGAGATTGATCAGCTACAGGCAGAGGTTGCATCGCTGCTGCCGAAACTGCAGCCGGGCTTCGACTGTATCAGCGACATTGCCAACATGCGGCCGGCATCGCAGCACGTTGCGGAGCGCATCGAGAGGCTCCAGGCGTTCCTGCATCAGGCCGGGATGCGACGTGTGGTGCGTATCGTCGGCAAAGGCGGCGGAGCACATATCGCATCGGAGCAGATGGACCGCACTGCGGCGGAGGCGGGTTATACAACGATTCACGTGGATACCGAGGCGGAGGCGCTGGTCGCATTGAGCCGAAAGTGACCGCCTACGGCCGCGTTAGACACTAGTCGTGCGCGCAATGACCGGTAGCACCGCCTGACGTATGCGAGGCGAATGACCTGTTGTCCGCGACGGCGTGACGACCAGCCGGTGGCCACGCTCGACCCGCCGCGACGCCCAGCACGGGCTTCGCGACTGCGGTGAATCCTGCTGACAAACGACGAAGCAGCAACAAGCTCGGCCAGTACCGCCCGTTACCTCCGCTCCGGAAACAGCGACAGCAGCCCGTCGGCACTCGCGTCGCAGCGGCCGCGATCGGTGATCAGTCCGGTCACCAGACGCGCCGGCGTTACGTCGAAAGCGGGGTTGGCAGCAGGACTGTCCATCGGTGCAACACGCACCGTGGCGATCGTGCCATCTGAAGTCCGGCCGGTGACGTCGGTCACCTCGGCCGAGTTGCGCTGCTCGATCGGGATCTCGGCCATGCCATCCGATACCGTCCAGTCGATCGTGGTTGATGGTAGCGCAACCCAGAACGGCACCTTGTTGTCGCTGGCCGCCAGAGCCTTCAGATAGGTGCCGATCTTGTTGGCAACGTCGCCACGCCGCGTCACCCGGTCCGTCCCGACGATCACCAGATCGACCTCGCCGTGCTGCATCAGGTGACCGCCGGCATTGTCCGCAACCACGGTATGCGCGACGCCGTGCCGGCCTAGCTCCCATGCCGTCAGCGCGGCCCCCTGGTTGCGCGGACGCGTCTCGTCCACCCACACGTGCAGATCGATCCCGGCGTCGTGCGCCACGTAGATCGGAGCGAGCGCAGTGCCCCAGTCCACCGTCGCCAGCCAGCCGGCGTTGCAATGGGTCAGCAGATTCACTCGCTGGCCCGACTTGCCTGCGGCAGCCTGTTCGATCAGCGGAAGCCCGTGACGGCCGATCGCCTCGTTCTGGGCCACGTCCTCATCGGCGATGGCGGCAGCTTCCGCATACGCGACAGACGCGCGCTCCACCGCCGGCGTGTTGCGCAACCGCGTCAGCATACGCTCCAGCGCCCAGCGCAAGTTCACCGCGGTCGGGCGTGTGGCCGCCAGCAACGCCGCATCGCGCTCCAGCGCGGCCGATAATGGATCCTGACGCAAGCCAAGGCACAGCCCGTAGGCGGCGGCAGCGCCGATCAGCGGCGCGCCGCGGACCTGCATCGACCGAATCGCATGCGCCGCCTGCACCACATCGGTCAGCCGCACGACATCGAGCGCCCAGGGCAGTCTGGTCTGATCGATGATGCGGACCGACCAACCATCGTCCGGATCGACCCAGATGGAGCGGTACGGGATCCCGTCGATACGCATGGTTCTCAAACTCTCTGGTGCAGCACGCAGACCAGCGTGAACAGCCGCCGCGCGGTGGCGAAATCGATGGCGATCTTGCCGTCGAGGCGTTCACGCATCAGCGTCGCGCCTTCGTTGTGCAACCCTCGGCGACCCATGTCGATCGCCTGGATGCGCTCCGCGTGGCCTTCTTCCATCGCCTTGACGTGGCTGTCCACCAGCAGGTGATAGTCCTTCACCAGACGGCGGAACGGGCCGAGCGCGAGGCCGACCACGACCAGGGGCGACCCGTTGCCGCGCCGGATGTCGAACACCAGCCTGCCGTCGTGCAACGCGAGGTGCAGCACGAACGGCCCACGCGCCGGCGTGCCAGGCTTAGCGATCAGCGGCACGAACTGGTTCTCGGCGACCAGATCGGCCACTGCCTGCGCGCGATCGGCCTCCAGCGCCGATGGCAAAGTGGAGGGGATCTCCCCGTCCAGCACCACGCGGGACAAGCGTCCCCGAACGATGCCGGACGGCTGCCTGGTCATCCGACTTCGACGTCGGACTTGAGCATGTTGAAGGTCACCATCAGCCCGACAGTCGCGCCCTTGACCGGTCGCAGCAGTCCGACCGCAAGGATGATCGTCAGCGGCACGAAGATCACCGACAGCAGCCAGGTCGGCGGGTCGGACATTTTCTGCATGATGAGCATCGCGGGGATCACGATATGACCGACGATCAGAATGGTGAAGTAGGGCGGCGCATCGTCGGCGCGCGCCAGCCCCAGCGGGGCCCGGCAGTTCGAGCACTGCGCCACCACGCGCAGGAAACCGTCGAACAGACGCCCCTTGCCGCAGGCCGGACAGCGTCCCATCAGTCCACGACCCATGGCGCTGGACAGCGACGGCACCGGCCAGGGCGGCGGCGGTGTCGTGCGGTCCGGCTGCCAGCGGATCGGGGCCATGGTTCTGATCCTTACGACAAAAGGTGGTGCGCCGCACCATATCAGTCTTCTTGATCGGCCCCACCAGAGGACGGAGACTATCCGCATGGCACGTATTCTGGTGATCAACCCCAATTCGTCGGTCGCCTGTTCCGCCGGCATCTCCGCAGCGCTGGCGCCATTCCGCTTGCCCGGCGGGCCGGAGTTCGAGGTTGCCACGCTCGCGGAAGGGCCTGCGGCGATCTACGACTGGCGCGACTGGCACGCCGTGGTGGAACCGCTTTGTCGCCGCATCGAACGCGAGCCGGCGGACGCCTACGTGATCGCCTGTGCCTCGGATCCCGGCATCGAGGCTGCACGGGCAGCGACGCCGCGGCCAGTGTTCGGCGTGTTCCGCTGTGCGGTGGCCGCCGCGGTGGCGCGCGCCGAGCGGTTCGGTGTGATTGCCATCGTCGATGCGTCGATGGCCCGTCATCTGGCGGCGCTGCGGGCGATGGGCCTCGAGCGCCGGCTTGCCGCGGAGGTCGCGCTGAACGTGGCGATGGAGACGCTGCTGCAGCCTCAGGCGGCCCGCTCCATGCTGATCGACGCGGCGCGCGCCTGCGCCGCCGCCGGAGCCGGGACTGTGATCCTCGGCTGCACCGGCATGGCGCATCACCGCGCGGCGGTCGAGGACGGCGCTGGCGTGCCGGTGATCGAGCCCTGTCAGGCCGCCGCGGGGATTTTGCTGGCGGCCATGGCGGGCTGAATGCTCAGGCCGCTCGGTTCCGCTCCGGCCGCTCGATAATCTGCTCGAGCCGTGCCGCCGCGGCCTCATCGAGCTCGAACTTCACATGCAGCACGTCGCCTTCACTGTCGCGCACGGTGAATTGGAGCACGGCGTCGGCGACATCCAGCCGCAACGCGCCCCGCGTGCCGACCGTCAGGGTTGGCGCGCCGTGGATGCTGGCGCCGCCGGACGAGATATCCATGCAGCGCACGCTGCACGCTTCCCGGCCTGGAAGGCTCAGCCGGCCGGGCAGATTCACCTCATGCCGAGCGGACAGCCGGCGGTCCACCTCAGGGGTCGAGGTGCGTACGACACGGATCACGGAATGGCGCAGGTCGCCAACCGCGGCGTCGAGCGCAGTGGCATTCTCACGTACTTCGGCCGCACGCCTTCCGGTCTTTTCGGCCTCGGTCGAGACCTCCACCGTGCGGCTGGTCATCTCATTCGCCGCCGTCGCGGTTTCGGTTACGTTGCGTGCGATCTCCGCCGTAGCCGCCCCCTGCTCCTCCACCGCTGCCGCGATAGAGCCGGAGATTGCATTGATCTCGCCGATCGTCTGTTCGATGCGGGTAACTGCTGCGACTGATGCCCCGGTGGCGCCGCGGACCTGTGCGATGTGCTGGGCGATCTCCTGGGTGGAACGTGCCGTCTGGGTGGCGAGCCCCTTCACTTCCGACGCGACCACGGCGAACCCCTTGCCGGCATCGCCTGCGCGGGCCGCCTCGATCGTCGCATTCAGGGCCAGCAGATTGGTCTTCGCAGCAATCTCGCCGATCATGTCGGCGACCGCACTGATGCGGGCCACTTCCTCGTTCAGCGCCTCGATCGTTGCACGTGTTTCGCTGCCGGCAGCAACGGCGCGGGCGACCACCTCGGTGGACTGGCCGACCTGGCCACCAATCTCGCGGATGGAGCTGCTCAGCTGCTCGGCTGCGCTCGCCACCGTTTGGGCGTTGGCAAGCGCCTGCGCGGACGCGGACGCCGCACTCCGTGCCGAGTTGCCGGTCCGGTCTGCCGACGCGCTCATCTCCTCCGCGGTCGCCGTCATGGCCGCTGTGCGGGCGCCCACCTCGTGCAAGGCCGCGGTGGTCGCCGACTCGATACGGTCCGCCATGTCCACCAGCGCCGCACGCTTCGCGGCATCCGCGCGACGGCGCTCCTCCGCCTGCTCGGCGGCAAGCCGGTCCTCAGCGATCATATGGTCCCTGAACACCAGCACGGCCCCGGCCATCGACCCGATCTCGTCGCGTCGTCCCTGTCCCGGCACCGCAACCGCAAGATCGCCTTCGGACAGCCGCCCCATCGCCGCGGTCATGCCTCCGATCGGCCGCACGACACCGAGATACAGCAAGGCCCCCAGTGCAGCGCCGGCCAAGGTGCCCAAAATCCCCAACAGTGCGGTCACCTGCACGAGCCGGTCGCCATGCGCCTGGATCGACGCGATGGCCTGATCCAGCGTGCCGGTGGTTTCCTTGACCACCGTGCCGGCTAGCGACACGACCTGTTCGACCTTCTCCTGCAACTGGTCGGACGCCTTGTCGAACTCCGACATCATGCGGTTGCCACCGCTCGATCCTTCATCGATGTAGGCGTGCGCCATGCGGCGTCCGATCTCGTAGTACGGCGCGAAGGTCGTCCGGGCGCCTGATAGAACCTCGGTCATGTCCGCCCGATGCAGTGTCTCGGCGATAGCGGTCGCCGCCGCGACGTCATGGTCGAATTTGTCGGCGAACCGCTGCGCCTCCTTGAAGCCGTCGTCCAGCCCGTCCTGGGCACGGGTCGCCGAGATGTCGGACAGGAACTGCTGGACCTGCACCACGTCCAGCTCGATCTCCTTCGCCGTCTGGATCAGCGCGATCGACTGGTTTGCAACCGTCTCGGCGGCAGCGTCCACGCTGTCCAGCGCGATGCGCTGCTGGCGAATGGAGAAGAAGGTGAAGCCGGTGCCGCCGGCGACGAACCCCACGATGAGCACGATCCCGATCATCACGCGTGTGCGAATGCTCATGCCTGCCGCGTCCCTTCTTCATGCCGCGCCGCAAAATGACCAGGTGCCGTGAAGAAGCCATTAAGTCGGCAAGGTGTCGCCCGTCAGGCTTCGACGTCCAGGCTGCGCTTCTCTGCCTCGGCGATGTCTCGTTCTTCCCGCGGCGGCTGCGGCCGGCGCGGCTGGCGGGCATCGTCGCGGTCACGTTCGGGCGTCTTGCGCTCCTTTGCCGGGGCACGCGCATCGGTCGGGACGACGGCACCAATTCCGCTCATCGCGCAGCATTCGCACGGGCATGGTTAGCCCGCAGTTAACGTCGTCACTCCGCGGCCTGTTTCGACCAGGCCGCCGGCTCAATCGCACCCACCTGCGCCGTGATCCGCGAGTAGGTTTCCGGCCTGCGATGCTTCGCGAAGGCGAAGATCGTCGTACGGCCGAGCCGGCACATGTCCAGATTGCAGTCGGCGGTGATCAGTTCGTCGTCCCAGCTTGTCGCCATGGCGATGATCTCACCCTGCGGGTTGACGATGATCGAGTGGCCGAACAGCTCGCACCCATCCTCGGTGCCCGCCTTCGCCGTCGCCACGGCAAAGCACGCATTCTGATAGCAGCCCGCCTGGATCGACAGATGCGAATGGAACACGCGCAGATGGTGCGCCTCGAAACCACCCGCCTCCATGTTGAGGCTCGGGGTGTTGTATCCGAGCAGCACCAGCTCAACGCTCTGCAGCCCAAGCACGCGCCACGCCTCCGGCCAGCGCCGGTCATTGCAGATCAGCATGCCTACGTTGATGCCTGGAACTCCCCCCATCGGCGCGCGGATCACCGGGAAACCCAGGTTCCCCACCTCGAAATAGCGCTTCTCCAGATGCTGCACGGTGCGACGCGGATCGAACTCGGCGTGGCCGGGAAGATGCACCTTGCGATACTTCAGCATGATGTCGCCGTCAGGGTTCACCAGGATCGACGTGTTGAACCGCCGTCTGCGCACCGCACCGTTCTCGTCTGCTTCCTCGGCGATTTCGGCATAGCCGACGTGGAACCCAATGCCGAACTTGCGCGCCGCCGCGAACAACGGCGCCGTTTCGTTGGACGGCATCGCGGTTTCGAACCAGTGGTCCGCATCGGCGATATCCGCGTGGTAGTGACGAGGAAAGAACGTCGTCAGCGCCAGCTCGGGAAACACCACCAGCTCGACGCCGCGCTGGTGTGCGCGTTCCATCAACCGGACCATGCGCTCTACGGCGATCGAACGCGGCTCGGCCTTCTGGATCGGTCCCAGCTGCGCGGCTCCGACGACGATGGTGCGGTTGGTCACTGCACGCGCTCCCATATGAGGACAGGTTGGATGCTGACGGTTACTTCATGGGTCCGCCGATCGCCCGTCAACTGGCTTACGTAGCGCACCGAGCCGGGGATCGCGCTGCCCTCCGGCAAGGCATTCCGGTCGATCCCACCCAGACCGGCCTCACAGACAAAGCGGAACGCGACATAGCCGCCGGCGACTGTCTGGATGTTCTCGATTGTTACGTTCCCGGGCAGCTTGAAGCGGCCCGTCAGGGACTTCCGTACCAGGGCGAGCGTGTCGGGATCTTCGCAATCCGGTGGCACGATGTGGATGCGCAGCCAGATCACACACCCGGTCGTGAAAACGAACGCAACGAATGCCGCAAGCCCCAGTGCAAGCCGCAGCATCGGCCGCCTGCGCGGCCGATGCAGTTCGCTCAGTGCGTCTGCCGGCGGACGAATTGGCCGTCGCCCGGCTCAGCCAGTACTGTCGAGCCATCCCAGATCCGCCTGCCGCGAAGCCATGTCGCCGCAACGCGCGCGCGCATCGTCCGCCCATGATAGGGCGACCAGCGCATCTCGGGCCGGTCCTGGATGCTGGCCTCGTCGAACACGAAGTCGCCGCGTTCCATCACGCACAGGTCGGCATCCGAGCCGACACGGATCGCGCCCTTCTTCGGCCAGAGCCCGTGCATCCGCGCGCTCCGTTCGGCGCAGTAGGTCGCAATCAGCGTCGGCGACAGCCCGCGCTCGTCCAGCAGCGTGAACATCAAGGGCGCATAACTCTGCAGCCCGGTCAGCCCGGCGCCGTTGGCAAAAATGTCGGGCAGCGTTTTGCGCTCGATCGGCCACGGCGCGTGGTCGGTCGAGACATAGGCGATCTTTCCCGCCGTCAGGCACTGCCACATGCGTTCGACCTCGGCGGCGGTGCGGAACGGCGGGTTGCATTTCCCCTTGCCGCCCAGCCGGACGATGTCGTCCTCGGTCATGCAGAGATACTGGATGCAGGCCTCGCCCGTTGTTTGCGCGCCCATGCCGCGAAATGTCTCGGCGATCTCGAAGCCGCGCGCCAGCGACGAATGCGCGATGTGCACATGCGCGCCGGTCTCCAACGCCATCTCGAAGATCTCGAGATCAGCCATCGTTTCGGCCAACGGCGGGCGCGTGCGGCAATGCATGATCGGCTCGGTGCGGCCTGCCGAGCGCGCCTGCGCGGTCAACATCTCGACCAGTTCCTGATCCTCATTGTGGATCGCGACCGGCAAACCGGTCTTCGCGATTTCCCGAAATGCGGCAAGCATCGTCGGATGGTCGATACGCGGAAAGCGCACCGCGTCGTACTCGTAGGTTGATAGCTTGAACGCCGAGATGCCGCCTGCCGCCAGTCCGGGGATGGCACCGACACCACCGGTCTTCGTGATGGTGCCGTATAATGCCATGTCGACATGCGCGGTGCGTTCCACCCAGCCGATCTTGTCGGCCAGAATCGCGGCATCGGTCACCGGACGCGGCACGTCGTACGGCATATCGACACAGGTGGTCACGCCGCCTGCCGCGGCGCTCTTCGTCGCCGTCTCGATCCCGGGCCAGCCCGTCGAGGACGAAGTGTGCATGTGCCCGTCCACCAGCCCCGGCAGGATCAGCTTTCCGCTGTGGTCGACAGTATCGGTCGCAGGCGGCGATGCGCCTTCACCGATCGCCGCGATCGTCTCGCCGCGGATCGCGACATAGCCACGTGGGATGATGGCTTCACTGGTAACCACCTCGCCGATGATCACCCGATCGAATGGCATTGACACTATATATATGTATCCTCGGCGTTGAGTTGCGACGCGGTGCGCTTGCCGTTGCGGTGCCGCCACCTTACGAAGGATGGCACGAAGGCTAGACCGCGCACGAACGCCAGCCAAGCCTGCCGTTCAGCGCCCCATCAGTTATCGAACGGAGGAAGCGCATGATCCTGCACGACGTGAAGGTGCACCCGTCCAAGGCAAACCTGAAGCGCGAGGATCAACTCGCCTGGAAGATTGCCGCCGTCGCCGCCGACAAGGTACCGGTGGAACGCGATGTCGCGGCGATGATCGTCAACCGCATCATCGACAACGCTGCCGTCGCGATCGCCGCCATCAACCGCCATTCGGTCGTCTCGGCGCGCGACATGGCGCTCGGGCATCCGCGCAAGGACGCCGCCACGGTGTTCGGCGTGGCGTCCGGCAAGCGCGTCAGTCCCGAATGGGCCGCCTGGGCGAACGGCACCGCGATCCGCGAGCTCGACATGCACGACACGTTCCTGGCCGAGGACTACTCGCATCCGGGCGATAATATTCCGCCGATCCTTGCGGTGGCGCAGACCATGGGCAAATCGGGACGCGACCTGATCCGCGGTATCGCCACCGGTTACGAGATCCACATCGACCTTGTCCGCGCGATCAGCCTGCACAAACACAAGATCGACCACATCACCCATCTTTGCCCGGGGCAGGCCGCCGGCATCGGCACGCTGCTCGGACTGAAGCAGGAGGTGATCTACCAGGCAGTGCAGCAGGCGGTGCATGTCAGCTGCACCACGCGCCAGTCGCGCAAAGGCGAGATCAGCTCGTGGAAAGCCTATGCCCCCGCACACGCCGGCAAGCTTGCGGTAGAGGCGGTTGACCGCGTCATGCGTGGCGAAGGCGCACCGAGTCCGATCTACGAAGGCGAGGATGGGGTGATCGCCTGGCTGCTCGACGGAGCCGATGCGAATTACCATGTGCCGTTGCCTGCGCCGGGCGAACCGAAGCGCGCCATCCTGGACAGCTTCACCAAGGAGCACAGCGCTGAGTACCAGTCGCAGGCGCTGATCGACCTCGCCTTCCGCATGCGTGAACAGATCCCCGATCTGGAGAAGATCGACAACATCACCATCCACACCAGCCACCACACGCATGCGGTGATCGGCACCGGCGCCAACGATCCGCAGAAGATGGACCCGAAGGCAAGCCGCGAGACGCTCGACCACTCGATCATGTACATCTTTGCCGTGGCCCTGCAGGACGGACGCTGGCACCACGTCAACAGCTACACCCCGCGCCGTGCCGCACGCGCCGATACCGTGCGGCTCTGGCACAAGATCGAGACGCGCGAGGATTCCGAGTGGGAGCGCCGCTACCTTTCCACCGATCCGAACGAGCTGGCCTACGGCGGGCGCGTCGAGGTGCTGATGCAGGACGGAACTCGCATCGTCGATGAACTCGCGGTGGCGAACGCCCACACGCTCGGCGTCAGGCCGTTCGGTCGCGACGACTACATCGGAAAATTCACCACGCTGACCGACGGCATCATCTCTACGCGCGAGGCGAACCGCTTCCTCGAGGCGGCGCAGGATTTGCCGCGTCTGAAAGCCGACGAGCTGCACCGATTGAACGTTGCCCTGCCTGCCGGCACGCTGGCTGTCGGCAAGCCGGGGATTTTCTGACCGCGTAACGCGCCAACCCCTCGACGTCATGGCGAGCCGGCGCCCGCCATGACGATGGACAAAGGAGACACACCCATGAGCGACACCGCCTCACTTCCCAACAGGGCAAAGAAAGGCGTCAGCCTGTCCGGCGTCACCGCCGGCAACACCGCTCTTTGCACCGTCGGGCGCACCGGCAACGACCTGCACTACCGTGGCTACGACATCCTGGACATCGCGGAGCAGTGCGAGTTCGAGGAGATCGCCTACCTGCTGGTGCACGGCAAGCTGCCGACGCGTGCCGAACTGCTGGGCTATAAGGCGCGGCTGCACGCCTGGCGCGGTCTGCCGGCATCGGTGAAGCAAACGCTGGAAGCGCTGCCGCCGGCGGCACATCCGATGGACGTGATGCGCACCGCCGTCTCGGCGCTCGGCTGCGTGCTGCCCGAGAAGGACGACCAGAACCCGCCAGGTGCACGCGACATCATCGACCGGCTCATGGCCTGCCTCGGTTCGGCGCTGCTCTACTGGTATCACTACTCGCACAACGGCAAGCGGATCGACGTCGAGACCGACGACGACAGCATCGGCGGGCATTTCCTGCACCTGCTGCACGGCAAACCGCCCAGCGAGATGTTCGTCCGCGCCATGCACACGTCGCTGATTCTCTACGCCGAACATGAGTTCAACGCGTCGACCTTCACCTGTCGGGTGGTCGCAGGCACCGGCGCCGACATGTATTCGGCGGTCACGGCCGGAATCGGTGCGCTGCGCGGGCCGAAGCATGGCGGCGCCAACGAGGTCTCGTTCGAAATCCAGAGCCGCTACGACGATCCGGACGAAGCGGAGGCGGACATTCGCCGGCGCGTCGCCAATCGTGAGGTGATCATCGGCTTCGGCCATGCCGTCTACACGATCGCCGATCCGCGC
Source organism: Acetobacteraceae bacterium (assembly GCA_035569235.1). Lineage (GTDB taxonomy): Bacteria > Pseudomonadota > Alphaproteobacteria > Acetobacterales > Acetobacteraceae > JAMXLO01. The sequence continues at coordinate 19,225 of DATMND010000117.1, read as the reverse complement.
AACAAGGTGATCAAGGACGTGGCGCTTCGCCTGTCGCGAGCCGCCGGGTCGATGAAGCTGTTCGAGGTTGCCGATCGCATCGAGACGACGATGGCCGATGCCAAGAAGATGTTCGCCAACCTCGATTGGTTCAGCGCCATCTCCTACCACATGCTCGGCGTGCCGACGGCGATGTTCACTCCACTGTTCGTGATCGCGCGCACCTCCGGCTGGGGCGCTCATGTCATGGAGCAGCGCGTCGACAACAAGCTGATCCGGCCCACCGCCAACTACACCGGTCCCGAAAATGTGCCGTTCGTGCCGATCGACCGGCGCGCCTGAGCGATTCGCAAACGTTGAACACACCGCCGCGGCAGCGATGTCGCGGCGGTTTTCTGTGACATCAATGCATCGCTTTGCATCGCGCACGCAGTTTTTTCGTCAAACCCGCGACGAAACGGTTGCTTTTTGTTGACATGCGTGGGCGAGACGCGGAATAGCGGATTCGGTGTGCGCGAATCCGATTCGCAGAACATTCGCTGAGAGTCGGTGTGCACGCGACAACAGAAGGACGGTCCATTGACCGCAGCCTCGTCCAGATGAAGCAGAGCCGAGTTTGTCGCGCTTCCGGACATGTGCGGCACTGGCGCGCGTGGAAGACGAAGACCCACGCTGGATCGCCGGCCCGATGAAGCTGGCCTGCCTGCACAGTTCGATCGCTGCGGCAGGCCTGGTGCGGTCCCGGCTGCGTGTGCGGCCGATGGTCAACCGTGCGACAGCAACCGACGACACCAGAAGGAGTTTCCAAAGGTGAGCAACGAAGAAACCACCCCCACCGAACAGCCGCGCGCTCAGGCGCTGGCCATGCGTGCCGGCGGCCGTAAGAAGGCAGCGGCGAAGAAGGCACCCGGTCGCAAGAAGAAGGCTGCGCCGAAGAAGGCTGCGGCCCGCAAGACCGTCGGCCGCAAGAAGGCAGCGGGACGCAAGGCCGCACCGAAGAAGGCCGCTGCCCGCAAGACCGTCGGTCGCAAGGCTGGTGCGAAGAAGGCCGGTGTGAAGAAGGCGGCCGGCCGCAAAAAGGCAGCTGGTCGCAAGAAGGCGGCGACCCGCAAGACCGGCGGACGCCGGAAGGCTGCTGCGGCCGCAGCTCCGGCATCGGAGTCGATGCCGTCGAACGGCTCAGAATCGATGAACTGAAGCGATGCCGGTCCCGGCTGAGCCGGGACCGGCGCAAAGAGGGCGCCGACCGGCGCCCTTCTTTTGGGTTGATGGTTTCGCTGCGCTCTAACTATCAGCCGAACGTCGAGAGAAGATCATCGACCTGCCGTGGCGTCAGCAGACGCGGTGCCACGCCGCGCAGCAGAAGATAGAGCTTTGCCGCCTCTTCCAACTCCTCGGCTGCGTAGACTGCGTCGATCAGCGTCTTGCCCGACACCACTGGGCCATGATTCGCCAGCAGTATTGCGCGGGCATCGCGTGCCGCGGTGTGGATCGCCGGCTCCATCGCCGGGTCGCCCGGCCGGTAGTATTCCACGATCGGCATGCTCCGTCCGACGCGCATGACGAAATAGGGCGTCAGTGGCGGAATCGGATTCGCGGCATCGACGTCCGGCAGACAGGCGACCGCGGTCGCCATCGTGGAATGTAAATGCACCACGGCGCCGGCATCCTCCCGCGCGCGATAGACGGCGCGGTGCATGAACACCTCCTTCGACGGCTTGTCGCCGCCGACATGGCAGAACTCGCCATCCAGCCGTGACAGTCGCGCCGGATCGAGCTGTCCGAGGGACGAGTTGGTCGGCGTGATCAGATAGCCGTCGGCCAGGCGGACGCTGATGTTGCCAGCGCTGCCAACAGAAAACCCGCGGGCGAACAGCGACGCTGCGAGTTCCACCAGCAGATGGCGGGTTTCGTCCTCGGTCATGGCAGCACCTCGAAGGCCTTGAGAAAGAAGTCGCGCGCGCCGAAGTTGCCCGACTTCAGCGCCAACAACAGCGGCGCAGCGCCGCCTTCGGCGTAGGTCCAGGGCACGCCCGGGTCGATTTCCTCGCCGATACGCAGACGGCGCACGCCGAGACGCGACACCACCGCACCGGCGGTTTCGCCGCCGGCAACTACCAGCCGCCGTACGCCGCGCGCGACGAGATCCTCGGCGATGCGCGCGAGTGTCTGTTCGATCAGTGCACCCGCCGCGTCGCGTCCGAGACGCTGCTGCAGTTCCGTCACTTTGTCCGGCGGCGCCGAGGCCGCGATGATGATGGGCGTGGCTCCCAGCTTGTCACCGATCCAGTCGCGCGCGGACGCGACCATCTGCGCAGCGTCGGGCGTGGCAAGCGCATCGAGTTGCAGCACTGGTGCATGCTCGCGCGCGAAACCGAGCTGCCCGAGCGTTGCACGCGAACAAGAGCCCGCCAGCACGGCGGCATGGCCGGCCACATTCGGCAGCAGCGCGGCATCGCTCCGCTCCGGCAGCGTGCCCGCGCGACGGAAATTCGCCGGCAGCTCCATTGCGACGCCGGATCCGCCGGTGATCAGCGCGTGGTGTTCCGCCGCCTCGCCGATCGCGAGCAAATGAGAATCGCTGACCGCATCGACGATGGCATAGCGGCGGCCCTGTTCCTTCAGCGCCGTCATCGCCTGGCGTATCGCCATCGCTCCTTGCTCGACCGTTGCGTACGGAACGAGCCCGACCGTCCCGTCGGTCTGTCGCGACAGCACCCGCACAAGGTTGGCATCCGTCATCGGCGTCAGCGGATGGTGTTCCATGCCGCTCTCGTTGAGCAGCGTGCCGCCGACGAACAGATGGCCTTGGTAAACGCTGCGTGCGTTGGCCGGGAATGCCGGGCACGCAAGCGCGAAGCCGCAGCCGAGCGACGCGATCACCGCGTCCGCCACGGGGCCGATGTTGCCCGCGTCGGTGCTGTCGAAGGTCGAGCAGTACTTGAAGAAGAACTGCCGGCAGCCCGCGTCACGCAGCCAAGCAAGCGCCGCGAGACTTTCGGCCACCGCCTGACGCACCGGCGCAGTGCGCGACTTCAGTGCGACGACGACGGCATCGGCGTCGGGTGCAGGCTCTCCCGCGTGTGGCACGCCGATAAGCTGCACCGTGCGCATGCCGCCACGGACCAGCATGGAGGCGAGATCGGTCGCCCCGGTGAAGTCGTCGGCTATTGCACCGAGCAGCATGGCGTCATCCTCCGGATGGGAGTCCCCGTGGCAACGCCAGTATGTCGCGGTGACCGATGCGTATGGCAAGCCTTCCGCGCATTGCCTGACGAAGTCGCGCCTCCTGCCAATCGTCGATGGCGCGGCTGTGTGCAGGGTTCGCTTCGCGTGCGGCGTCAGCGGCGCCATCGATCAATGCACGCTGCATCCGCAAGGCTGTGCGCGGCACACGCCAATCCGTCGGAGCCGACGCCGTTGCGAAGCCGCGTGCGGACAGTGCCCTCAGCGCGACGGACGGTGCGGTGATGCCGAGTGCCGGTCCAAAACCTTTGTCGCGCCGCTGGTCGTGCCGGAATGCCGAACGGATGAGTGCATCGTTAGGATGAGCGGGCTGCCAGACGTCGCGGCCGTCCACCGTCAGGCAAGCGAGGAACGGAACGTGCAGCGTGCCGAACAACTGTCCGAGCCACACAGGGGAAACCAGGTCGAGGAGCGCGCTACACATGATCGCATCAACATCAGGGTAAGCGCCGGCCGGAACGCGGCCATCCTCCCCCTCCCCTTTGGGGAGGGGGTTGGGGGGCGGGGTCGCTCCATCATAAGGCAAGGTGCCGGCATACGTACTGACTTTGGTTTCGTGCGGCTTCACCCCGCCCCCCAGCCCCCTCCCCAAAGGGGAGGGGGAGGGCCTTACTGACTTTTCTTTCGCGTCCGTCAGATCGCGCTGTACCGCCTGCATGCGCCACAGCCCGCGCGGGGTTGAGACGAGCAACGTGTCACCCGGTGCGGTCGCGGCGAAGCCCTGCCGTCGCGCCCAGGCGGCGGTGCGGCCAAACGCATCGTCCAGTAGCGCGGCATCGGAGTCGACCAGAATCCAGTCCTGCCCACGGCCGATGATCGGCGCCAGGAAGCGGAACAGACTTCCAGTTCCGGCGCCAAGATCGAGCAGGCGAGGCCGCCTTGGAAGTCGATCGGCCAACCGCCGCGCCAGCGCCACGCTACGTGCGGCGTGGTCAAACGGTTCTCGCAGCGTGAGCCACTCCGCGTCGAAATGTTCCGTCACTCGGCCAGGGCCTGCGCGAACATTCCCACCTGCGTCTGCCAACTCGGCAACGCCTGACCGACCTGCCATGCGGCTTCCGCAACGCCGTGACGCAAAGTTGCATCGAAGATGAGCCGGCGCAGCGCCTTCGAGAGATTGATGTGATCGCCGGGCTGGCAGACCACGCCCGCCTCTGGTGGCACCAAGGATCCTGCCGCGCCGCCGCCTGCGACAGCGACCGGCAGACCGCGCTTCAGCGCTTCCGCGATCGCCATCCCGTAGCCTTCCCAGTGCGTCGCGAGCGCGAACAGGTCGGCCGCGCGCCACAGCGCCTCCAGCGCCGCGTCGGTCGCCTCGCCGGCAAAGACCACGCGGCTGACAATGCCGAGTTGCTCCGCGAGTGCCGCAAGCGTCCGGGCGTGCACCGGGTCGCGTTCGGGCGAGCCGACAATGGTCAGGTGCCAATCAAGGTCATACAGACGCGCAAGTGCGCGCAGCAACACGTCGTGACCCTTGCGCGGCACCAGCGCACCAACCGAGATGATGTTGCAGGTCCGGCCGCCGGAGCCGGGGCTGCGTGGCGCATCGTCGGTGCCCGGGAGGACAACCTTGATGCGTTCGGGCTCCACGCCGAAATCCGCGGCAAGGCGCTCTCCGGTCGTATCGCTGGTGACGATGACCCGTGCGAGCAGCGGCAGCAGGTGCCTCTCGACGGCGAGCAATCTGGTCCGGTCTGCATCGCGCAGGCCGGTCTCCAGGGCGGTCGGATGGTGAATGACACCGGCAGCATTGCGCGCGGTCAGGGCGTCTTCCATGCGGGCGAAGGCGGGCAAGGCCAGACCGTCGATGATGGGCCGCACAGTATCCGACAAGCCATTCCAGGCGGCACAGGCGGCATTGCGCGCGGCATCGTCGGCAAGCGGATGTGTGCCCGCGAGCTCGACGACCTCCACCGTATGGCCTGCATCGCACAGGCCGGCGACGATGTGGCGATCATAGGCGTAGCCGCCCGAGACAGCATCGAACGGCGCCGGCACGATCAGCGACAGATGCATCAGGCGATGGGTCCCTCGAAGGCCGCCCATGCATTCGGGCTTTCGCGCAGCAGGATTTTCAGCCCCGTCACGGCGCGGCCGCCATCGCCGAGACGTCCGTCGCGGCAGGCGGAGGCGAGCAGGCCATGGATATGGAACGCCACGTGTTCCGTGGTCGTGTTGATGCCCTTGAATGTCGGGTTCTCGTCCAGATTGCTGTAGTCGAGCGCGTCGAGCACGCAGCGCAGTTCGGTCTTCGCCAGGCCGATGTCGACCAGAAGCTGCAGATGGTCGAGCTTCGGGGCACGAAATTCCGCCTCCACCGCGAAGGTGGCGCCGTGCAGTCGCTGCGCCGGGCCGAATTCCTCGCCGTGGAAACTATGGGCGATCATGATGTGGTCGCAGACGGTCAAGCTGAACATTCACTCGGTCCCGTAGGTGATGACGTGACAAAGGCCGCCCGGCTCGAGGATGCGCGGCATCATGCGCGGCATATCCTCGAACCGTGTCGGCCCCTCCAGTAGCGCGTCAAAGGCGGGGTCGGCCAGAAGCTCGAGCGCCATTGCCAGCCGCTCGCCGTGGCTGCGCCGACCGCGCATAGCCGGCGCGACGGCACCGACCTGACTGGCAACCAACCGCAGCCGCCGCGCATGGAATGCCTCGCCGAACGGCAATGCCGGTGCACGATCGCCGAACCAGCTCGCTTCGATTATGCGTGCCTCGAACGCGGCGCACGCGAGCGCCAGACGCAGCCCTGCTTCACTTGCCGATGCATGGACCACCAGTTCCTGGTCCGGCGGGGCTTGCTCCGGCAACGCGAAGGCGCAGCCGAACCGTCGTGCCAGCTCCGCTCGCGAACGGTTGGTGTCCACCACAGTCACTTGCGCGCCCGGAATACGCGCGAGCAAGGCGGCGCAGAGCAGACCGACCACGCCAGCACCGATCACGAGCATGTGCTCGCCGGCAAGCGGCGCCGCATCCCACAACAGGTTCAGCGCGGTTTCCATGTTGGCCGCGAGAACCGCGCGCGGCGTCGGCACCGCATCCGGCACCGGAATGCACATCCCTTCGGGCGCAAGGAAGACATCCTGATGCGGATGCAATGCGAACACCCGCCCGCCGGTGGCGACGCGTCCGACCGTGCTGTAGCCGTATTTCACCGGGAACGGGAATTCGCCGCCCATCAGCGGCGCGCGCATCGCCTGATACTGACTTGCCGGCACGCCACCGGCGAATACCAGCGATTCGGTACCGCGCGACACACCGCTTGCAATTGTATGCACCAGAAGCTGTCCCGGTACAGTCCCCGGCAATGTCTCGCCGTGGATTTCTCCCTGTCCGGGCGCCACGGTCCAGAATGCACGCGCCTCGGTCACGATCGCGCACCCGGCCGCATCCGGGCGAGTGGAATGTCGAGCAGCAGATCCGCGCCGACATGATGCACGGACCAGTCCAGGCGCAATCCTTCGGTCAGGCTGGTCGCTTCAGGCAAGGTGAAGGCCGGAATGCCCGAGCCGATCAGCAACGGGGCGATCGTCACATGCAGCCGGTCGAGCGCGCCCGCGGCCAGGAAACGGGAAACTGTAATGCCGCCGCCTTCGACGAAGATGCGCCGGAGACCGCGGCCGGCCAGCGCTGCGATCACGGCGCCGATGTCGAGACCTTCGCGCGCACGTGGCAGACGCAGCACCGACGCCTCGCCCATGTGATCGTCGCCAGGGGCATCGACGGCGCAGAGCAGCAGCGTCGCCGGTGCTTCGCGGAACACGCGATAGTCCGCGTGCAACCTTCGGTCGGTGTCCAGCACGACCCTCACCGGCGAGGCGCCTTCCACCTCGCGCGTGGTCAATTGCGGATCATCGGCGCGCACCGTGCCGGCACCCACCACCACGGCATCGAACAGCGCGCGCAGCCGGTGAGTGTGGACAACGTCCTCCTGCCCGCTGATCCAATGCGACGCGCCGCTAATTGTCGCGATGCGACCATCGAGCGACTGCGCGAGACGGCCGAGCACGTAGCACCCATCGGCCGCAGTCGGTGCGACCAGCAGCGGACCATAAAGCGGCGACAGGCCGGCATCCGCTGCCGAACGCCGCAGCAGACGGCGCCAGGTCTCCGGGGCCAACGCGTTCATGCGCTGGCAGTAACACGCCAATGGCGATGCCGGTAGTTCAGGCGCGGGCGCAGAGAGCGAATGCTGTCGGCCTCGCGTGATGACCGAGGGTGCCCTGGGCCGAATAGCCCGACGCAGCTACCCGGGGCGCGGCGGCCCGTGCGACTATGCCGATCACCCGCCCTTGCACTGCGATGGCCCGCTCCAACAGCGTCCGATTCTCCTCCGACAGCGACTGAAGCCGCTGCGCCAGAGGCGCGATCGTCGCGTTCAGTGTGGCGGTTCGCTCGGCGCCGCACGCCGTGAGGAAGCCTGTGACGGCACGTTGTTTGTCCGCCAGCATGGATCCCGCGCGTGGCAGATCGAGCGCCGTCAGGGCGACATTCTCTTCCGCCAGCGTGTCCGCAAGCAGGCGGGCGGCTGCGATCAGTTCCTGGCTCATTGCGTCTGCTCCTGCGCGCGCAGCATCGCGGCGAAGACCGGTGCGGCGATTCCCAGTCCGCCATGTGCGGCGATCTGCTTGCCGATTGCGTCCACCAGCATCGGCCGCCAGGTGCCCTCGGCCTCGCCGCCGCCAAATTCGGAGTGTGCCGTGTCGACGGTCTGAAACATCGGCGCCAGCAGTTGGCCGAGCGCCATCGCCTCGAAGTCCTTCGCCCCCTGCATGAGCTTGCTCGCCCGCTCCGGCGGCAGGGTGCTGGCCGGAAGCGGTGCGGGGGCAGGCAGGATGTGGCCGCTCATCAGCGCACCAGCAGGTCGGCTTGCAGCGCGCCGGCCGCCTTGATCGACTGGAGGATGCTGATCATGTCGCGCGGCCCGATGCCAAGCGCATTCAGACTGGCAACCAGGTCCCGCAGGGTCACGCTGCCCTGCAGGATGCCCAGCTTACGGTCGTGCTGGTCGTCCACCTGCACCTGGGTGCGCGGCACGACAACCGTGCGGCCACCGGACAGCGGAGCCGGCTGGCTCACTTCCGGTGTCTCGGTCACCCGGATGGTCAGATTACCCTGCGCGATAGCCACAGTGCTGATGCGGACATTGGCGCCCATGACGATGGTGCCACTCGCTTCCTCGATCACCACGATCGCTGGGCTGTCCGGCTCTACCCGCAGGTCCTCGAGCGCTGCCAGTGCCTCGATCGGATCGCGGCCACCCAGGTCCAATGCGACCGTGCGTGGATCAATTGCGCGTGCGACCGGCCCAATGGCCGTGTTGATCGCGGCTGCGATGCGCCGCGCTGTCGTCAGGTCGGGGTTGCGCAAGCCGAGCCGTAGGGCATTCGTCTTGTCCAACCGAAACGCCACCTCGCGCTCGACCGTTGCACCGTTCGCGATGCGCGCCGCGGTGGGAACGCCGCGTGTCACCGAGGTGGCGGCGCCGCGCGCGGCGATCGCGCCGGTGGTGAGCGCGCCCTGGGCCACCCCATACACCTCGCCATCGGCCGCCAGGAGAGGGGTCACAAGCAGCGTTCCGCCGGTGAGATTGGTGGCGTCGCCGAGGGCGGAAACGGCGACGTCGATCCGACTGCCACTGCGGGCGAAGGCCGGAAGATCGGCCGTGACCATCACCGCGGCGATGTTCTTGGTGGAAAGCTTGGCAACCTGATCCCGGGTATTCACCCCCAGCCGCTCCAGCATGCCTATCAGCGATTCACGGGTGAACACCGAGTTGTCCAGCTTGTCGCCGGTGTTGTTCAGCCCGACGACGAGGCCGTAACCAACGAGCTGGTTCTCGCGGACACCTTCGACACTGGCGATGTCCTTGATGCGGACCTGCGCCGTCGCCGACAGGGACGCGACAAGCAGAACGAGCAGGATGAGCGGACGAAGGAGTTTGGCCACAGTGAGCCTCGGCAGCGGTAGCATCGCCGTAAGGATTTGCGTTCAGTCTGCACCGGCTAAGCGCAAGCAGCGTGCCAAGGCCGGAACACGGCGATCCGCCACTTTCGGTGCGATGGCAACCCGGCAATATCTGCCGTGCGGCACGCAAGATGAGAACAAGGAGCCGGCTGCATGGCAGTGATTGAAGGTATCCGCCGGTCCGGCGCCACCCGCGTTGGCGCCAGGGCACGGGCGCGGACTTCGGCGGACTTCACGGTGCCCGGCGAAACGACCGTTGCCGGCAATGCCCCGACCGAGGCGCCGCCAACGGCCGCGCTGGCTTCCATGCTCGTGCTGCAGGAACTGGGCGGCGAGACGCCGGAGGACGGGGAAGCCCGCCGTCATGGCCATGACCTGCTGGCCGCACTGGCCGATCTGCAGAGGGCGCTGCTAAACGGATCCGATGATATGACCGCGCTGCAACGCTTGGCCGAGTTGGCCACTTCGATGCCCCGCGCGACCGATCGTCGGCTCGCGGCGATGGTATCGGCGATCAATGTGCGCGTCCAGGTTGAGCTGGCTCGTCGACATCTCTGATCAATGTCAAAATCATTTCGTGTCAATCAGTTGAAGCCTACTCGCGTACCCTTGGCGGGGCTGACGCCCATCGCTATAAGCCCGCGCAAATGCGATCCAGGACAGGCCGGGGGGATCCGCGGCTTCCGAAAAGTCCAAGGCGGGAGCGCAGCGAGAGGAAAGGCATAACCGGCGCGCCATGATGGTCACCCTACCCCCGGACTACCGGCCGACCGAGGATGAGGAGTTCATGAATCCCATCCAGGTTGAATATTTTCGTCAGAAGCTGTTGCGCTGGCGAGGCGATCTGCTGAAGGAGGCGGACGGCACCCTGGCAAGCCTGTCCGAGGGCGGTATCCACGAGTCCGACATCACCGACCGCGCGAGCGTGGAGACTGACCGGGCGCTGGAACTGCGCACGCGCGACCGGGCGCGCAAGCTGATCTCCAAGATCGATCAGGCGCTGATGCGGCTCGAGATCGGCACTTACGGCTACTGCGAGGAAACCGGTGAGCCGATCGGATTGCGCCGCCTGGAGGCCCGTCCGATCGCCACCCTGTCGATCGAGGCCCAGGAGCGTCACGAACGGATGGAGCGCGTGCACCGCGACGACTGAGGCGGGCGGTTGCGACGGTGGCCCGTGCGGACCAACTTGGTACCGCGGAGGGGCTGATGGATGACAAGCGGCCTGTATGACACGGACATTCTGATCTGGTCGGACCAACAGGCTGCTGCGTTGCGTGGCCTTGCGGCGCGTCGCGACCTGCCGAACGAGCTCGATCTGGCCAACGTCATCGAGGAGATCGAGGACGTGGGGAGGCGTGAGATCAACGCAGCCACGAGCTACGTTCGGCTGATCCTCGGCCACGTGGCGAAGGGTTGGGCGGATCCTCGCTCACGGGCAATGGGGCATTGGGCGGCCGAAGTCGGCAACTGGCGCAGCGAGCTTCTGCAGCACATGACCCCAAGCATGCGAGGCAGGATCGACATGGACGTGACGTGGAAGCGCGCACTGCGGCAGGCCGATCTCGACCTTGCCGAGCGCGGCAGGCCCGAGGCGCGGGAGCGCATCCGGCTGAGCCTGAACCATGACGCCTGCCCGGTTCCACTCGACGAGCTGTGCCGGGATACCGGCGAATTCGGCGACCTCGTCGCACGTGTCGCCCAATCAGCGTCCCAGCCGCCTAGGCGCCGCTGAACGCCGACATCACGTCGCGGGCGAACCAGCGAAGCTGTTCCTCGAACTCGCGCGGCGAGAGGCCCTCCGCCCAGTGGATCATGTAGTCCTCGAGGCCCGGATACTTCGCCTCGATCGACTTGATGCCGTCGATCACCTGGCCGGGCGGGCCACAGAACCACGCCTTCTGCTGCACGCCGTCGCGCAGTGACGGGATTTTTGCGGGTGCGCCAGGCGTTCCCCAGGTACGCCCGTGCTCGTCGGCGTAGCGCACGAAGCCGAACGGGGCGAACCACTTGTAGCGTTCGTCGTGCGCGGGCTCGACGCGGCGGATCGCTTCTTCCTGGGTGCCGGCGAGATACAGGCCGGTGCCCCAGATCATGTCCTGGCCCAGCTGCTTCTGCTGGCCGACCTTGGCGCATTCCGCCTGATAGGCGCGCACCACATCGTCCAGGATCTTTTCGCCGTTCAGCGTGACCATCGCCTTGAGGCCGTACTTCGCCATCATGCCGATGGTCCTGCCGGAGGCGACCGGCATCCAGACCTCAACCGGTAGATGCTTCGGCCGTGGGACCACGGTGATGTCGCGGAGCTGGTAGCCGCGATACTCCACCTCGGGCGGGCAGGTGAAGTACTTGCCCTTGAAGGCGACGCTCTCCTGGTTGAAGCAGGCGAGCATGAGCTGAAGCTGCTCCTCGAAATAGTCCCGGTTCTTCTCTGCGTCGATCAGCGGGCCGCCGAGGGTCTCCACCTCACGCGTGTGGTAGCCGCGGCCGACGCCCATGATCACGCGGCCATCGGTGACGATGTCGGCCATCGCGTAGTCCTCGGCGAGGCGGATCGGGTGCCACATCGGCAGCACGTTGAACGCGCAACCGAACTTGAGGCGCTTGGTCTGCGTGGCGAGCCAGAGGCTGAGCTGGACCAGATTGGGCAGGCATTCGTAGCCTTCGCGCTGGAAGTGGTGCTCGGCGGTCCACAGCGCGTAGTAGCCCAGATCGTCCATCACGCGGGCCATCTCGCGCGTGGTGAAGAAGACCTCGGAGAGGCGGGAGTTGGGGTAGCGGCGGTCGTTGGCGGGGGTGCCGTCGAGGCCGACGTTGTCGAGGTCGATCTGACCGACGTAGAGGACGTGGAAGCGTTTGATCATGGGGGTTTCCGGGGTTTGTTGGACGGGTCGGATCAAACTATGGCAGCTTGAATAGGTGAGTGCCAAGCTGTTCCAGGCTTGATGCTCTCACATGAACTTCCGCCGCCTGAAGGCTTCTATCTCCTGTCGAGACAATGAAAACCATTCGCCTCTTGTCCGCTTCGCCGCAAATCGCTTGTGCCAATACTCCTCGATCCCGTATGCATCATCCGTGCGAATGGCATGAACCAGCTCTAGATCTTCCGGCAACTGGAGCGAGATTTGATCAGTGCGGCGTTCGACCAATACCGCTTTGCCGATTTTGTAACGCTTTTCCCGCCCGAGCTTTAGCAATGCCATATAGACGTAGCCGTCCTTCGTGTTAGCCGAGGCATCGGCTTGCAGACCTAATGCGATTTGCTCGGCTGGAGCAATTTCTGGCTGCACTTCGGCGACTGGGGCACATAGTGCGATCACATCGTCAATACCGTCTTGGGCCTTACAATACTCGAGGATTCGATTGGCCAATTGCCGCTTTGGGCCCAGCCGCGCGAAAGCGTTGTGACTTGGGAAAGTGCGATCGGCACGAGCCTTCAATTTAAGTTCACCACGAACAGGAAACCTCCCAACTTCGCGTAGAATGTCGATGAATCTCTCGATCAGGTGGTTGTCAGCATAAGCCGCTTGCATCTGATTGGGCCGGAATCCGGCGTCTTGCAGTGCGTCGCCCCACCGCGCCCAGTACTTGCCATGCCAGTCCGTTACTTTGATACCGGTATCCTGAGCAAATCTTGTTTGGCCGAGTGGAGCACCGCCATTCGCCTCTGCGCTCCGCTTTATTTCGTCCAGGATTTGCTGCTTGTTCACGCGACGCCGCCGAGCAAACCAAGCTCGTGTTCGACGACAGTCCGCAATAGCGGTAGGTGATCCTGAACGGTCACCCAAACCTCCTCTGCATCGACCTCTTCGTAATCGTCCCGGTAAACGCTGCCTGCACCGGCCATCTCCTTCCACGCGATCGAAGGATGCCGAGCCTTCAAGTCGTCGGGTAGACGGCGCGACGCTTCGGAAATGATTTCGAGGCAATGCGTGACGCCATAGACCCTCAATGTATCAGCGCAAAAGGCCGCACGGTCGAGCTTGCCGACGAAGCTCTGCGCCAACACAATATTCTGCAGGATATCATCGAGCCACCTGGCAAATGGCGGCGGTTCAGAATGCATCGATTGCATCAGCTGTCACGGACAAACGAACGTAGGGCTTCAGGGTCTTCCGCTTCACCACGTCCACGGGACCATCGAACAGGCCAGCGATGAAGTCCTTGATCCCGACATAATCCCACACACCGATCCTCGCCTCAGGATCGATCTCGATCATGATGTCGGTGTCGCTGTCCACGCGCGCATCCCCGCGAGCCGAACAGCGCGGCATGCGTCACGCCACGCGCGCGCAACGCCGCCTCGTTCTGCCGCAGCCGGGCGATGATGTCTTCGCGGTTCATGCCACGCTCATAGCACGCCGCGACCGATTTTGCAGCCACGCCCCCTCCAGCCGGCCCCCAGCAATCGTGTGCAACGCCGAGCGCCAGGCGCGGTATCGAGCACGCCACCCGGCGTCACCGATGGCGCGGGTTGCGCGCCCGCCTCGCTCCGCCGATCGACGCAGCCGTCCGCAGCCATGGCGTGACGCAGTCAGCGAACTGCTGGTCCTACAGGCCGCATATGCCCACTGGCTCGCGGTTCTGCCCGACAGCCTGCGAGCCAGTTCCATCGCCGAAGCGCTCGAAGCAATCGTCGATCTCGACTTCACCGACCTGGCTGACATCGAACTGCCCCGCGGCTACGGCCGCGATTAGCAACGCCCATGAAGGGAACGCCGTCAGCCAGCTTTTTGGTGAAATCGCCCAGCGGAATTATAATAACGAAAGCGTCGCCTGGCGTTTACACTCCTGTTTCTTGTCGACAGACTGGATGCATGGCTGCTTTCCCGCGTTGTCGCCCGAAGGCAGCCGTGCCCGCTTCGGCCATTCCGCCCGATACGATCGAATACATCTCCGCGGAGCAGGTCCCCGGCCTTGGCCGTCGGGGACCCGTCCGCCGAAATTACGCGGCGAAATCGAACCGATCGAGGTTCATTACCTTGTTCCACGCCGCGACGAACGCATCCACGAAGGCCCGCCCCGCATCCTCGGTCGCATACGCCTCCGCCAACGCCCGCAACTGCGAGTTCGAACCGAAGATCAGGTCCACCCGCGTCCCGGCCCACTTCTTCTCGCCGGTCGCCCGATCGCGCGCCACGAACGCGCCGTCGGAGGCTGCCTCCCACTTCATGCTCGTGCTCGTCTTGAGCAGGTTCACGAAGAAATCGTTGGTCAGCGTCCCCGGCCGGTCAGTGAACACTCCAAGCTCGGACCCACCGAAATTCGCACCCAACACCCGCAGCCCGCCAACCAGAACCGTCATCTCGGGAGCGGTCAGCGTGAGCAGCTGCGCCCGATCGATCAGCAACTCCTCCGGCGACCGGCGGTCTTCGCCGCTCAGGTAGTTGCGGAACCCGTCCACCTTCGGTTCCAGCACGGCGAACGAGTCGACGTCGGTCTGCTCCTGCGACGCATCGGTGCGTCCCGGCGTGAACGGAACCTGCACGGTGTGGCCGGCATTCTTCGCCGCCTGCTCGACCGCCGCGCAGCCGCCCAGCACGATCACGTCGGCCAGCGACACCTTCTTGCTGCCGAACTGCGAAGCGTTGAACGCCTGCTGGATGCCTTCCAGCTTGGCCAACGCAACGGCCAGTTCCCCCGGCTCGTTGATCGCCCAATCCTTCTGAGGCGCTAGGCGAATGCGCGCCCCGTTGGCCCCGCCGCGCTTGTCGCCGCCGCGGAACGTCGCCGCCGACGCCCAGGCGGTCGCGACCAGCCGCGCGATCGACAGCCCCGACGCCAAAATCTTCGCCTTGAGCGCCGCGATGTCCGCCGCATTGATCAGCGCATGATCCACCGCGGGAACCGGGTCCTGCCACAGCCGCGGCTCAGCCGGCGCTTCCGGGCCAAGATATCGGGAAAACGGACCCATATCGCGGTGGGTCAGCTTGTACCACGCCTCGGCAAACGCCTCGGCCAACAGCCCCGGGTTCTCATAGAAGCGCCGCGAAATCGGCTCGTAGATCGGGTCCATCCGCAGCGCGAGGTCGGTTGTCAGCATCATCGGCGCATGCCGCTTCGACGGATCGTGCGCATCCGGCACCGTGCCCACGGCCTTGGCATCCTTCGGCGTCCACTGCCAGGCGCCCGCGGGGCTCTTGGTCAGCTCCCACTCGTAGCCGAACAGGTTCTCGAAGAAGCCGTTGTCCCACTTCACCGGGTTCTTGGTCCAAGCTCCCTCGAGCCCGCTGGTGATCGTGTCGTCGCCGCGGCCGCTGCCAAAACTGTTGCTCCAGCCGAGCCCCTGCTGCTCGATGCTGGCGCCTTCGGGTTCCGGACCGACGTAGCGAGCCGGGTCGGCGGCGCCATGCGTTTTGCCGAACGTGTGCCCGCCGGCGATCAGCGCGACCGTCTCCACGTCGTTCATCGCCATGCGCGCAAAGGTCTCGCGAATGTCGCGTGCCGCGGCGATCGGGTCCGGCTGGCCGTTCGGCCCCTCCGGATTGACGTAGATCAGGCCCATCTGAACGGCGGCGAGCGGATTTTCCAGCGACCTGTCGCCGCTGTAGCGTTCGTCCGCCAACCATTTGCCCTCGGACCCCCAGTAGATGTCGTCCTGTGGCTCCCAGACGTCAACGCGTCCGCCGGCAAAACCGGCCGTCTTGAACCCCATCGATTCGAGGGCGCAGTTCCCGGCGAGGATCAGCAGATCGCCCCAGGAAAGCGTCCGGCCGTATTTCTGCTTGATCGGCCACAGCAGCAGCCGCGCCTTGTCGAGGTTCGCATTGTCCGGCCAGCTGTTGAGCGGCGCAAACCGCTGCGTACCCGCGCCCGCGCCGCCGCGGCCGTCGCTGATGCGGTAGGTGCCCGCGCTGTGCCACGCCATCCGGATGAACAGCGGCCCATAATGGCCGTAGTCGGCTGGCCACCAGTCCTGCGACGTGGTCATCAGCGCGAAGATGTCCGCTTTTACGGCGTTCAGGTCGAGGCTCTTGAACGCCTCGGCGTAGTCGAAGGCCTGTCCCATGGGGTCGGCCAGGGGCGAATTCTGGTGGAGGATCGACAGATCCAGCCGGTTCGGCCACCAGAGTTGGTTCGTCATGTTCCGGACAACCGCGTCCCTGCTGACCCTGCCACTCATCGGGCACTTGCTTTCGGCGTTCATGCCTCACTCCAATCGTGGTCTGCGTTGCTCAAGCGTGGGGCGGGAAATAGTGTCCCGGCGTCCATCTGTCCAATCGATTAAACTTATCGGATTGATCGAGCTTTTCATTGAAACGGACGTGCCCCGCCTTGGTCGGACGCCGCCCGGTTGGCGCCGGCGGGCCCTGAACCGGTATCCCGGACCAGCGAGGCGTGACGCACGATACTGGCCCACTTCTGGTCCCGCCGCGCTGAGCAGGCCGCCGGCGCGTCGGCACGACTCGCGCTGTTGACCGCCCTTCAGCGAGTGTTACCTCTAGAGTCGAACTGTTCCCGGAGGGTCGCACATGAGCGACACACCTGAGTCCAGCCGTATCCCGCTGATGTCAGCGGATAAGGCGCAGGAGATCGCGCGCGGCTTGAAATGGCTCGCGCAGTCCTATGCGGAGGCTGGCATGGTGCGCGACGCCACCAGGACGGAGCGCGACGGCCAGTGGTGGTTAAACTACTCGATCGCCCTCGCGCACACCCCGCCGCACGATCACCCGTGATCGCAATGGATGCCGCCCAATAGTACTTAGAGGTTCCGCTATGGCACGCGCCCAGATCCACGAGCCCGAGACCGCCATGACCCGGGCGGAATTCCTGACTTGGGTGGAGCAACAGCCTTCCGGCCGGTTCGAGCGTATCGACGGCATCGTGGTCGCGATGGCGCCCGAGCGGGCCTCGCACAACCTGTGCAAGGGCGCGGCGCGCGATGCCTTGCGGCGCGCGGTCAGAGAGGCCGGACTGACGTCCTGCCAGGTCTTCGGCGACGGCATGACAGTTCAGGTCGAGAACAGCGACTTCGTGCCCGATGCGCTCCTGCGTTGTGGACCGCCTCTGCCAGGTGACGCCACCACAGTCTCTGACCCTCTGGTGCTGGTCGAAGTGCTGTCGCCGGACAGTGGCACCAGGGATCGGGCAACCAAGCTGCGGGCCTACTTCAAGCTGCCGTCGGTGCAGCATTACCTGATCGTCTGGCCCGACGAGCCGCGCATCGTTCGCCACTCGCGCATGCCAGACGACCAGATCACGACCCAGGTCATCATGTCCGGAGAGATCAGCCTCGATCCTCCGGGGATCACGGTGACTGTCGAGGAGTTCTACGCCGACTGAGCGCGGCCGGTGCGGCCGTGCCTCGGGTCCGGGCCCGGATCGCGCCCCGCCGCGACCACGGCCAGCCGGCCGAGGTAATGCGCCCAGCCGTCCGCATGGCTGGCGCATTGCTCGGCGTTGGGCAGGCCCGTGTGGGTCATCCGCAGCAGCGTTCCGTCCGGCTGCTCGATCAGGTCGATCTCGATCAGGCTCGACCCCGGCGGCACGTCCGCGCTGCCGTCCCAGCCGAAGCTGTAGGCCAGGCGATGCACCGGCACTACTTCGCGGAACGTGCCGCGGGCGCAGCGCGCGCCGGTGACGTTGACGAGATAGAGCCCGCCGGGCTCCGGCTCGACCTGCGCCTCGGTTCCCATCCAGCGCAGGATCTTGTCCGGATCGGTCAGCAGGGCGAACACCGCGGCGGGCGGCGCCGGGACGTGCTGCTCACGGCGGACGATGAGGGCCTCTGACATCGGACTCCTCCACGGTTGCGTTGCCCCACGATAGCCCGCCGGCGGCGCGGATGACAGGCCGGGGGCCGCGGCGGCATGATCGCGGCATGGAACTGCCCGCGCCGCTCGCCTGGCTGGTGGACGAGGCCGCCGCCGCGCCCGGCCCCGACCGGTTCCTGGCGGAACTCGGCGGCCGGCTGCGCGCCGATGGCCTGAAGCTGGCCGGCGGCGCGCTCACGCTCGCGGTGCCGCACCCGATCATCGCGCGGCGCACCTGGCTGTGGCGGGCGGAGACCGGGGCGGTGATCGAGGCGCTGGGCTTCGCGGGCGCGCCCCCGAGCCACGCCGGACGCGACTGGCTGGCCGGGCTCGGCCCGATGCATCAGGACACGATCGGACCGGGACCGGACGCACCGCTGCTGGGCTGGGCCGGTACAAGGCCGTTCGACCCCGCCGAGGCCGGCCGGCTGCGCCAGGTCGCGCGCTTCGCCGCCGCACCCCTGGCCGCGCTCGCCGCGCGCGCGGCGCTGGCCGCGCTGCTCGAGGCCTATCTCGGCCGGCGCAGTGCCGCCCAGGTGCAGGCCGGCGCGCTGCGCCGCGGCACCGGCGAGACCATCCGCGCCGCGCTGTTCTGTGCCGATCTGCGCGGCTTCACCGCACTCTCCGAGGCGACCGAGCCCGCGGCTATGATCGCCGCGCTCGACGCTTGGTTCGACCGCGTCGCCGGCGCGGTGCACGCCTTCGGCGGCGAGGTGCTGAAGTTCATCGGCGACGGCGTGCTGGCGATCTTTCCGGTCACCGGCGCGCCGGCCGATGCCTGCGAGGCCGCGCTGCGGGCGGTCGGCGCCGCCCGCGCCGGCATGGCGCATCTCGATGCGGTGCGGCAGGCGCAGGGGCTGCCGCCGCTGCCGTTCGGCGCGGCGCTGCACCTGGGCGAGATCCTGTGGGGCAATATCGGCGCGGCCGACCGGCTGGACTTCACCGCGATCGGCCCCGCGGTAAACCTGGTCAGCCGGCTGGAGGGGCTGTGCCGGCCGCTCGGGCGTTGGGTGCTGATCTCGGGCGCGGTCGCCGCGGAGACCACGACGAAGCTGGTGCCGCTGGGCGAGCACGTGCTGCGCGGCATCACGGCGCCGTGTGCGGTGTTCACGCTGCCGGATGGGTGAAGGGGCGGACGATGGCGGTGACTGCGATCTGCGTCAGCCATCGGAAACTGCTCGGCCGCGGTGAACGATGAGCACGGCAACGCGGCTTTGAGGCCGTCGATCAGAACGCCCTGGCCGGCGGAACGACCACTTACGACCCATCCCGGTCGCTGT
>DATMND010000116.1:0-9560 GCA_035569235.1 Acetobacteraceae bacterium | reverse complement strand
ATCGAGTGGTATTCGGTGTTGCTGAACGGAGCATACAACTCCGCCACATGCACCTGGCGCGCCGGGTCGGTGATGCCGGCCATCCGGTAGGACTTCTCGAACGAGCGGCCCAGCGCGTAGGCATCGGCGTGTTCCGCGGTCGGATTGTTGCCCATGCGGTCGCCCATCCAGTAGGTCTCCGCCGAATGTCCAACGCCCGTGATCCACACCGCATCCAGGTGATTGTCCTGGATGAACCGCTCGGACGCGAGCACCATGGCCGCGCCGCCCGATGACTGCGGACAGCAGTCCAGCAGCTTGATCGGCCAGGAGATGATGCGCGAGGCCAGCACATCGTCGATCGACACGATCCGGCGCAGATGCGCCTTGGGATTCAGTGCCGCGTGCCGGCGGTTCTTGACCGTGACACGCGCCATGTCCTCCTCGGTCATGCCGTAGCGCTGCATGTAGCGCACCGCCGACATCGCAAGCATGTTGATCGTACCAAGCGGCAGAGGGCGTTCGTAGCTCGGGTCCCAGATCTTGTTCAGCACCGTCTGCGAATCGCCGCATTCGCCGATCTTGTCGGCCCCCGCGGTCAGCACGACGTCGAACATGCCGGACGCCACGTGATAATACGCCGCCGCCACGGCCGATATGCCGGTGGCGCCGCCGTTGTTGATGCGCAGGAACGGCTTGTTGCGTCCACCGACGGCGTCAACACCCAAACGTTCGGCGTTGCCGATGCCGACCATGGCATCGGGCGACAGCGAATACACGACAGCCTGGATGGCATCGAAGTCGAGGCCGGCATCCTGCATCGCGCGCGCGACGCCTTCGCGCACCAGTTCAGGATAGCTGGCATCGTCACGCCGCGAGCGGAACTCCGACTGGCCAATCCCGATGATGCCGACGCGATCGGTGCTCATGGCCGCGCCTCCAGCGCCAGCACGACTGCCGCCTGATACTGCATGGCGAACCCGCTGCCGGCATGCGCCAGACCGCATCGCGCATCCGCCAGTTGATGTGCGCCGGCGCGGCCGCGTATCTGGTTGGCGACTTCGGCGATACGGATAAGTCCTGTGCAGAACACGGGATTCCAGGTGAGCACGCCACCGGACAGGTTCACCGGCAGACGGCCCCCGCTTGCGAAGCTGCCATCGGCGGCGCGCGCCGCCCAGTCCCGACGCGAACATAGCGACAGAGATTCATAGGCCAACAGCTCGGAATACGGCGTCGCGTCCGTTACCTCGACGAGGTCGAAGGCGGACGCCGCATCACTGATGCCGGCCGCTTCGTACGCCTGTCGTGCCGCGGCTGCGAGTGCCGGCGCGGTGGCGAGGTCGCGATCACCCAGGAAGCTTGGCTCGGTCGCCCAGCCCATCCCGCGCAGCCAGGCCACGTCACGCAGCCCTCGCTCGGCGATGAAGTCGGGCGCTGCAAGCACCAGCGCGACACTGCCGGTCACCGGCGCGCTCGTCATGACCGGCGTCACCGGCCATCGCAGAGGACCGGGTGCCGGACGAAGCGGTGGGTCCGGCCACGCCGCGCGTCCGTGCGCGCGGTTCTTCTCCGCCACCGCCTCTGCCGCGGCGCGGGCATTCGGTTGGGCATGCTCTATCGCGGATGCCTGCAGCGCATGTGCCGACAGCTCATCGAGTGGCAGCGCACGATGAAAATATGGATCCGCGCCCAGCCGCTGCGCCTCCGACATCGACGAGACCTCGGTCGGACTCCATGATACCACCAGTTGCGTACGGAACTGTCCGGTAGCGACGCGCAGCGCCCCCAGGATGAAGGCGTGCTCCGAGGCCGACGGCGTCGACATGATGTCGCGGTCAACGCCGCCCACGGGGCCTGATGCCATCATCACGGAGATCGAGCGTCCATCAAACTGGTCGTTGGCTGCAACCACGATGCCATCGATGTCGCCGATGGTGATGCCGGCATCGGCCAGCGCAAGCTGTGCCGTGTCGTAGATCAGCTCTTCCAGTGACCGGTCGCGCGCGGCGATCGCCGGCCGGATCGTACAGCCGATCACTCCGGGCTGGACTCGCATGCCCATCGCAAAACTCCTGCCTTGGTCAAAGGTGGCCGCGGCGCGAGCAGCACGCGACCGGCGGCCGCACCGGACTGCACCAGCGCCAGAGCATCGGTCGCGCGCGCCAGTTCGAAGCAAGCACCGAACATGGCGCGAATCCGGCCCGGCCGCAGCAATCGCAGACTGAGCCGCAGTTCCTCTCGTGTCGTGCTGGTTGCACTGAGCATCGAGATGCCCTTGAGGAACAACTGTGCCGGATTGAATGGCACGAAGTCGTCGGTCAGTTGCCCGATCAGCACCCAACGTCCGCCGCGTGCCAAGGAACGCCGTGTCGGTGCGAACACCGGCGTGCCAACGGTATCGAGCGCGCAATCAACGCCCTCACCGCCGGTCAGCGCCTTGACCTCGGCGGAGAAGTCGTCGCCTCGAACGACGTGCACGACCGCGTCGGCGCCGAGCTCGCGGAGCATGGCGACCTTGCCGGCAGAGGTGGTCTGCGCGATCACCCGCCCACCGGCACGCTTGGCAAGTTGCACGCCGTGCATGCCAAGGCCGCCGCCCGCGCCGGTGACCAGAACAGTGTCGCCCGGCGCGACGCAGCCGATGGCACGGACTGCATGCAGCATGGTTCCGATCGCGCACGACGCGATTGCCGCAGCATCCAACGTTACGTCATCGGGAACCGGCACCACGTTGTCTGCGTCGACCGCGACGAACTCCGCGTAACCGCCGTTCAGTTGCGTATCGCCAAGGAACACCTGTTCGGCGCATAGCGGTTCGCGTCCGCTGCGACAGTGGCGGCATTGTCCGCAGACATGCTCGCGCTGCGTGGTCGCGACGCGGTCGCCGACGCGCAACCCATCCACCGCATCGCCGACGGCCACGACAGTGCCGGCGACTTCGTGCCCCGGCACGCAGGGCAGCACGATCCCGGCGCGCAGGATACCGGTGAAAACAGCAACGTCGTGCGAGCACACACCGCAAAACGCCACCTGTATGACGACCTGGCGTGGCCCGGGCGACGGGTCTGCGACCGTCTCGCAGGTCATCGCCCCAGGCTCGCGGAGGATCATTGCGCGCATCGTGCTGCGCTATAGAATCACGAGAGGGCTGACCGGGCTGCCAGTTCCGCCGACGACAGGCAGCGGGTTCGCCGCGAACAGAAATTCGTGGCGGCCGGTTGCCGCCAGTTCGTGCAGGAGCAGCCCTTCCAGTAACGGAATGCCGAAGTCGCGGATCAACCGCTGGTGCACCGGAAACACCGTGCCGGGTGCGAACGGAATGGCCTCCACCGCGAAGTTGTCGGCGCCCAGCACCGCGATCTCGCGCTCGGCGAGCCACAGCGCCGCCTCGATGTCGAGACCAGGCTCGCCATCGAACGAGACATTATCGGCGCGGCCCTGGCACTCCGCCCAGCCGGTGCGGATGAGCACGACATCGCCGGTGCCGACGGTGACACCTGCCTCGATTGCCGCGCGCTCGAGATCGTTCCCACCGATCGCCGCGCCGTCCCGCAATGGACCGCCCTGTGCGCCGGCAATGTCGAGCAACACCCCGCGGCCGACGATCGGCCCCATCTTGTCGATACCGCAGCGCGTGGCGCCGCTGGTGCTGCGCGTGCCGCTGCCGGGAAAGCCGTTGTACAGAGCATCGTCATACCACGCATGACACAGCGCATCGATGTGCGTGCCGATGTGCAGCGGCAGCACGACGGTGTCCTCGGCGAACTGGAACCCGCCGGGCCGGCGTGCACCGGCGGCGTAGTCCCCGCCGTCACGTCCCATGAAATGCTGCACGCCGGCACGGTGTTGCGGCACCGGCGTTCGCGCCGACAGCGGCTGCGTCAGGCTCAGCACATGGCCCGACCGAACCAGCGCCGCGGCGTTGCGCACCTGCGCTGCGCCGATGTGGTTGAGTGCCCCGCGTTCATCGTCTTCACCCCATCGATGCCACGCCTCCTGGGTCACGGTGCGGTGTCTCGGCTGAATGTCGCGGCGATCTGCTTCAATTCGCGCCGCAACAGCTTGCCGGTCACCGTCACCGGCAACGCATCGCGCACCTCGATGAAGTCGGGCACCTTGTAGCGCGAGGCGAGCGCACGACAATGCGCTGCAAGCTCCTCCAGCCGGAGCGTCGCCCCCGGCTTTGGCACGACGAAGGCGGCCAGCAGTTCGCCCTGCGTTGCGTCCGGCACGCCGACCACTGCCGCAAGCGCCACCGTCGCGTGCCGCATCAGCACATCCTCCACCTCGGCTGGCGAGATATTGATGCCGCTCTTTTTGATCATCTCCGTCACACGGCCGCTGAACGCAAGCGAGCCATCCGGCAGCAGACGACCCATATCACCGGTGCGGAAGAATCCATCTTCGGTGATCGCGTCCGCCGTCTGGTTCGCGCTGCTGCCGATATAGCCACGCGTGATGTAGCCGCGGACCTCGATCATGCCCTCCTCGCCGCATGGCAGTTCGGCGCCGCTCTCTGCATCGACAATACGGATCTCGACGCCCGGCAACGGCGGCCCCTGGCAGGCGGCGCGCCGCTCCAGCGGCCAGTCATGCGGTGTGACGCAGCAATTGCCGTAGCTCTCGGTCTGGCCATACACGTTGCAAATCTCGGCAGCGCCGAGCGTTGTCGCCGCGGCCACGACGTCCTGCGGTGCGCCAATGGTCAGACCGGTGCGCAGACTGCGTACTCGCTCCGGCCGAAATGCCGGATGCGAGATGATGGCGCTGGTGATCGCTGGCAGCGTGTATAGCGCCGTGCAATGGTGGCGCTCAATCAGGTCGATCGCATCGCCTGGCTCGAATCTGCCTTGCAGGACGAGTGCCGCACCGTGGGTCAGCGTGGCCGACATCGCATTCGCGCTGCCATAGGACCAAAACAATGGGGGCGCCAGCAGAACGCGGTCGTCCGATCGATAACCCTGACGCTCGCCGATATTGAAACCGTTCTCGATGATGCCGCCATGCGACAGCGGCACGGATTTCGGCCGACTGCTGGAGCCTGAAGTGTAAATGATGATCGCGTCATCCGATGCGCCCGATGCGACGCCAGGCCCCGGGGGCGTCAACGGTGCGGCTGCCAGCAGCGTGTCGTAGCGGAGGAACCCGGCTGGTAGGTTGTCTCCCAACAGTGCAACGTGGCGCAGGGCGGGATAACGCAGCGACTCCCAGCGATCTGCCAGCGCTGCTGTGAAATCGTTGTCGCCGAACCGGTCCAGCGCGATCAACATGCGCACCGCCGAATCCTGCAACAGCCAGTCAAGCTCGTCCGGCGTCGACCACGTGCTGAACGCGACCACGACGCCACCGGCAATCTGCGTCCCGAAGAATGCTTCCAGCCATTCAGGGCGGTTGTTGATCAGCAACCCGACGCGCTCGCCGCGCGTGACGCCAAGCTCGCGCAGCGAACCGCCAATGCACACCGCGCGGCGAAGGAGCTCCGCATAGGATACCACCTGATCGTGCCAGATCGCGGCCGGACGTGCACCGTAGCGTTCCGCCTGTTCGAAGATGAGATCGCCCAGGGTCCTGCTGAAAGGCGCTTCCATTGCTCCCTGTTTCCGAATATTATTCGCTTCTACGGGCGGCCCTGCAACGTGTCAAGCGATGCGGCGTCGTTACATTGCGGGAACCGGCCGCCCCGCCATATGCGGAGGGATAGCGACTTAACGGAGGAACAGGGACAGGCGATGCCGGACGGCGCCACGACCACGCCCAAGCAGCGGTGGCTGGAGATTCTGGAGCAGGCGAGCAGCGGCTATCTCGATGGTGTGCGCGATCCGAAGCAGACCAGAAGTCGGCGCCGCCAACTGGATCTGCTGGAGGCGGCCACGCGGATCTTCGCACGCGATGGAATTGCCAAGGCCAAGATGGCCGACATCGCTGCCGAGGCCGGCATCTCCGTGTCTTCGATCTATGACTACTACCCGAGCAAGGAAGATCTGGCCTACGAAATCCCTATCCGCCGCCTGGCGCAGTTCTATGGCGACTTCCTGGCGCAGGCCCAGTTGCTCGCAACCATGCGCGAGCGACTGCACCTGTTCCTGTCGATGGCGACCGACTATGCGCGCCGCAATCCCGACTGGGCACGGCTGCTGTATCTTGAGATCTGGCCGAGTGTCCTGATCGAGGACGCGCGGGTACGCCGGGCCGTCGATGATTTCGGCCGTATCGTCGTGGCGATGATCCGAGAGGGCAGCCGTCGCGGGGAGTGGGACGCCAAGCTGGACCCCTATCGGACCGCAACAATCCTGATGGGCAGCATCACCCATATGATCATTACATGGCTGCTCTATCGCAGACCGGAGAACCTGAGCAAGGCGACCAAACCGATGGTGGACCAGCTGTTGAAACTTGTTGAGCCAAGTGAACCGTCGATCACAACACCGCGTAAACGGAAGGCATCACTTCGAGCCGGTTCAAATCAAAAATCACCGGCCAGGCTATGACGACGAAGCGTGAGTCAGCCTTTCGCCTTCATGTGCGCCTAGTCCTGGTGGACGGCTGATCGCAGCCCCGCCGACAATGCTGTGGTTACCGCAAGGATTGCGGCCATGGAGAGCTTCGTATCGATGCAATATCACCAGGGCCAAAGCCTGCCCTCGCGAAAGCGGGGGTGACAGTCGAGCGCCAGGTCACGCTGCTACAGGCGATCGGCGTCAGCATCTCCAAGCGCCAGAGCCTGCCCCTGCGAAGGCGGGGGCCATGCGCCTGTTGATCGCCCAGCAGGACGACTTCCTGACGGAGACCCGCGAGGTGCTACGCGCCGGACTGGAAACGGCAGACTGGGTCACCGTGGACGACACCGGCGCACGCCATCGAGGCGCCAATGGCTTCCGCACGCAGATCGACAATGACAGCTTCGCCCCCGCCTGCGCAGGCGCAGGTTCTGGTTCGGCACGACGGGCAGTAAGAGCCGTCTGAACTTCCTCGACCAACCGATCAAGTCCGGTGGCAGGCCAGCTGCGCGCTGGTCACACCGACTATGCGATCAACGACGCGGCCCTGGACTATATGCGTGAGCATGCCCGCCGCCGCTTTCGCGGGGGCAGGCTCTGGCCGGAACGCTGGTCGAGCGACTGGCACGCATAAGCGGCGGCAGTTTGCCGATGAAAAAGCCTAGGCGCGGCATCTTGAGCGCCTCGGCATTGCCGATTTGGCAGTGACGCCAGATCCGGTGCGCGTTGCCACTGAGGGGGCGCTGTGGGGTGCGGTCAACGCACACGGGTTCCTCTGCGAGGCGGTCGTGGTCAGTGACGATGCAGGGCAGTTCAACGTCGGCCAGCACGCTCTCTGCTGGATCCACGCCGAGCGCCTGGTGCACAAGCTGGAGACATTGACTGACCAGCAGCGTGCCGCCCGGCAACGTGTCCGCGCGCCGATCTGGCAGCTCTATGCCGATCCGAAGGACTACCGTTCCAGTCCGACACCATGCCGGCGCGATCAGCTCCGCGCTCGGTTTGACTACATCTTTTGCCTTCACACCGGCTTCGCCACTCTCGACCGCCTGCTCAAGCGGCTACACACAAACAAGGCCGAGCTGTTGATGGTGCTCGAGCACCCTGAGATCCCGCTCCACAGTTGGGCTGCGAAGCAGACCAACGGTTCGCAAAACGACATTCGCTGCCAGGTGACCAAGCGCCACGTCAGCGGCGGAACTCGCAGCGACGTCGGTCGCGACTGCCGCGACGCCCTCCTCGGGCTCGCCAAGACTTGCAGGAAGCTCGGCATCGCCTTCTGGGATTATCTTGGCGCCAGGCTCGGTGTCTGCCGCAGTCCTTCCGTCCCGCAGCTACCGGACCTCATCCGCCGCCGCGGCCAACGAGCCTGACGTGGCAGCGGCCCGGGGTTTTGCCCCTGTTACCTATTTTGGCGCCTATGGGGTCAAGCCCGGGGGCTTGGGATGATCCGGGGACCGCGAACAAGATCGTGGAGGAGGCTCTACCAAACCTCGCGTTCATCTCCTAAGACGAAAACCGGGCATCCAGGCGATTGCCAACACCGCGCCAGACTAGCCCCCAGTGGCGGATCAGTATCTGTGCGTTGCACGCAACCACGAATACAAACGCCGGAGCCTGCCCCTGCGAAGGCGGGGGGACATTGAGTCTGCTGGCAGGCATCGACCTGCTCACGGGACAAGTTCACGCCTGCGTCGAAAATCGCCATCGTTCGCGCGAGTTCATCGGCTTCCTCAAGAAGCTTGATACCGCCTATCGTTCCGACACGACTATCAAGATCATCCTCGATAATCATCCGGCGCATGTGTCCAAGGAAACCAACAAGTGACTCGCCGAACAGCGCGATGGCCGCTTCAGCTTCGTCTTCACCCCCAAGCACGGTTTGTGGCTCAATCTTGTCGAAGGCTTCTTCTCGAAGATGGCGCGCTCGGTCCTACGCCGCACCCGCGTGGCCTCAAAAGCCGAACTCAAGCAGAGGATCCTGGCCTATCTCGACGACATAAACCGTGAGCCCGTTGTCCACACTTGCTCCTACAGAATCACTCTGCCGGCGCGATACGACTCGTTCCATTGAAACGCTGTATTAGGGAGGCCCCGTCGACGCCATGGAGCATGAAAGCCTGCTCGCCATCACGCATGCCGGACTTCAGGTACACAACGCGGCGCGTGCCGAGATGCAGCAACTGCTTGGGGGTCATCTGGCAGAGCGCTGCGGTCGTGCAATCTCAGGCGTCGATCCTAGTCATGACCCGTTCACCGATTGTGTTACGTGTTCATGGATTTTCCGCGGACTTCGTTGCAGCGTCGCTTCCGAGAGGTGCTCCGTGCAGCATTGCGGCTCCACCGATGTCGGCTCCTGACAGAACATGACATCGAACCATTTGAGCACCTCGGGAGAAGAGGCACGACAAGGTGAGAGATCCCTTAACGAGAAATATTGATGCATGCCCTTACCTGATAAGTTTGGCCATTTTGGTGACTGTGATCTAGTTCGTATCGAAGTTGGCCAAACACTCTCTTACGCCATGGCACTGAATATAAGGATAAGACCTGCAATAAATAAGCTGCGGGCAGGCTGTGCGATCACCTACTATTGGGTGGATCGCGTCCAGCGCTCCGCTAGCCAGGGGGATGTCTCGTTCTACCGGAACATTCGCTATGCTGATACACTGGGATCTGCGGGCGACTGATGGCGGACATTTTAAGCCGTCGGCACGAAGTCCATTGTTGGCAGAACGCGGAATGGCGGCTCTGGAGAGGCGCATTGCACAAGTGACCATTCCCGTCAGCATCGCGGAATGGTAGTGCTAGCCAAACATATTTGAAATTTCGCGACTAAGCGGTGTCGGCGAGTTTGCCGGTCGGGTACCCAAGGATGGTGACGACCCGACCGCTCGCACGATCCGAGTAAATGAACGCCGGCCCGTCGATGCGATAGCAGCCCGTCCAACCGATGGCGAACGCAGTGTCGGTGTCCTCGATGTGGACCGGTTCGCTCTCGCCATCGCGGGCGAGCCGCACGGCGAGCAGATCCGAGCGGTCGAGCCGCCACGCATCGCCGGTGGCGGTGGAGAACAGCAC
>DATMND010000115.1:0-26377 GCA_035569235.1 Acetobacteraceae bacterium | reverse complement strand
ACCATGCAGCGCCAATGCCGTGGCGGCCAGGCGTCGAGCCTTTGGCAGACCGTCACCGATCAGGCTCGTGACGAGAGGGCGCAGGCTAGGACTGTCCGCCAGCAGTTGTTCGATTTCGATGCGGGCCCGCTCGACCGTGGCCTGCCAGCCCGCCCGTGGTTCCGTCACTGGTGACGCCTGCAGCTTGATGCAGCTTGATCAGGTGTTCCAGCACGTTGAGAACATGGCTGCGAACCGCCGCGCGCTCCGAACGACCCACCGTCTCGATCTCCTCGGCGATGTTCGGCCAGTCAAGGTCAGCATCGTTGACGCGCTCACCGGCCGCCAATCGCCGTAGCAGGGCACCCTGGCGCCGGCTCCAGGCATAGATATCGAGGTCGTAGTCGCTCATGCGAGCGACGCTACCATCAGCCCGCATCTGCCTCAACGCGCTCGACCGCGGCTGCCGCAATGCCGCTGTTGCGCAGGCCTGCCGGATGGAACCTCGCGGGCGACCAGCCGGCCATCTCCTCGTAGCTGCGGTATTTCTCGTCCACTGCGGCCTGTGCCGCCGCCATCAGGGCCTCGGCTTCCGCCGGCCGGCTCTGCGCCAGCGCGCGATAGCGGGTCTCGTTGTAGGCGTAATCGCGGAATTTGATCGTCGGCCGCGGGCTGTCCAGCAGGAACGGGTTCTCGCCGATATCGCGCATCGCCGGATTGTAGCGGAACAGCGGCCAGTAGCCGCTGGCGACCGCCAGGTCCTGCTGCTTCATGCCAAGCTGCATGTCGATGCCGTGCGCGATGCAGTGGCAGTAGGACACGATCAGCGAGGTACCCGGATAGGCCTCCGCCTCACGGAACGCCTGCAGCGTCTGCTGAGGGTTAGCGCCCATCGCCACCTCGGCGACATAGATGTTGCCGTAGGCGATCGCCTGAAGCGCCAGGTCCTTGCGCGCCACCCGCTTGCCGGCGGATGCGAACTTGGCGATTGCACCCAGCGGCGTCGCCTTTGATGCCTGGCCGCCGGTGTTGGAATACACCTCGGTGTCCAGCACCAGGATGTTCACGTCGCGCGCACTGGCCAGCACATGATCGAGCCCGCCATAGCCGATGTCGTATGCCCAGCCGTCGCCTCCGACGATCCAGATGCTGCGGCGGACCAGTTGATCGACCACCGACAGCAGGTCCTTCGCCTGCGCGCTGTCCGCGGCACGCAGCCGGCGCACAAGCTCGGCGACGCGCGCGCGCTGTGCACGGATTTCGGATTCCTGGACCTGCGGTGCGTTCAGCACTGACTCCACCAACTCCGACCCAAGTGCAGGCGCCAGTTCGCGCGCGAGCTTTCGTGCCATGTCCAGATGCTTGTCCGCCGCCAGCCGGAAACCCAGACCGAATTCGGCATTGTCCTCAAACAGCGAGTTCGACCACGCCGGTCCGCGGCCCTCGCGGTTGGTGGACCACGGCGTCACCGGCAGGTTGCCGCCATAGATCGACGAACAGCCGGTGGCATTGGCGATCTGCAGGCGATCGCCAAACAACTGCGACAGCAGCTTGATATAGGGAGTCTCACCGCAGCCGGCACATGCCCCGGAGAATGCGAACAGCGGCTCAAGGAACTGCACGCCGCGCACATTGGCGAAGTCCACGCGCGCGCGGTCGTTCACCGGCAGCGCGGCAAAGAACTCATTGTCCACGCGCGAGGCTTCCAACAACGGCGTCTTGTCCCGCATGATCAGCGCCTTGCCCGGCACCACCGGACACGCTTCGACACACAGCCCGCATCCGGTGCAGTCCTCGATGGCGAAGTCGAGCGCAAACCGCACATCGGGGAAGCCGCGCACATTAATCGCAGCCGAGAGAAAGCTGCCAGGAGCGTTGTCGAGCCGCGCGGCGTCGAAATACTTTGCCTGAATCACGCCATGCGGACAAACGAAACTGCACTGGCCGCATTGCACGCACAGGTCCTCGGCCCACACCGGTACCGTCTCTGCGATGTTGCGCTTCTCCCAGACCGCCGTGCCAAGCGGCCAGGTGCCATCCACCGGCATTTGGCTGACTGGGATCTCGTCGCCGCGGCCTTCCAGCATCGCAGCCGTCACCTCGCGCACGAAGGCGGGCGCATGATCCGCCACCAGAGCCGGACGTTCCCATCGGCTGGTCGCCGCCTCCGGCAACTTCACCTCGAACAGCCGGGCGAGCGTTTCGTCAACCGCGCGGAAGTTGGCCTCCACCACGGCCTGACCCTTGCTGGAATAGGTCTTGCTGATGGCGTGCTTGATATGCTCGATCGCCTGATCACGCGGCAGCACGCCGGAGATCGCAAAGAAGCAGGTCTGCAGCACCGTGTTGGTGCGCCCGCGCAGGCCGACCTCCTGTGCCACGCGGGACGCGTCGATGACGAACAGGCGCAGCCCCAGGGCGATGATCCGCAGCTGCATGGCGCGGGGCAGATGGTCCCATACCTCATCGGCCCCGAACGGAGCGTTGAGCAACACCGTCGCGCCGGGTGCCGCAAGCCGCAGCACGTCGTGCCGTGCGACGAACTGGAACTGATGGCAGCCGATGAAGCTTGCCTGCTGAATCAAGTACGGCGCATGGATCGGCCGCGGCCCGAAGCGCAGATGCGATATCGTCTGTGCGCCCGATTTGTGCGAATCGTAAACGAAGTAGCCCTGGGCAAAAAGTCCTGCATCCTCCGCGATGATCTTCACGCTGTTCTTGTTGGCGCCCACGGTTCCATCGGCGCCGAGACCGTAGAAAACCGCCTGCACCACGTCGTTCGGTTCAATCCGGAACATTATGTCGGCGGTCAGACTAGTATGCGAGACATCGTCCACGATGCCGACCGTGAAACCGTTGCGCGGCTCGGGCCGGCTCAGTTCGTCGAACACCGCCTTCGCCTGCGGCGGATTGAAGTCCTTGGACGACAGGCCGTAGCGGCCGCCGATCACCGCCGGCATACCGCGTCGCCGCCCGCTTGCCGCCGCCTGCGCAAGGGTGTGCACCACGTCAAGATACAGCGGCTCGCCTGGTGCGCCGGATTCCTTGGTCTGCTCCAGAACCGCGACCGCGCGGACGGATTGCGGCAGGGCCGCGAGGAAGGCGTCCGCCGCGAAGGGCCGATACAGTCTTACCTGAAGCACGCCAACCTTTTCGCCGGCGCTTTGCATGGCGGCGGCGGTAGCGCGCACGGTCTCGGCGCCCGAGCCCATCAGCACGATCACACGTTCCGCGTCTGCTGCGCCGGTGTAGTCGAACAGATGATAATGCCGTCCGGTCATGCCGCCGAGCCGGTCCATCTCGCGCTGCACGATCTCCGGCACGCGGGCGTAGAACGGGTTTGCCGTCTCGCGCGCCTGAAAGAAGGTGTCGGTGTTGTGCGCCGTACCACGGATCACCGGATGCTCCGGCGACAGTGCCCGCCCGCGATGCGCGCGCACCAGATCGTCGTCGATCATGGCGCGGATTTGCGAATCACTGAGCAGATCGATCGTGGAAAGTTCGTGCGACGTGCGGAATCCGTCGAAGAAATGCAGGAACGGAATGCGGGACTCGAGCGTCGCCGCCTGGACGATCAGCGCGCTGTCGTGCGCTTCCTGCACCGAGGCGGAGGACAGCATGGCAAATCCCGTCGTGCGCGCCGCCATGACGTCGGAATGGTCGCCGAAGATCGACAGCGCCTGCGTTGCGAGCGCGCGGGCGGCGATGTGAAACACCGTCGATGTCAGTTCGCCGGCAATCTTGAACATGTTGGGCAGCATCAACAGCAGCCCCTGCGACGCGGTGAACGTCGTCGTCAACGCCCCGGATTGCAGCGCGCCATGCACCGCGCCGGCCGCACCGCCTTCGCTCTGCATCTGCTGCACGACCGGGACGTTGCCCCAGATGTTGGGGACGCCCTGCGCAGACCACTCATCGGCGAGTTCAGCCATGGTGGAGGAGGGTGTGATCGGATAGATCGCGCAAACCTCATTCACCCGGTAGGCGACATGCGCCACCGCGGTGTTGCCGTCCATGACCACGGGGTTCCGCACCTTGGCGTCATGACCGAGCCTGACCCGGCCATCCGCGGAGATAGCCGGGTCAAGCCCGGCCATGACGGAAGCGCTCGTGCGCGCATTGCCATTGCTATAGTCAGTCATGCAACGAACCTTCCTTGCTACGAAACGTTGACGACCATCTCGATCGCATGACACGGGCACTGTTCGAAGCACGTGCCGCAACCGGTGCATTTCGCCTCGTCGACACTGTAACCCTGGCCCGGCCCGAGCTTGGCAATCGCCTGCTCGGGACACGCGGCGTAGCAGTTGTCGCACTCGAAGCAGTTGCCGCAGGACAGGCAGCGCTGTGCCTCATGGCGTGCCTCGGACTCGCGCAACCCGGCAAGCACCTCGCCAAAGCCGGAAACCCGCTCCCGGCCCGCGAGATGATGCTGCATCGCCGGATCGACATCGCTGAACACCGGCAAGTTGAGCATGTCGAACGTCACCAGCGATGCGGACGCCGGCTTGTCGTAAGTCTCGCCGCGCAGCCAGGCATCGATGCAGCGCGCCGCCTTCTTGCCGTGGCCGACCGCGACGGTGACGGTCCGTTCCGCCGGCACCATGTCGCCACCGGCGAACAGACCCGGATGGCCGGTCATCATCTGCCGGTCCACTACCACCGTGTCCCATTTGAACTCCACGCCGGGCACGGTACGCAGGAAGCCGCTATCGCTGTCCTGGCCGAGCGCTAGAATGACAGTGTCCGCCTCCAGCGTCTCCATCTCGCCGGTCGGCTGCGGGCGCCCCTTGTCGTCGATGGTCATCCGCTCGACCGTGAGCGTGGCGCCGACGATATCGTGGATCGTTGTCAGCCACTTGATCTTCACGCCTTCGGACAGCGCGTCATCGGCTTCGGACTCGTGCGCCGGCATGTGCTCGCGGTCTCGGCGATAGACAATCAGCGTTTCGTCGGCGCCGAGGCGGCGTGCTGTGCGGGCGGCGTCCATCGCCGTATTGCCGCCGCCGTAGACCACGACGCGCCGTCCCAGCTTCGGTGCACTGCCGGTGCTCATGTCGCGCAGCAGCGCCACGGCATCCAGCATGCGAACCGCGTCACGCGCCGGGATCTCGGCGTGCTTGCCTACGTGCGCGCCTATCGCGATGAACACCGCGTCAAAGCCGCCGGCGTCGCGCTCCGCGATTACGTCGGTCACCTTGCGGTTCGGCACGATGCGCACGCCCATCCGTTCGATGCGGGCGATCTCCGCCATCAAATCTTCGCGTGGCAGCCGGTAGGCTGGAATGCCGAAATGCAGCATGCCGCCCGGGAGCGGGCCGGCCTCGTGGATCTCGACCTGATGGCCAAGCCGGGTCAGGTGGTACGCAGCCGACAGGCCGCTCGGTCCGGCGCCAACTACCAGGACACGCTTGCCCGTGGCGGGCGCGATCGGCACGGCCCAGCCCTCGGCCGTCGCCGTATCGCCAAGAAAGCGCTCGACCGCATGGATCGAGACGGGCGCATCCATTTCACCGCGATTGCAGGCGGTTTCGCACGGGTGGTAGCAGACCCTGCCATGCGTCGCCGGGAGCGGATTGTCAGCCATGAGCGTTTCCCACGCCTGGCGATAGTCGCCAGCCTGCGCCAGCGCCAGCCAGGCCTGGATGTTCTCTCCGGCGGGGCAGGCATGATTGCAGGGCGGCAGCAGCGAGACATAGTCCGGCAGGCGGGTACGGAATGGTCCCGGGCCGTGACGCAGCGTCAGATCGACGACCGGGGTCAGATCGTGAGTCTTCCGCGGCGTCGCCACTTCTTGTGCATCGTCCATTTTGGGCTCCGCTTTCCGACGCAGCCCGATCGGACGTATTTCGTGAGGCCGATCGGGGGCATGGGGTAACTGGCGCGCATCTGCCCACGTTGCCATTAGCAAAGCATTGACGTGGATCAATCAACTCTACGCCGGAAACCGCTATCCTGGCACATCATGTCACCCCGCCTGATCACCCTGACGCTGAACCCCGCCCTGGACCTCGCCGCCGATGCCGAGGCTGTGGTGCCGACCCACAAGATTCGCATGCACCACGAGCATGCCGACCCCGGCGGTGGCGGCATCAACGTTGCCCGCGTCGTGCACGAGCTTGGTGGCGATGTGCTTGCCGTGCTGGCGGCGGGCGGCGCGTCGGGGCGGGTGCTGGAGGAAATGCTGGACGACGCGGGCGTAAGACGGCTCAGCGTGCCGATCCAGGGGCGCACGCGGGTCAGCCTGAATGTGCAGGATCTGGGCAGCGGGCTGGAATATCGCTTCGTGCCGGAAGGCCCCACACTGGCCGAGGCCGAATGGTGTTCCATCCTTGCCGTTCTGGAGGAGGTCGAAGGCGACTGGCTGATCGCCAGCGGCAGCCTGCCGAATGGCGTGCCGGACGATGCCTATGCCCAGGTTGCGCAAGTTGCGGCCGGCCGCGGCCTGCGTTTCGTGCTCGACACTTCCGGATCGGCGCTGCGGGCGGCGTTGGACCAGGGCGGCCTTGAACTGGTCAAGCCCAGCCTGAGCGAGCTGGAGCATCTTCTGGATCGGGACCTGACTGACCCGGTAGAGCAGAACGCACATGCCATGGACCTCGTGCGCACTGGCTCAGCGAGACTGGTGGCGCTCACGCTGGGCCGGGACGGGGCGCTGCTGGCCACGCCGGATGGCGTCGTGCGGATGCCGGCGATGGATGTTCCGGTGCACAGCACGGTCGGTGCGGGGGATGCATTTCTGGCTGCGATGACCTACGCGCTGGCCCGCGGAGCCACACCGACCGATGCGCTGGCCTGGGGTACCGCTGCGGGGGCCACTGCGACTGCGTGCGCCGGCACCGCCAGGCTTCGGCGCGCCGACGTGGCCGCACGCCACCGGCAGCTCACACGGGCACGAGGCTGACGGAGGGTCAGCCTTTACCGGCCGCCTAGCTCTTCAGCTCCAGTTCCTCCGCAGCCTCACGCTTTGCGGCCAGCGCAGCGAATCGGGCTGCCAGAGTCTCGAGTGCAATCCTTGCGTCAGCGGTTCTCGCGGTCGCAGCCATGCGAGCCAGTTCGGCCGATCGCACCCACAGCTCGCGCGAAGTGCGCATTGACAGCGGGATTCGGTCCGTCCCCGGCGACGAAAATAGCGACATTGCGTAAGTCCCTGGAGAAGTCCCAAAGGTCTCGGCCGCCTCATGGGCTGCGCGCGCGATCTCGGCGACTATGGCTGGGTGGTGCGACATCATGGTTCCTCGGACGGCGACGCGACGCCGCCAGAAGAGCCCAGATCTCATAACAAACGGTTCACACCCCCGGTAGGCAGTGCCAATTCGCGCATGCGTGCCAGCCAAATCCGCGGCCCTCTCAGCCAGATTTCTCCATGGGGCGCGCTAGATCGAGTAACTCATCCGCGATCTGGATCAATCGATCGTGGATTGGCGATTCAATGATCGAATCGGCTACCAGGCGGGTCTCTAGCGCCAGTGACACTAGCTCCTGGTCGCGTTGATGATGTTCCGGTCGCACAGGCTGCCTCCATCAATGGCAGCCGAATAGCGCCGTTGCCGCATGGCGGCATTGATCTGGATCAAGCGGCGCCGAGCAATTCTGTTCAGGTTCCGGAAGGCAAGGTGAAACGGAACACGCTGCCGTTGCTGCCATTCGGCTCGACCCATAGCCGGCCTCCGTGGGCCTCCACAATGGTGCGACAGACCGACAGGCCAATTCCCATGCCATCCGCCTTCGTCGTGACGAACGGCTGAAACAGCCTTGTCTCGATCTCCGGCGGGATGCCGCCGCCGGTATCGGCCACGCTGACCAGCACGGAGCCGGCTTCAGTCGCGGTGCCGATCGACAGCTCGCGGACCTCGTGTCCCTCCATCGCCTCGACCGCATTGCGGATCAGATTGAGCAGCACCTGCTGGATCTGCACGCGATCCACCTCGGCGGTCGGGAGATCGGGATCAATACGGATCAGCACCTTGATGCCGCGTTCCTTGGCACCGACCAGGGCCAGAGCGCTTGCCTCCTCGATCACCTTAGCCACGCTCTCCGGGCGCTTCGCCACCTCGCCGCGCGCCACGAAGGCGCGAAGCCGGCGAATGATCTCGCCGCTGCGCAGGGTCTGCTGCGCCGCCAGGTTCATCGCCTGGCGCACGCGGGCCACATTCGGCTCCGGCTGCTCGATCATGCGCAACGCCGCACGGAGGTAATTGGCCGTGGCGGTCAGCGGCTGGTTCAGTTCATGTGCCAGTGCCGCGGCCATCTGGCCCATCGACCGCAGGCGCGAGACATGCAGCAAGCCGTCCTGGAGCTCCTGCAGCCGCCGTTCGGTCTGCTGGCGTTCCGTGAGATCGCGGACGAAGCCAGTGAACAGCCGGTGGCCGTCCTGACGGACCTCACCGACCGACAGCTCCATAGGGAACGTGCTGCCGTCCTTCCTCAGGCCGACCACGACGCGCCCGATACCGATGATGCGGCGCTCGCCGGTGGTCAGATAGCGTTTCAGGTAGCCGTCGTGCTGCCCGCGATACGGGGACGGCATCAGCATCTTGACGTTCTGGCCATGGACTTCCGCCGGGGTGTAGCCGAACAGCCGCTCCGCGGCTTTGCTGAAGGACTGCACGATGCCACGGTGATCGATCACGATCATCGCATCGGGGACCGTCTCAAGGATCGAGCGCAACAGCGCCGACTCGCTTGCAAGGGCGTCCGGTTCGGCCGCGCCGTCTGCCTGCTTCATGACCGAAGTCAATACCGCAGCCGTGATGGCGGGCCAACTAATTCTCCACAGAATCCGCCGCGATCAGGCGCGGGCACACTCGATGAAGGCGAGAAGAACGTCTTCGTCCAGCGGCTTTTCCAGAACACTGGCAACGCCAAGCTCATTCGCAAGTCGGACCAGGTCGGGCGAGGGGGAGCCGGTGATCAGGGCGATCGGCAGGGCCACCCCCTGGCCGCGCAGGCGCGTGACCAATTGCAGGCCGGTCAGGTCCGGCATGTGTTGGTCCACTAACAGGCAAGCCAGATCGCCTGGCTTGGCTTCCTTCAGAAAATGTGCGGCGGAGCCATAGGCGACGACGCAAAAGCCGGCCGTCTCCAGCAGGAATTGGAGCGAGTCGCGCACCGCGTCGTCATCATCGACCACTCCGACCGGCCGGTGGCATCCGTTATGCATTTCGCTCGCTCTCCATCGGCCAGGCAGGCGAATGCCCCCGGGTCCGCATGGTTGCAGATTGGCTGAACTTTCGGTGGCGTGCCTTGACCTAGGTCAACGTCCCGAAGTTTTTCCCGACGGTGCTGCCCGCTCCGCCGCGATTGTCATGCGGACCAGTTCCGGCAGGCTCCGCACCCCCATCTTCTCCATTACCCTTGCCCTATGTACCTCCACGGTCCGTGGACTGGAACCGAGGTCATAGGCGATCGTCTTGTTCGGCTGGCCTGCCACCAACTTGTCCAGCACTTCACGCTCGCGCGGCGTCAGGCTGGCGAGACGCCTGGCGATCCCCGCCATAGCGATCTCCTCATCACGTGTTCGTTGGCTGGCTGCGAGGGCGCTAGAAACCGCCGCCAGCAGTTGCACATCGTCGAACGGCTTTTCCAGGAAGTCTGCCGCCCCAGCCTTAAGGGCCTCCACCGCGATCGGCACGTCGCCGTGCCCGGTCATGACGATCACCGGTAGCCGAATGCCGAGTTCCGCCAGGCGTCGCTGCAGCTCGAGCCCGTCGAGTTCAGGCATCCGCACATCGGTGAGCACGCACCCGGCCCCAAGGTTCGGCAACGCCTTCAGGAACGCGGTGGCCGAATCGTAGGTCCGCACCGACAGACCCGCGGCTTCCAGCAGAAGGCTCAGTGAATCTCGTACTGCCTCGTCGTCGTCGACCACGTGAACCAGAGGTACATCTGCCATCAGGACCCCGCGGCGACCGCCCGGGCGACGGTGCCCGGGAGCGAAAATACCCCAGGGGAATCAGCCCAGGGCGAGATACGTAACATTCCGTACGTCCGTTTCCGAATATCGGCCCGGGTTGCGCGCCGATACACCGACATCAGGGGAAACCCACGACCGGGTACGGAGGGCGGGATGGACAGCGCAACGATACAAACGGTGGAACGGCTCTCCGGCAATACCGGCAAGCGGCCAACCGTGCAGACTTTCATGCAGGCGTCGCCGCGCGATGCGCTCGATCTGTTGGAACAGTTCGGTGCCACAGTCTCGGTCCAGCGTGATCAGGAAATCCATGGCCAGGGAGAGGAAGCAAATTCCTGTTACCGAATTCTGCGTGGCTGCGTGCGCATGGTCAAGCTGATGGAGGACGGGCGCCGCCAGATCGGCGAGTTCCTGATGCCGGGAGACCTGCTCGGCTTCGATGCGCTGGAGACGCATGATTTTGCCGCCGAAGCCGTCTCGGATGTCGTGCTCCGGCGCTATCCGCGGCGCATGGTGGATGCTCTGGCCGAGCGCAACGCCCACCTGGCCCGGAGGTTGCGGGACCTGACCTCGATCAGCCTCCGCACGGCACATGCGCGGCTTGTGCTGCTGGGGCGCAAGACAGCATCAGAGCGGATCGCCACCTTTCTGCTGGAGATGGCCGAGCGGTTGCCGCAGGCACGTGCCGGTGTCCTGGACATGCCGATGAGCCGCACCGACATGGCCGATCATCTCGGCCTGACGATCGAGACCGTGTGCCGCATCCTGGCACTGCTTCGGCGCGAAGCCACGGTTGCCATCGAGCGCGGCACAATTGAGATCCGCGATCACGCCAGCCTTCAGCAGATGGCATCGGAGCAGCGGCACTGAACGTGCCGCCGCTTCAGTTGTTGCGTGCGACGGCAGGCGGTATGCGGAACGATACCATCAGGCGGTTCCAGCCATTGATCGCCACAAGCGCCATAGTGAGATCGACGAGTTCCTGTTCCGAGAATTCTGCCCGCGCCAGTTCATAGACGTCGTCGGGAACATGGCTGTCGGCCACCAGGGTCAACGCCTCCGTCCATGCGAGCGCGGCGCGCTCTCTCGCGGTGAACAGCGGCGCCTCACGCCATACGGCAACCAGGTCAAGACGCTCCTGTGACTCTCCTGCCTTGCGTGCATCGCGCAGATGCATATGGACGCAGAACGCGCAGCCGTTGATCTGCGAGGCGCGGATCTGCATCAGATATCGCAAGGACTGTTCCAATCCGGTGGCGTCGACATAGCTCTGGAGGCCGAGCATGGCCTTATAGGCATCCGGTCTGACATGCCTGGTATCGATGCGGGGCTGCATGGTCCGTCTCCATCCGTAGTGTGCTGCCTGTCGGCAGGATGGTGACCGCATCGCGGCGCCGCCAGACCAAATGGCGGGGATACGCCTGTACCATATTTAGGGGGCACGCCCAATCAGGCGCTGGAAAGAATGCCTGACCTCACTGCCCGGAATACGAATCGTCGCCATCTGTCATGACCACCGCCGGGCACAGCGCCACATGCGAGTGTCTACGCGATGACCTTGGCAATGCACTCGATAAGCCGTTCGGCGGTGTCGATTGCTGCCCTTGCACCGTCGGCAGACACATCGGTGGCGGGATTGGCCCCGTAGTCAGCGATTGACTTCAGTTCATACGCCTCGGCGAGAAACATCGCGTAACTTTGATCGATTTCCGGTTCGCTCCTGGCAAGAAACGCGAATCGGCTACGGAGTCCAGCATGTGTCTTGGCTATCTCGCCGGTTCGCTCGTAGACCAATGCCTCTGCCGCATGGAAGGCAGCTAGATAGGCTTCGCGCCCCGCAATGTACCAAAGCTGCAAACCTCCTACGGACTTGCTGCCTGCAAGATGCTGGCGAGCCGTCTCGAGCAGTTGCGCGGCTTCGGGTGTCAAAGGTCGCAACCATCACGCCGGAT
The DNA here is from genome assembly GCA_035569235.1 of Acetobacteraceae bacterium. GTDB lineage: Bacteria > Pseudomonadota > Alphaproteobacteria > Acetobacterales > Acetobacteraceae > JAMXLO01. Next base: position 14,530 of record DATMND010000115.1, on the reverse strand, counting down.
TTCACCCATGAAGGCAGTCCGTTCGCGGTAGCCACCCGCCGGAAATGGCTTCGCCGAAATCACTACCCCGGTCTCCAGCAGGATGTCCGTGGTGACGGCGGCCAGTGGCCTCACCTCATTCCAGAACCCATGATAGTCTCGGAGGAACACCGCAACGTCATAATCCGAATCCGGTCGCTCATCTCCACGCGCGCGGGATCCGAAAAGAACGGCGCGTTCCAGCCGGCCGCCATACAGCGCGTCGAGCACGGCACGGAACCGATCGAGGATCGGATCGTTGGCCAAGTCCATCAATACCGCACGCACCATTGCGTCAGTGTAGCACATTCCGCGACGGCTCGGCAGGACGCCCGGCCGGCTCATTGTCTCTGGAGCGCATAGGTGGCCCCTGATTTGCGCGGCGTCTCATCGACCAGATCGAGTCGGCGCTCAATGCGCTCGATCCGATCGTCCAGCCGGCATCCCTGCGCACTCCGGCCAGGTGCCGCTCGATGGCGGTGAGGCGTGCGCCTGTCTCGCTCTGCTACTGCGCCATATCGTTCAGTCTGGCATGCAGCCGGGCAAACTACCCACGCAGATGACCCAGAACCTCAACCCGGTCGCTCATGCAGCCTGCTCGCGGCATCGCATCGCCTTCCGGCCAGCCTTGATCAGCTGGCGGTGGGCGGTCAGCCCAGCGCCGTCCTAACGGCATTTGAGGCAGGCCAGGCGGTGCGGCGCGCCAGGCATCTCACGCCGACATCTTGACCGGCGGCTCTAGATCGTCCGGTAGCGGACACACGTACGGCTTGCGCGCCACACGAGCCTGATGGTCCGCCTTGGCCCGCGCCAGCAACGTCTCGTCACGGATCACGTCGATTGCCGTTCCGGCCATCACCTTCGCCACATGCACCAGCCCCTTGTGCGCCGCGGGCAGCTTGCCCTGGGCGGTCAGCTGCCAGGAATGGCCCGGCGTGCCGATCGCGTAGGTGGCGCCGCGCGCCTGCACCGTCGGTACCACCCAGCTCACATCGCCCACGTCGGTGGAGCCCATCATCGGCGCGCTCTTTGCATCCAGCGGGACGATCTGGTCGCATAGCGACACACCGGGCTGCACTGGCACACCGACGCGGCGATACGCCGCTTCGATGTCCTCATCGGTCAGCGTTGCCTGGAACTTCGCCGCATAAGCCCGATCAGCGTCGTCGAATGGCGGCGGACCCAGGCGCCGCAGGTTGTCGTGCATCGCCTTTTCCAGCGGCGTGTTCGCCAGCAGGTTGGAAACCGCGCTGATCACCTGAGATTCTACCCGCGTCTCGGTCATCAGCGCCGCGCCATCGGCGATCTTGCGCACCCGGTCGATCAGCCGCCACAGCTCCGGTAGCTCACGCGCGCGGATCAGGTAGCGCACCTTGGCCCGCGCCTGCACCACGTTCGGCGCAATTCCGCCGGCATCCAGCACCGCATAATGGACCCGTGCATCCGACGGCATGTGCTCGCGCATGTAGTTCACGCCGACATTCATCAGCTCGACCGCATCGAGCGCGCTGCGCCCCAGATGCGGCGCCGCGGCGGCATGCGACGCACGGCCGTGGAACGTGAAGTCGATCCGCGTATTGGCGAGCGACACGGCCTCGTTCACGCCGGAGAATGCCGCGGGATGCCAGGAGATTGCCACAGCCACATCGCTGAACGCGCCGGCGCGGGCCATGAAGCCTTTCGCCGCACCGCCCTCTTCCGCCGGGCAGCCGTAATAGCGCACGCGGCCCTGGATGCCTTGCGCGGCGAGATAGTCCTTCACCGCGGTGGCCGCCAGCATCGACGCCGATCCCAGGAGATTGTGGCCGCAGCCATGGCCGTAACCGTCGCCTGCGAGCGGCTTTGGTTCCGCCAGTCCCGCCTCCTGGCTGAGCCCGGGCAACGCATCGAATTCGCCCAGAATGGCGATCACCGGACCATCGTGCCCCGCCTCACCCATCACCGCGGTGGGAATCCCGGCCACGTTCGTGGTCACCCGGAACCCCTGCTGCTCGAGCATCGCAGTATGCTCGGCGCAGGAGCGGAATTCGCCGTAGCACAACTCCGGCATGCCCCAGACGCGGTCGCTCAAGGCCTCGAAGTCGTCCTTCTTCGCCTCGACCAGGCGCCAGATCTCATCAGTGTTCTGCACGGCGGGACTCCTTGTATCTGAAGCAGGAGACCAGATGGTCGTTCACCATCCCGGTCGCCTGCATGAAGGCATAGCATATCGTGGACCCGACGAAGCGGAACCCACGCTTCTTCAGCGTCTTGCTCATCAGGTCTGACTCCCCCGTCTTTGCCGGCACCTCCCCGGGCTCTCGCCGACGATTGACAATCGGCCTGCCGCCGACAAACGACCACAAGTAGCCGTCCAGGCTGCCATGCTCGGCGATTACGTCGAGCGCTGTCCGCGCGTTGTCGCGCACCGAGAACACCTTCAGCCGGTTGCGGATGATTCCCGAATCTGCCAGCAGCGCTTCCAGCTCCGCGTCACGCATGCCGGCGACGCGCTCGATGTCGAACGCGTGATACGCGCGGCGGTACTCGTCACGGCGCGATAGGATCGTTCGCCAGGACAGCCCTGCCTGCGCTCCCTCCAGGGTCAACAGCTCGAACAGGGCGCTGTCGTCGTGATGCGGCACGCCCCACTCTTGATCGTGATAGGCGAGCATCGCCGCGTCGCCGCCGTCCGCCCAGGTGCACCGTGACATGCCTGTCGCTTGCATGGCTCGACCCCTCTTCCCATGGCTGAGCTTTATTTGACCCCGGCGATGACGAGGCGAGATGAGTCACTTGTTCGAATGGATGCCGGCTTTGGATGGATGCCGGCAAGGTAAAGCGGCGCAAAGTCGAAACTCCCGAGGCCGCACGCCTTTCACAAGCCCGTGAGTAGGCCGCTTCCGATTCGTCAGGGAGGCAAAACGTTTCCGACGTTGCCTGCCCATTCGGTAGAAACTATCGTTCACCAATTTGTGAATGACTGCCATCCAGGTTCGTGGAGCACGCCACCGACTGCATTGGGCGGTCCTACTTGTCTCAAAATGATGCATAATGGCCTTTATCGTCGCAAGCGGACCGACGCTGGGGCGGATGTAAGCTTCCGAGCGGTGCCGGCCAAACGAATTTGGCCGAAGGCCCGATGTCTGATATCTCGACAATTGAACCGTCTGGCACAGCTTCGCAATCCTGCGTAGTAAGACGGTTCCCGGCAGACTTCCTCCCGCGCGGAGCGCCGGGCCCGCGCAGCCCATACAAGCCTCGAGAGACACCCAAGCCGTCTGGTCCAAGGGGAGAGACAACAAGCAATGGATGCACAATCAGGATGTTCTGAGTGCCCGAAGAAAAACAGCGACACGGCCGTCGTGCCGGTGGCCGCACCAATCTCCTCCGGCCAGCGGCGGATGCTGTCAGAGTCGAGTGCCTTGCGTGGAGTGCTGATGCTTGGATCGATCGCGGCGCTCGCAGCCTGCACGTCCACGGCAAATATGCCGCCGGCGCCCGCGGTGCCGGACCCCAACGCAGGATATGTCACCGAGCTGGCGCCCTACCGCATCCAGGTCGGCGACGTGCTCGACGTTCGTCTGATGCTCAATCCCGAGCTCAACGAGGAAGTGGCGGTGCGGCCGGACGGGCGCATCTCCACCACGGTCGTGACAGATGAGGTCGCCTACAATCGAACGGTGCCGGAGTTGGCGGCCGCACTGCGCCAGGACTATGCGAAGGATCTGCGCAATCCACGTCTCTCGGTCGTGGTGAAGTCCTTCTCCCCCACTCGGATCTATGTCGGTGGCGAGGTCAACAACCCTGGGGAGATGATCAATATCGGGCCGACGCTGACGCTCTCGCAGGCGATCGCGCGCGCCGGCGGTCACAAGGTGCGCGGCGACAGCGACGCGATCTTCATCATACGTCGCGGCCCGAACGACGTGCCGCAATTCTTCTCGGTTCGCTATACCGACGTGATCAAGGGACGCGACGCAACCGCCGACGTGCGCCTGGCGCCGTACGATGTGGTCTATGTGCCCAAGACCGGCATCGCCGAGGTCTTCGACTGGGTCAACCAGTACTTGCTGCAATTCGTGCCGGTAAGCTGGGGCTTCTCTTATGTTGTGGGCAATGGTGGTGGCTCCACTGTTATTCCCACAACCACAGTCGCACCGGGACACTAGAGGCTGGAGGCTCAGTACGGCCGGCGCGGGCGACATCCAGGTTCCGTGCCGTCCGGACCGTGCATGCTCGCATGCGGTTCTGACAGAGCGAGGGCACGTGGAGATTTCGCTGCTCGGACAATGGCACGCGCGGACCGCCTATTTGGCTGCGGCCCGCGTTATGTCGTGCGTGAATGTGACAACGTCATAGCCGCCTGCCGCCGAGGACCTGCTAGCGTCCCGCAGTCGGCGAAAACGGGTCGGGCGCGCCCGACGGTGCCACGCCCGGCGAAGACACGCAGGCACCGTGTTGATGTGCGGCTGCGTTCTCGCAGGTGCCGCGATCCAGATAAATGCAAAGCGAGACCTGCTGCGACGTCACCACGCAGAACTGCCCTATATTGGTACTGACACGCATCTCATTGGGATTCGCCGAGCATACGCCACCTTGCCGACCGGCTTCCTTCTGGCAGGAATCAGCGTCGTAGTAGATGCATTGTGGGGGAACTGATTGCGTTCCAATGCAGAATGGCGCGGCGTGACCTCCAGCCGGTGTCAAGAGGCCCAAAAGCACAGCGCTCGCCCGCCACGCCGGCCAAGGGAAAGTCACTGGGATTGTCTTTGTTGCCATCATTTCACCCGCTTGCCGAGTTATCTGCAGCATCGTGTTGAGCACCGGTACCATACCCGTTGCTCGGCGCCGCGACGACCCCCATCCGGCACGCAGACCATGCCTGCTCAGGAAATCTTTGCTGCTCACGGAATCGTGAGAGCGTCGCGGTGTGTACGGTTGATGGCGGCTGGCATGCCGGCACGTTGCGGATTTGCATCCGCCAGGCAAGCTGCGCCATGCTGAGGTCGTGATCACTGGGACGGTGATCCAAGGTGGCGCCATGAGCTTCCACTCACGCAAACGGAACCGCGAAGGAGTTCGGGGTGTAGGCTCTACCCATCCCAGCGGCCATGACATCGGCAGGATCAATGCTGGCGCGCGCTGGGACGTATCGGCATCTCGCGCTTCATCAGGTCGCACGATGCCGCGGATCGGCGCGGTATTGCTTGCCATCGTGGTGGTGGCGTTGCTCACAATGGGCCTGCATGTGCTGTTCCAATAGGTGCTGATGCCGCGGAACCTGCTGACTGATGTCGCTGGCATTGCGGTGGGGCACGCCGAGGATGTGCGCCTCGGCTCCGGCGTGACCGCCATCATGTTCGACCGATCCTCAGTCGCCGCGGTTAGCGTGCTGGGCGGGGCGCCGGGCGGCCGTGATACCGACATGCTGGCGCCGCAGAACACCATCGAGGCGGTCGATGCCATCGTGCTGTCCGGCGGTTCGGCATTCGGGCTGGATGCCGCGGGTGGCGTGCAGGCGGCGCTGCGCGAACAGGGGCGCGGCATCGCCATTCGCGACGTGCGCGTGCCGATCGTGTCGCAGGCGATCATCTTCGACCTTGCCAATGGCGGGAACAAGGACTGGGGGCGGTTCTCACCCTATCGCGACCTGGGCTACGCGGCGGCCAGCGCGGTGGCGCGGGATTTCGCACTGGGCAGCGTCGGCGGCGGTACTGGCGCGACGACCGCGACCGTGAAGGGCGGGCTTGGTTCGGCCAGTTCGGTGACGGCGAGCGGCCACACGGTGGCGGCGATCGCGGTGGTGAATGCGGTGGGCTCCGCGACGATTGGCGATGGGCCATGGTTCTGGGCCTCCCCCTATGAGCAGGACAACGAATTCGGTGGCAGCGGCTGGCCGTCGACCTTCGACCTTGTGCCGCGGTTGAAAGGCGGCCCCGGCACCAGCACGACGATCGGCCTGGTCGCCACCGATGCGACGCTGACCAAACCGCAGGCGTTCCGGTTGGCGATCATGGCGCATGACGGGTTGGCGCGCGCAGTACTGCCAGCGCATGCGCCGTTGGACGGCGACACCATCTTCGCCGTCTCCACGGGGTTGCGGCCGCTCAGCGAACCGGTGCGTGAGCTGACGGAGCTTGGGTACGCCGCAACGCTGGCGATGGCGCGTGCGATCGCTCGTGGCGTCCATGAGGCAGCCGCGCTGCCGGTATCGGGCGCGCAGCGGTCCTGGCGGGATCTGTTCCTGGCATCGGCATGATCCCAAGCTGGCGTGTCATGGTGCCTGCTGCTGCCTGCGCGTCCGCCGTGTTGCTGGCCGGACTGCTCTACGCCTTCGGATATCGCGACCAGTATCACGCATTGCTCGATTACTGGGGTGCGGCGCCGTTCCGGTTCCCTTTTCTCGATATGCACGCGGTGACGTCGGCCGTGGAGTGCCATCGGCTCGGGTACGACGTGTACGTGCAGAATCCCTGCGACGTTTTCAACAGAGTGCACGGCTATTCGCCGGTGTGGCTGTGGCTTTCGGTACTTCCCGTTTCAACCGCGTGGGACACCGCGCTCGGTCTTGCCGCTGTCCTGCTGTTCCTCATGGCGTTGCCGTTCCTGCCACCGGGCCGCGGATGGTGGCAGACTGTGGTGATCACGCTCGGCACCGTCTCCAGCGTGGTGATGTTCGCGCTCGAGCGTGCCAACGTCGATATCATCATCTTCATGTTTGCGATGCTTGCAGTAACGCTGACCCGCCGAAGCGCGCCGCTTCGGATGCTTGGCTACGCTGTTGCGCTGTTCGCGGGAATGCTGAAATTCTACCCGATCACATTGCTGATACTGGCAGCCCGTGAGCGGCTGGGAGTGTTCGTTGCCATCGGCCTCGTGTCGATCGGCGCCATCGTGCTGTGGTTCACATTTGATTCGGGCGAGATCCTTCGCGGCATGGCGAACATCCCGACGACTCAGTATTTCGATGAATTTGTCTTTGGCGCGCGCGATCTGCCTTACGGGCTGGCGCAGACAATGGACTGGTCGCGCCCGGCGGCAGCCGGTCTGCTGATCGCGCTGCTGGTTGGCACGGTCGCCACCGCGCTGGTGTTGGCGGGACGTGAAGATACGGCGGCGCGGCTTCGTCAGCTCACCGACGCAGAGGCGGCATACCTGCTGGTCGGCTGCATCCTTCTGATCGGCTGTTTCCTTGCCGCACAGAACATACTGTATCGCGGCATCTTTTTCCTGTTCGTCCTGCCCGGGTTGACCGCACTGGTTCGGGCGCATGGCAGGCGACGGTCCGATGGCGCCTACTTCGGCGTGACTGCGGCAATCATCGTTCTGATGTGGAATGACACGGCGCGAACATTGGTCAACAGAGCCTTGCGGTGGTTCGGCGTGTCCGTGGGGCCGAACGACATCGTGCATTTCGACATCTGGCTGGTGCGTGAGTTGATGTGGTGGTCCGTTGTCGTCGTCCTGACAGCGTTCCTGTTCCGGCTGCTCTGGAGCTCGCGGGCAGCACACGACATGGTCGGACTTCTGTCTGGCAGGCCAGGTTGAGCGTGCGGCATCCTGCCATCGATGTGCTGGCCCGGCGCGAAGTCCACGCGGCCGAATACCGGGCACGGCGTGATCCCATCGCCGCCGAACGCCTGCTCTGGCAGGCGCATATCTTTCGCCACCTTGTGCATCTATTGCCGGGCGAGACGATTTTGGAAATCGGCAGCGGCGACGGCGGCTTCACCGAAGCGCTTGTGACCATGACGCGCGGACGGAACCACATGGTAGCCGCCACGGCGACAAAGCAGGCAGGCAGTGTTCCGAACGTGGAGACAGTCGCCATCGACAGTCTGCCCGGTCCGATCGCTGGCCGGCGCTTTCACTATATCGTGGCGCAGAATGTGCTGGACCGCGACAACGTCAGCTATCTGCTGGAGCATGTGTTCGCGCTGCTGGAGGATGGCGGCCGAGCGATCTTCATCGAGTCCAACCCGTGGAACCCGATGTCGGCTGCGCGACGCGCGGTGAACAATCTGCTCGGCAGGCCCTATGTCCAGGCACTGTTGAGTCGCACACAGCTTTACGAACTGCTGTCCGAGATCGGCTTCATTCGCGTCTCCGCACGGTTCACCGATTTCGTCTATCCGCCGCTTGCGCCAACGCCGCGCATGGCGCGGTTGATGCGTAATGCGTCGGTGCTGCTGGAGAATATGCCGCTGGTGCAGAGCCTGGCAGGGCGGATCGTGCTGCACGCCCAAAGGCCGCCGCGCAATGTCATTCGTCCGGCCGTTTCGCTGTGCGGACACGACGTCCTTCGCCATGCGGTGTCGTTTGTGATTCCGTGCCATGACGAGGAGATGAATATAGCGCCGCTGGTCGACGGTCTGCGGAGTCATTACGGCGATTACGTGCACGAGATCGTGCTGGTCAATGACAATTCCCGCGACGGAACGGCGGCGGTGATCGATCGGCTGGCCGCGGACGATCCACGGATCGTCGCGGTGCATCGTTCGCCGCCCAATGGTGTGGGCCGTGCGTTGCGTGACGGCTATGCCGTCGCGTCGGGTCGCTGGGTGATGTCGATGGATTGCGACTTCCAGCACCTTCTGCCGGAAATGGAGGACATGTTCGATGCCGCGGCGGACGGCGCCGATGTGGTATTCGGCAGCAGATTCTCGCGGCGAAGCGTGCTGATCAATTACCCCTTCGGCAAGATCGTCGCCAACCGCGCCTTCCATGTGCTTGCCAATCTGGTGATCAGGCTCGGCGGCCTGCGTGACGTGACCAACAACCTTAAGCTGATGCGCGGAGAACTGGCGAAACAGCTTGTAATCAGCGAACCCTGGTTCGCCGCCAACGCCGAAATCGGCCTGCAGCTCGCGTTGCTGGGCGGAACCGTCCGCGAGGTGCCGATCTCGTGGATCAACCGGACCTTCGATATGGGCCAAAGCTCGTTCAAGGTGCTGAAGTCTGGTGCCGGTTATGTGCGCGTACTGTGGCGATTTGCCCGGGCGACGCGCTTTGGAAGCCGTCGCTTTGAGATCGGACGATTTTCAGCCTTATGCAACACGTAGACGCCTGCCTGGCCTGCGACGGGCGGTCGTTTGTCGAACGCTATGCCGCGACATTCGATGGCAACTGGCGCGACGCGGTGCCCTACTTCCTCACCGGGCGCACCAAGGCGGTGCACGGCCGGGTTGTCCGCTGCAACAATTGCGGCTTCATCTTCACGTCCCCACAGTTCTCGTCGGAAGAATACGCACGCATATACGCCGCGGTTCATGCTGGCGGCGATGCCGGGAGCTCTCCGCGCGCGCGTTTCGCCGCGTTGGCGCAACGGGTGCGGCTGGTGGAGACTGCCGGCCGGTTTCTGGACTTCGGCTGCGGGAGCGGCGCCTTCCTCGATGCGATGGCGGGTTATGACGGCATCGGCTTCGAAGTGCAGGCCGACGTGCCAGGCGGCGCTTCGCGGCACGGTCGGTTCGTCACTGGCGACATTCTAGCTGATAACATGGCGCAAACCGGGCTCGCGCCCGCAAGCTTCGACTTCATCGTCGCATGGGACGTGCTCGAACACCTCGCGGAACCCACGCGGCAGATGGAGCGGCTGAACACTTTGTTGAAGCCGGGGGGGCGGCTGTACCTGACTGTTCCGAACAACGCCAGTTGGGTTGCCCGCCTGTCAGGCGAGAAGTGGAACATGCTGCTGCTGGAGCACCTGTGGTATTTCGATCCGGCGACGTTGACACGATTCCTCGAACGTTGCGGCTTCGCTATCGACACGATCAAGGCGATCGGCTATCCGGTCGATCTGGCCACTGTGTTCCTGCGGGCCCGCCAGACCTACGGTGCATGGGTGCCGCCGGCTCCCCCGTTCCTGGCGAACGTCAACGTCAAGCTGCCGATCGGCCTGATGTTCGTCGGGGCCACCAGGTCGGCCTGATCGTGCAAGGAAAATCAGGATGGACGTGGCGATCATCACTGGATCAGCCGGACTGATCGGCTCCGAAGCGGTGCGTTTCTTCGCCGACAAGGGACTGCGCGTCGTCGGCATCGACAACGATATGCGCAGCGTCTTCTTCGGCGCAGACGCATCCACGGCGTGGAACAGCCGTCAACTGCAGAACAGCGTGCGTGGCTATACACATGTGGATGCGGACATTCGCGATGCGGATGCGATGGCAGCGGTGTTCCAAAAATATGCCGGATCGATCGCCGCGGTGATTCACGCTGCGGCTCAGCCGTCGCATGACTGGGCTGCGAAGGACCCGATAACCGATTTCACCGTGAACGCCAATGGAACCTTGGTGCTGCTAGAGATGGTCCGCCGCCACGCTCCCACCGCGCCATTCCTTTTCATGAGCACCAACAAGGTCTATGGCGACACGCCAAACCGCCTGCCGCTCGTGGAGCACGCGACCCGTTGGGAGTGCGATCCGTCCCACCGCTACGGTATCCATGGCATCGACGAGAGCATGAGCATCGATATGACGATGCACAGCCTGTTCGGCGTGTCGAAGGCGTCCGCCGACCTGATGGTGCAGGAATATGGTCGGTACTTCGGCATCCCGACTGCCTGCTTTCGCGGCGGGTGTCTGACGGGCCCCGCGCATTCTGGCGCGCCGCTGCACGGCTTCCTGAGCTGGCTGGTGAAGTGCGCCGTTACCGGTGACCATTACACGGTGTTTGGCTACAAGGGCAAGCAGATGCGCGACAACATCCACTCCTATGATCTTGTCGCTGCACTCTGGCATTTCTTCCAGAAGCCGCGGGTGGGCGAAGTCTATAACGTGGGCGGTGGCCGCCATTCCCACTGCTCCATGCTGGAAGCGATCGGGATCTGCGAACGGCTGACGGGTCGGCCGATGAACTGGAGCTACAGCGAGGACAATCGCGCGGGCGACCACATCTGGTGGGTGTCGGACGTTCGCAAGTTCCAGGGCCACTATCCGGACTGGACCTATCGCTATGATCTCGATGGTCTGTTAGGGGAAATTCACGCGGCCCTTGCGGACCGCGTGGGAGGGTGCCAGTCGGTTGCGTCAAAATGAACAGCGGCAACCCCAGCATGTGCTGGTCGAATTGCCGCGTCGCGCGCGGAGGACGACATGGACGATGGCGGTGGCGTACGTCGGATCGAAATCACCGAGCGTGAAACACCGGTATTCGGCGGTGCGGAATTCGGCGGCGCGGGAACCTATGAGCGGCTGCACGGCACCGCGTTCTGCGAACTGGATCCCGCGCATGCCTTGAATGCCGGCATCGTCAACCTTGACAAGGCGCCCCGCAACGCGCGGGGCCGTGTGGACTATCAGGTCGATTTCCGCATTTTGAAGCCTATCAATCTCGACCGCGGGAATGGCTGGCTGCTGTACGATGTGCCCAATCGCGGCAACCAGCCTGTGATGCCGCGGCTGAACGGCGCGCCTGAAGGCGGCCATCCCCAAACCGCCGGCAATGGCTTTCTCATGCGCCACGGGTTCACGGTCGTTTGGAGCGCATGGCAAGGCGATGTCCCGCCGGGCGCCGACCGTCTCGTGGCGCGGTTTCCGATCGCGACCGGCGCGGATGGTCCACTGACGGGCATGGCTCGTGAGGAGTTCATCGCCGAAGCGACCGGTCTGCTCGGCGATGCCAATATCCATGAGGTATCCGAGAACCGTTTCATCGGCACCCTGATCTATCCCGTCGCCGATCCGAATGCCGCGGAGGCAACGCTTACGGTACGCCAGCGCGAATCCGATCCGCGCGCAACGCCGAGGGGACTCGCTTGGCGGCTCATCGATGATCGACATGTCGAGATCACCAGGACGACCGCAGCTGGTTTCGATCTTGGCGCGATCTACGAATTCATCTATCGGGCGCGCGATCCAATGGTCATGGGGGTCGGATTTGCCGCGATCCGCGATATCGTTGTATTCCTGCGACATGGGACGCATGACGAAGCGGGCAACGCCAACCCGTTGGCGCCCGGGCAAAAGCCGCGCATCCACCATGCGCTTGGGTTTGGAATATCGCAAAGCGGCCGCGTACTGCGCGATCTGTTGTACTATGGGTTCAACCAGGATCTAGCAGGGCGCAAGGTGTTTGATGCGATGCTGCCGGTGGTCGGCGGATCGCGGCGGACCTGTGTGAACTCGGCCTTCGCGCAACCTGGGCGTTATTCAAGGCAGCATGAGGATCATTCCTACGGCGACGACCAGTTCCCGTTTACGTATCCCACGCTGACCGATCCGATCAGCGGCCGCACGGCTGGCATCCTGCAACGTGCACGCGACGCCGGCGTCTGCCCGAAGTTGATGCATCTGGATACGGAAAGCGACGCCTGGCAGGCACGCAGTTCGCTGGTTGTCACCGACACCAGTGGCGGCGATATCGCCATGCCGGACGACGTGCGCGTCTATCTGGCAAGCGGCGTGCAACATGCCGCGCCTCGGCCCATGGCGAAGCAGGTCACGCAGTTGCCGGGCAATCCGCTCGGCTATGGCGCGTTCATGCGATCGCTGCTGATTGCGTTGGTCGAGTGGGTGGAACATGGCGTTCCCCCGCCCGATAGCCGCTTTCCTTCGCGCGGCGCAGGTACACTGGTGCCGCTGGCGGAGGCGCGGGCCGGATTTCCCGTGTTGTCAGGTGTGAACTTTCCGACCGTGCTGAACGAACTGCGGTTGCGCGACCACTCCGTTGAGCCACCGGTCGAGAGCACGGCGTATCCGGTGTTCATTCCCAGTGTCGATGCGGACGGCAACGCCGTGGGTGGGCTTCGCCATCCGCTGCTGGACGCGCCGCTGGCGACGCATACCGGCTGGGCATTGCGCGCTCCGGGCTTTGCCGAGGGCGATCTGTTCACTGTCAATGGTTCGATGATTCCGTTTGCCGCGACTGAAGTCGAGCGTCAGCGCGCCGGCGATCCGCGGCCGTCGATTGCTGCACGCTATGCCTCGCGCGAGGCGTGGATGGATAAGCTCGGCGAGGTTGCGGCGCGTCTTGTCGTCGACCGGCTGCTCTTGCAGGAAGACGCAGATCGATTGATGGGTGCCGCACGCGAGTCCGGGGATGTTTTTCAGGTGCTGTGATGGCGTCGAGCCCAGACAGAAATCGGACGGATTTTGGCCGCTACCAGCCGAAGCATTTCCTCTGGTCGCGCGATGGCAAGGCGGCCACAATCACGCTCAACCGACCTGACCGGAAGAATCCGCTGACATTCGACTCCTATGCGGAGCTGCGCGATACGTTCCGCGATCTCGCCCACGCGGACTCGGTGAAGACTGTGGTGATTGTCGGAGCCGGCGGCAATTTCTGCTCCGGAGGCGATGTCCACGAGATCATCGGGCCGCTGGTTCGCATGCAGGAAGCGGGCGACATGCGACATCTACTCGACTTCACGCGCATGACCGGCGACCTGGTCAAGGCGATGCGCGCCTGCCCGCAGGTGATCGTGGCTGCGGTGGACGGAATTTGTGCCGGCGCCGGCGCGATCATCGCAATGGCGTCCGACCTGCGCCTCGGCACGGCTGCCAGCAAGGTTGCGTTCCTGTTCGTGCGCGTCGGTCTCGCCGGCGCCGACATGGGGGCGTGCAACATCCTGCCGCGCATCATCGGCGCCGGCCGAGCAGCGGAACTGCTGTACACCGGCCGATCGATGGATGGCACGGAAGCGGAGCGTTGGGGCTTCTTCAACCGGCTATGCGAGCCGGCGAGCGTCCTAGCCGAGGCGCATGCGCTCGCCACATCGCTGGCAGATGGCCCGACATTCGCACATGCGATGACCAAGCGCTGCATCCACCAGGAATGGAGCATGTCGATCGACGAAGCGATCGAGGCCGAAGCGCAGGCCCAGGCGATCTGCATGCAGACCAGGGATTTCGGCCGCGCCTACCGAGCGATTGTCGCCAAAGAGCGGCCGACCTTCCAGGGCGATTGAGGGGAACCGCCGATGGAAGTCGTAGGCCTGGGCTTCTACTTCGAGGATCTGCCGGTTGGCCGGCGCTTCCGCACCATCGGCCGAACAGTGACTGAGGCCGATATTACCAACTTCGTCAACTGCACCGGCATGGTCGAGGTGCTGTTCACCGACACCGAATTCCTGCGCGAAGAGTCCGATATCTAGGATCGGCTCGCGCCGGCTGCACTGAGCTACTGCTTCGCCGAGGGCCTGCTGGTGCAGGCGACCATGCAGCACACCGGCTTCGCTTTTCTGCACATGGATTTCAACGTGGAGAAGCCGGTATTCGCCGGCGATACGATCCACGTGGAATGCGAGGTGATCGAGGCACGGCTGTCGCGCAACCGGCCGGGTAGGGGGCTGGTGCGCACGCGCAATCAGGTGGTGAAGCAGGACGGCACAGTGGCGCTGACCTATACTCCGCTGCGCATGATCAAGTGCCGCGGCTGACTCGCTCCCTTATCGCTCGCGCATCTTCGGGTCCAGCACGTCGCGCAACGCGTCGCCGAACAGACTGACGCCGAACACGGTCAGCGCGATAGCCAGACCGGGGAAAATCGCGATCCATGGGGCGGTGGATGCGTACTCTTCCGCACCCCC
>DATMND010000114.1:0-8455 GCA_035569235.1 Acetobacteraceae bacterium | reverse complement strand
GATGGTGCCGGCTGCGTGGCGCCCTTGCATGGTGGATCTGGGGGATCGCCCACATCTACTTCCTGATCGGCGTGCGAGCCCGGCTCAGCGTCGCGATCAACTGGCTGTGGATCCATATGCGCAATCAGCGCAGCGCGCGCCTCATCACGCAAGGACGGATTCAGCTGGATCGGGTCGGGGCCCTAGACGACCAAGGGACCACGTCAGACATCGGACAAGTTGGTTCTGGACGATCTCGCAATGTCGAAGGAGACTGATCGTGACGAAGGAAATACTTTGCGGTTTCGGCGTCGACGTGGATGCTGTCGCCGGCTGGCTCGGGTCCTATGGCGGCGAGGATTCGCCTGACGATATTTCGCGCGGGCTATTCGCGGGCGAGGTCGGAGCACCGCGATTGCTTAACCTGTTCGAGCGATTTGGCATCAAGACGACGTGGTTCATCCCCGGCCACTCGATCGAGACCTTTCCCAAGCAGATGCGGGCCGTGGCCGATGCCGGCCATGAGATCGGCATTCACGGCTATTCCCACGAGAACCCGATCGAGATGACCCGCGAGCAGGAAACCGCGGTGCTCGACAAATGTATCGAACTCGTGACCAGGCTTTCCGGCAGGCGGCCGAGCGGCTATGTGGCGCCCTGGTGGGAGTTTTCCACTGTCAGCAACGAGCTCCTGCTGGAGCGCGGCATCAAGTACGATCACTCGCTGATGCATAACGACTTCATGCCCTATTACGTGCGCGTCGGCGATAGCTGGACCAAGATCGACTACTCGGGGAAAGCCGACGACTGGATGGTACCGCTGAAACGAGGGCACGAGACGGATCTGATCGAAATACCCGCCTCATGGTATCTCGATGATCTGCCGCCGATGATGTTCATCAAGAAGTCGCCCAACAGCCATGGCTTCGTGAACCCGCGCGCTATCGAACAAATCTGGCGCGACCAGTTCGACTGGGTCTATCGTGAAATGGATTATGCGGTGTTCCCGATTACGATTCACCCCGACGTTTCCGGCCGGCCGCAGGTGCTGATGATGCTGGAGCGCCTCTACGCTCACATGATCAAACATCCCGGCGTGAAGTTCGTGACGATGAATGAGATGGCCGACGACTTCGCGAAGCGCTTCCCGCGCAGCAGGTAGCCCCGGAGAGGACTTCAAATGTGTTCGCTGTGCGGCGTGCTGGGTGGCAACGAGCATTGGGCCGATACGGTCGCGCGACCCGGTGTCTATACGCGCAACGCTAGCGCTATCGAGCGCCGCCGCGAACGCGCCAATCGAGTGCACATCGCCAATCGGGTTCTGGTGCAATTCGGCGTGGCGATCTCGGATTGGCGAGGCACCGCATTTCTGTTGTCGACACGCACCGGCAAGACCGAGATCATTGCCGACCTCGGACATTTGTGGCCGGCAGCCGAAAACCTTACCGGACGCGTCTGCGATCCGCTGGCACTTCCCCTGATCGAGAGTTTGGAGCAGAGCCATGGCTGAGGGGGTTCCCGCCTTCACGCCGGTCAATCTCCTCACTGGCTTTCTCGGCTCCGGCAAGACGACTTTGCTGCGCCGTCTGCTGGCCGATCCGGCGCTGTCCGGAACCGCAGTGCTGATCAACGAATTCGGCGAAGTCGGGCTCGATCATCATCTCGTCGAGCGGATCGACGAGACTGTGGTGCTGCTGCAATCGGGGTGTCTCTGCTGCACCATCCGCGGCGAACTGGCGCTCGCCATACGCGATCTCCATTCCAGGCGGGAACGCGGGATTGTGCCGGCGTTCGGGCGGCTGGTCGTCGAGAGCACCGGGCTGGCAGAGCCCTTCCCGATCCTGTCCACCCTCAAGGCCGATCCGGTTCTGCGCCATCACTTCCGCGCGGCGGCCGTCGTTACAACGGTCGACGCGGTGAACGGGCTGTCGCAAATCGAACGCCATTCCCAATCGACCCGGCAGGTGGCGGCCGCCGACCGTTTGGTTTTGACCAAGACGGACCTGGCCGACGAGAAAACCGTCGCGAAGCTTCTGGCCCAGGTGCGGCGGATCAATCCGGACGCGCCGGTGGTCCGCTCGGGGGAGACCGATCTCGATGCAGATGCCCTGCTTAATCGTGTGGGAACCGCGTCCGAATTTCATGCGCCGCTGATGTGTGACGCCCCCAATGGCGACAGTCACGGGACGCACATCCGTTCCTTCGTCGTGACCGTGGAGGAGCCAATCGACTGGACGGCGTTCGGCGTGTGGCTGACGATGCTGCTCAATCGACACGGCGACAAAGTCCTGCGGGTCAAGGGCATACTGAACCTGGCCGGAGAGGCGGCGCCAGTGGCGATTCACGCCGTGCAGCACTTGGTCCATAACCCTGTCCATATGGCCAGGTGGCCCGATGAGGACCGGCGGTCGCATATTGTTTTCATAGTCGATGGAATCGATCCGGACCTGGTCAGGCGATCGTTGACGGCGTTCAACGCACTCGTTACGCCGCAGGCCGAACGGGTTTGATGCCAACGGCCAAAGGCCCTGAATTGTCACTATATTCGTAGCAATGGCAATCGGAGCGCTCTTCTTGCACGCGCGCATTTATACCAACCGCCCTTGCGAGCGACCCATCGATCGCCCCCCGTCGTCATGGTCGGCGAAGGCCGGCCATCCACGTCTGTCCTTGCTGCGATCAGCAAAGACGTGGATGGCGGGCCTTCGCCCACCATGACGGGGGAGGCAAAGCCGGAGAGTCAACTATCTCGGCCGTTGGTATTGGCTCGAAGTGCCATGGCGGTGACAGTGCGCTACGGCGACTGCTTGGGGCAGTCGGGAGACGGGATTGGTCCGGTCGTCACCTTGAACGGCCCCGGCAGCACGCAATGGCCGTATGGCTTGAAGATCTTTGCGAAGCTTCCATCGGCGTGCATCTCGTTCATCACCGCGACGACGGCATCGGCCAGCGCCGCATCCTTGAACGCCAACGCCTCTGCGTGCGGATCGTAGCCGGTCAGCGCGATGCGGAAGAAATCCTGGCCCTTGTTCCGATAGTAGAAGGCCTGCTCGGTCCCAATGAACGCGCCGTCCACCTGACCGGCCGCGAGCGCCTGCAGCACGTCGGCATAAGTGCCGAACGTGTGGATGTCGATCGGCGGCTTGCCGGCAGTCTGCAAAGCGTCGCTGGCGGTCTGCGCGTCCTTGAGGTCTATCGTGCCAAGCTCGACGGCAAACGCCTTGCCGGAGAAATACTCCGGACCGGCGATAGAATCGGTGTTCTGCTTCGGCACCACGATCGCCATAGCCGATGCACCGTACGGCACCATCAGTACCTGCGACGCGCGCTCCGGGGTGTAGAACATGAAGGAGTTGATCATGTCGATCCGCCCCTCCTTCAGGATCGGAATCATGGTAGCGAACTGTGTGCTCTGGAAGTCCATCTTCAGGCAAAGTCTCTCGGCGATCGCGTTGCCGAGGTCGACGTCCAGACCAATGATGTTGCCATCGTCATCGATGTACTGGATCGGCGCCACCGTCGGATTGATCGCCGCGATCAGCATGCCTTTCCGCGCCAGCGGCGGATGCCCGAGCTTCGGCGTGCAGCCGCCCTGCGCCCGTGCCTGCGGCATGTTGAACTGTACGAGCGCCGCCAGCACGATTCCGATCATTCCAAATCTTGTCATTGTGCTCCCACCCACTCAGCACGCAGATCGACCGCGCGAACGCCAGCCCCCACGCTTCCCGCAATCAGCGGGTTGATTTCCAGATCGACCAGGCATGCGCCGAGATCGACCGCCAGCCAGCTCAGCCGCACCAGCGCATCGACGATCGCCTCGATGTCGCGCGCTGGATGACCGCGCCAAGCGTCCAGCATCCTGGCCACGCGCAAACCGCGTACCATCCTCAGCGCAGCCTCGTGCGACAGCGGCGCCGGCGCCGATGCCACATCGTGCAGCAGTTCAACCAGTGTGCCGCCGGCGCCCACCATCGCCAGCGGACCGAACTGCGCATCGCGGCGGATCGACAGCAGCAGTTCCGGCCCCGGCATCACCTGCTCTTGCACGAGGCAACCGGTAAACGCATCGGCCAGATCATGCGCTGCGATCGATGCGGCGATGTCGTGCCACGCCACAGTGACCGCCTCCGCATCCTTCAGTCCAAGCTTCACCGCCTGCAGTTCCGTCTTATGCGTCACGCCGGTGACGCTGCCCTTCAGCACGACGGGAAAGCCGATCGCCGTGGCGGCCGAGACGGCCTGATCCGATGTCGTACATGCAACGGCGCGCGGCACCGCGATGCCATAGGCGGACACAAGCCGTGGCAGATCATCGAGTGGCGGCAGCGACGTCGGTAAATCGGCCGGCCGTTGTGGTGCGGCAAGCACAGGCACGGCGTGGTAGTAATCGAACAGACCGCACAAAGCGGCAAGCAAATCCTCCACCGAGTCGAAATACTGGCAGCCCAGTTCGCGCAGCACCGCGCGTGGCCTCGCGGCGGCCGGCCCGGGGAGCATCACCGCCAGCACTGGTTTGCCGCAGTCCAGCGCGGCTTGCACCAGAGTTCGTGTGCGCGTCTCGAAAGCCGGCATCGAGGTCAGGTAGAGCAGCATCACGCCGACGTCCGGGTCCGCCGCCAAAGTGCTCAGTGCGGGTGCTGCGATGTCGTCGGACTGCGTCGGCAGGCGGCCGCCCAGGTCGACCGGATTGTCAGCTTGTGGCGGCAGCAGAAGTTCGCCCAGCGCGGCGCGGGTCGTTGGCAACAGGCGTGCGAGGCGCAGGCCGGCCCCGACAATGCGATCCACCATGATGCCGGTGCCGCCTCCGGATCCCGACAGGATGCCGATGCCATCGGCAGTCACGTCTGGGTAGCGCAGCAGCAGATCGGCGACGCGGATCATCGTGACCGGATCGTCCACCAGCACCACGCCATGCGCGCGGCACACCGCGGCGAACGCATCGTAGCTGCCGGCCAGGCTTGCGGTGTGCGAGCGCGCCGCGCGCACGCCGTCATCTGTCTTGCCGGTCTTCAGCACCACCATCGGCTTGCCGGCCCGTCGGCACGCGGCAGCGGCGCGCACAAATCGCGCCGGATCGCGCAAGCCCTCGATGTAAACGCACAGCGCATCGGTCGCGGGATCGTCGATGAAGTAGTCGAGAAAATCGCAGATCTCGAGGTCGGACTGGTTGCCGAGAGACACGCAGGCGCTGAGGCCAATGCCGTCGCCCGCAGCGCGATCGAACAGCGAGACCATCAGCGCACCGCTCTGACTGACCAGACCGATGCGCCCGGTAAGCAGCCGATCTGTGTCCAGCACCACCGATGAGCACAGCGCCAACTGCCATCCGGGATTGATCAGTCCCATGCAGTTCGGCCCGACGATACGCATGCCAGCCGGCACAGCAATATCGAGGATGCGCTGCTGCAAATCCGCTCCGGCCTCATTTGCTTCAGCAAATCCGGTGGTGATGATCACGCAACAACCGACGCCGGCAGCGGCGCACTGTTCGATCGCCGGCAGAAGTTGGCTGGTGGGCACTGCAAGGATCGCAACCTCCACACCCGGTGCCGCATCGGCAAGCGTCGAACAGGCAGGATAACCCCGGATCTCCTGCCGACGCGGGTTGATCGGCACGATGCGGCCCGCGAAGCCATGCTGGATCAGGAAGTGGATGATCCGTCCGCCGAACTTCTCACGATCCTCCGACGCGCCGAAGACCGCGACCGCACCGGGATGCAGAATCTGCCGTACCGTCAGCCGAGGCGCGTTCACGCGGTAACTGTGGGCTGAAATGCAACCTCAGCGATCTGGTTACGCCCGTAACCATTATGTGGCGGGAACGCGTCGCCAAGCGGCCGGCGCTCGCGCAAGGTGAGCCAGAGCCGGATCATGTGGCGCCGTCGCTCCGGCTCGGGCCAGTCCTCGAAGCCGGTGCGCGAATGCAGGATCGTGAGGTTGTTGCAGAGCTGCATGTCGCCGAGCTGCAGATCCATATCGAGATGGATCGCCGGGTCGTAGGCCAGGCTGTCGAGGAAATCCAACGCCGCCTGCTCCAGCGGCTCGAGCGGATTGCCGGTCTTGACGCAGGCGGCGCTGATCTGGTTGCGCACCAGACGCGCGCTGACATGACCGTCCTTGGCACCG
The DNA here is from genome assembly GCA_035569235.1 of Acetobacteraceae bacterium. Taxonomy (GTDB): domain Bacteria; phylum Pseudomonadota; class Alphaproteobacteria; order Acetobacterales; family Acetobacteraceae; genus JAMXLO01. Next base: position 2,350 of record DATMND010000114.1, on the reverse strand, counting down.
AACACCGGCACCCGGTGCGCCGTCACCGGATCATCCGTCAGTGCGGCCTCACGCTTGATATAGTGGAACCCGTTGTACAGTGGCGGCAGGTATTCCGGGTGTTGGCGCAGGATCTCGTTGTGCAGCGTGACGGAGCTGACGATGCTGCTCAGGCCCCCGCTTTTGGCGCGGCGCAGACACAACAGACCCACCAGATCGCAACTATCGGAATGGAACGGCAGATGCGCGTTGGTCTCGTAACCGCGCACGTCGATATCGCCATAGCGCCGACCGTGGTCATAGACGTGGCCAAGCAGGTCGCCGCGCGGGTTCTGCGTCACCGGAATCCCGAGATGCGAGCCGATCGCCCAGAAGATCAGCCCGACCTCCTCATCCGTGTAGTCGGCAACATTGAGGCCGCGCACCAGCACGAAGCCGCGGCCGGTGCGGATCTCCTCAAGCCACCGCGCCTGTTTGGCCGCGAGTGTCGGCAACGGAAAATTGCCACGCCCGACCTCTGCCAGCGCCAGACCACGCGCGTTCACGCCCCGCACCGCGGTGGCGATTTCCGCCAGATCCTGCGGCGTGAGATGCACCAGCCACGCCGGATCGTTCACCAGGTCGCGCCCGTACCAGGCGGACGGATGTTGCACCGGTTTGCCATGGATCTGTCCCGACATCATTCCCTCCATCAGCCCAGCCTGAAGAAGCGCTGTGCATTGCCGTAGAGCCACTTGTCGATCACTCGATCCTTCAGCGGCAGTGCCGCGTATTCCTCGACCAGCACTTCCATGGGAAGGCCAAATGCCTCAAACGACAGGCCGACCATGATCTTGTCCTGCAGCAGCGTGTTGCCGAATTGCAGGAACTGTTCCCAACCTGAGCCGGGCACGCCGAAGTAGCGCGGCCGATGCGACGCGGTGTCGCAGTAAAGATTCGGGTGCCGTCGCAGCAGCGCCACCATGTCACTGATCCACGGCCAGCCGCTCAGCCCCGCCACAATGCGCAGTTCCGGAAAATCCACGGCGATCTGATCCAGATGGCGCGGATGGCCCAGATCGTAAGGCCTATCCGTTGCGTAATTCATGTTGGTGTAAATGCGGACCGGAATATCTAGCTCCACGCACTTCGCGTACCGCGGATAGTAGCGGCGGTCGCTGGCCTCAACCATGTTGTAGAGCGCGGAAACCCGCAACGCACCGAAACCATGGTCCTGCACCAGGCGCACCAGTTCGCGCACGCCGCGCATTCCGTCATGCGGGCTGATCGTCGCGAGGCCGATGAAGCGCTTCGGATACTGCGCCAGCACATCGGTGATGATCGCGTTGCCGGCACGCAACACACCGACCTCGACGCCGGCGCGATCCATCAGCGCGACGAAATCGGCCATCGACATGCCGTGCTTTTTCGTGGGTTCGGGTGACGGTCCGCCCTCGGTGCGCCGTGTGAAGATGCGTTCGTAGTTGGAGAAGCCATGGCCGGGCAGCGGCTCCAAACGTTCCGGATCCCCGTAACCAGGCGGGTGCGTGGCGGCTTCGAGCTTCCGGGGATTGCCGTTCTCGTCCGGCGGCAGGTCGCATTCCAGGTCGATGACCTTGCGCATCAGGGTCCAATCCTTCGCGATTATTCTGGCGCACCAGGTTCAGATAGCGCAACCGAGGCGGGCCTGTGAACCGAACGTTGCGGATACGGCAGCCCGAGGTGGTCGCGCAGCATGCTGCCCGCATACTCTTTGCGAAACAGATCGCGCCGCTGCAGTTCCGGCACCACCTGATCGACGAACACATCGAGCTCGTCAGGGAACCATGCGGGCATGATGTTGAACCCGTCGCAGCCACCGGTGTCCAGCCAGAGCTGCATGTGATCGACCAGCCCCTCGACGGTGCCGACGAACGTGCCATGCGAGCGCGATTTTGCCACCAGATTGGCGCAGGCGCGCACTGTCAGACCCTCGCGGTCTGCGCGATCCATCAGACTGACCACGCGCGGCGTGAACGCCTGGCCGGATGCACGGATCTCGTCACTCGGCAATCTGGCGTCCAGATCGTAGTCATACAGCCGGAATTGCATCTGTTCGCTCAGCATCCACACACCGACCGCCGGCAGAATGAGCTCGTCGAGCTCTGCTTCCTTACGCTTCGCTTCCTGCTCGGTGGAACCGATGATCGGCGACAGTCCAGGCAACACCTTCAGTGTGTCAGGCGAGCGTCCGTATTTCAGCATCCGCACCTTCACCGCCTCGCGGTACGCGCGCGCCTCTTCAAGCCTGGTCTGCGCGGCAAAGATCGCCTCGGCTACCATCGCGGCGAATTCGGTGCCTGCCGGCGAACCACCGGCCTGAAACATCACCGGCCACCCCTGCGGCGGGCGC
>DATMND010000113.1:0-16003 GCA_035569235.1 Acetobacteraceae bacterium | reverse complement strand
GCACATCACCGACTGGGAACTGCGCGGCAAGGCTCCGGTAAGCCGTGGCACCCATGACGATCTCCTTTTAAGGTTCGCTCGGTGGTAGAACATAGCGCGAACTACGAAACCATAGGTTGCACACAATGGCAAGCGGATTTTGCATTTTTTCCTATTCCATTCCGCCTGGAATCCTACGACACTGCCGCTCATCGATTCGCCTGCCGCTTCCAAGGACCCGCCACACGCGCCGGTTCGTGCCACTCCGGCGCGGCGAGCGGCGTACGACACGAGGACCGTATGCATGAAGCATGACGACATATGGCGCGCGCTGGATACGCTTGCCGCCGAAAATGGTCTGTCCGCGTCCGGTCTGGCCAGGCGCTCGGGCCTCGATCCCACGACCTTCAACCCCTCGAAGCGCCGCATGCCGGACGGGCGCGCCCGCTGGCCCAGCACCGAGAGCGTGGCGAAGGTGCTGGATGCCACCGGGGCGAGCCTCGAGGCCTTCACCGCACTGGTCTCCGGCGCGCGGGCGCTGGTCAGCAACGGCGCGGCACGCACCGCGGCCCGGCGCATTCCCCTGATCGGCCTCGCCCAGGCGGGCAGTGACGGATTTTTCGACGATGGTGGATATCCCGTCGGCGGCGGCTGGGACGAGGTGGCGCTGCCGGAGATCGGCGATCCCAACGCTTATGCGCTGGAAATCAGCGGCGATTCCATGGAGCCGGTGTTCCGCGACGGCGACATGGTCATCGTCTCGCCGGCTGCGCCGATCCGGCGCGGCGACCGGGTCGTGGTGCGCACGATGCGAGGCGAGGTGATGACCAAGCAGCTTACCCGCCGTTCGGCTCGCCGGATCGAGCTCAAGAGCCTCAACCCGGCACACCCGGACTACAGTTTCGACCTGGTCGAGGTCGCCTGGCTGCATCGCATCGTCTGGGCCAGCCAGTAGCCGATCGGACGCACGGCGCACAAGCGCACGCGGGAATTTTCTTTGACGCGGCCCCCAGGCTCCGCTTCCATGAAGACAGGCCCGGTACGCCCGAGCGCTCCGGTAAATGCGGGAACACACGTCATGCGTCCGATTGTCTGGCTGTTTGCCACGTCTCTTGCCCTCGCGCCGGCAGCGCATGCCGCCGAGAGCGTCGATCTGACGCTTGTCCTGGTCACCGATGTCTCGCGCAGCATCGATGATTCGGAATTCAAGCTGGAAAAGGATGGCTACGCCGCCGCCTTCACCTCGAAGCAGGTGATCGAGGCTATCCAGAATGGCACCGTCGGCGCGATCGCAGTTGCCTATGTCGAGTTCGCCTCCAGCTTCGAGGTGCGTACAGTGCTGGACTGGGGCGTGATCCGTGACCAGGCCACCGCCCAGGCCTTCGCCGACAAGCTGGTTGCCGCGCCACGTTCGTTCTGGGGCCGCACCGCGATCAGCGCGGGCGTCGACCGCGCGGTGCAGCTCCAGGCGGAAAGCGGGTTCGAAGCGCCACGTCACGTCATCGACGTGTGCGGCGACGGCACCAACAATGCCGGCCGCGACGTGACCGAGGCGCGCGACGACGCGCTGAAGGCCGGGATCACTATCAACGGGCTCGCGATCATCAACGACCATCCGGTTTCGTGGACCTATGCGCATGTCCAGCCACCCGGCGGCCTGCCGAACTACTATCGGGAGAACGTTACTGGCGGGCCCAGCAGCTTTGTGCTGGAGGTACATGACTTCCACACCTTCGGCGAGGCGATGACCCGCAAGCTGGTAACCGAGATCGCAGCCAACGCCGTGCCGCGAAGCCTCGCCGCCGCCCCTTGAAGGAGTGGCACGCTGGCAGCAGCGCCGGCGCGGGGTACGATAAACAAGGTCCGGGGAAGACGGGAGAAGTCCATGGGTCTGCTGATAGACGGCGTCTGGCATGAGCAGGAGCCCGCCGCAACACGGGCCGAGTCCGCCAAGGGCGAACCAGGCGGGGCCGGCGGCCGTTTCGAGCGTTCGGAAACCGAGTTCCGCAACTGGGTGACCCCCGATGGGCGCCCGGGCCCCACCGGCAGCGACGGCTATTCGGCCGCCCCCGGGCGCTATCACCTTTATGTGTCGCTCGCCTGTCCCTGGGCGCACCGCACGCTGATCGTCCGCGCACTCAAGGGACTGGAGCAGATCGTTCCGGTCTCTGTCACACACTGGCTGATGGCCGAGCAGGGCTGGAGCTTCTCACCAGGCGAAGGCGTCATCCCCGACCCGCTGTTCAACAGCCGCTATCTGCACGAGATCTATACGCGCGCCGATGCACACCATACCGGCCGCGTCACTGTCCCCGTGCTGTGGGACCAGCACACGCAGACCATCGTGAACAACGAATCGTCCGAGATCATCCGCATGTTCAACACGGCCTTCGATGCGGTGGGCGCCAAGCCGGGTGACTACTATCCGCGCGCCATGCGCGACGAGATCGACGAACTGAACGCGCGTATATACGACACGGTGAACAACGGTGTCTACAAGGCCGGCTTCGCCACCGCGCAGGCTGCCTACGAGGAGGCTGTGGCGCCGCTTTTCGAGACGCTGGACTGGCTGGAGGGACGGCTGTCGCAATCGCGCTTTCTGTGCGACGAAACGCTAACCGAGGCGGATATCAGGCTGTTCACCACGCTGGTGCGCTTCGATGCCGTATATCACGGGCACTTCAAATGCAATATCCGCCGGCTTGCCGACTACCGCAATCTTTGGGCCTACACACGCGACATCTATCAGATCCCGGGCGTTGCGCCGACGGTGAATTTTCTCCATATCAAACGGCACTATTATCAGAGCCACAAGCGCATCAATCCCACCGGCATCGTTCCCGCCGGCCCGTTGCTCGACTTTGACGCACCGGCGGAACGCGGCAAGGATGTCGCCCGACTGCTCACATTCTGAGGACAATCGATTTGGAATTCCGCAATCTCGGCGCATCCGGCCTGCGCGTGTCCGCAATCGGCCTCGGCTGCAACAACTTCGGTGGACGCATCGACCAGGAGGCCACGCGCAAGGTGATCCACAAGGCGCTCGACCTTGGCATTACCCTGTTCGACACGGCCGACACCTATGGCGACCGCGGTGGGTCCGAGACCTGCATGGGCCAGATCCTCGGCGATGACCGCAAGCGCATCGTGCTCGCCACCAAGTTCGGCATGCCGATGGATGACGAGGGCGTGAAACTCGGCGGCTCGCGCCGTTACATCATGAGCGAGGTCGAGGACAGCCTGCGGCGTCTGCGCACCGACTGGCTCGATCTATACCAGATCCACCAGCCGGACACGCGCACGCCGATCGAGGAGACGCTGCGCGCGCTTGACGACCTGGTCCGCCAGGGGAAGGTCCGCTACATCGGCTGTTCGAATTTCCCGGCGTGGCAAGTGATGGAGGCGCACTGGACGGCGAAGACGTCCGGGCTGAACGGGTTCGTTTCGTGCCAGGACGAATACTCGCTGGTGTTCCGCAAGCCCGAGCCCGAGTTGATGCCGGCGATGCGTAAGCTGGGCCTTGGGCTCCTGCCGTTCTTCCCGCTGGCGAGCGGCCTGCTGACCGGCAAGTACCGGCGCAATGTGGCGCTGCCGGAGGCCACGCGACTGGCCACGACGGAGCGCCTCGCCGACCGCTACCTGACCGAGCGCAATTGGGCGATCGCCGAACGGCTGGGTGACTTCGCCGCAAGCCGCGGCCATACGTTGCTGGAACTTGCGTTCAGTTGGTTGCTCGCGCAGAGCCCGGTGGCCAGCGTCATCGCCGGCGCCACGAGGCCCGACCAGCTCGAGCAGAACGTCAAGGCCGGAGGCTGGAAGCTGACAGCGGAAGACCTGGGCGAGATCGATCGCATGAGCGCCGCGTAGCGGATCGCAGGGGACACCAAAGCGATGCAGTTTGGACTTTTTGGTGCAGCCCAGGCGCAACGGGGTGGCCCCGATGTCGACAGCGCGGCCGGCTTCCGGGATTACATCGAGTACGTCATCGAAGCCGAGGCGCTCGGCTATCAGAGCGTGTTCATTGTCGAGCATCATTTTACCGGATTTGGTCAGGTATCCGCGACGCTCAACCTGCTGACCTGGATTGGCGCGCGCACGCGCACGCTGCGTCTTGGGACGGCCGTGATCGTGCTGCCATGGCACAACCCGGTGCTGCTCGCGGAACAGGCAGCGACAGTCGATCTGCTGTCGGGTGGAAGGCTCGATTTCGGCGTCGGCAAGGGCTACCGCCACAACGAGTTCGTTGGCTTCCGTATCCCGATGGAGGAAGCCGAACCGCGGTTTGAGGAATCGATCGACATCATTACCAAAGCGTGGACGTCGAACGAGCGGTTTTCGTGGCGGGGCCAGTACTGGCAATTCGATGACATCATCGTCGAGCCGCCGACGATACAGAACCCGCACCCGCCGTTCTGGCAGGGCGCCGGCCATCCTGAATCGATCCGTCGGGTCGCTCGGCGTGGCCACAATCTGCTGCTTGACCAGTTCGCTTCGCTTGACGTGACCGGCGAACGGTTTGCCATCTACCGGGACGCCATGCAGGCGAACGGCTTTGCCTTCCATCCATCGCAGGTCGGTGTCGCGCGCGCTTTCTATGTGGCACGCGACAGTGCGGAGAAGGAGGCCGCGCTGGACCGTCGCATTGCCGCACAGCGCCGGCTGCATACGATCTCGCAGCGGCCGGACGGCAACAACACTGCCAGCATCATGGCTTTCTCCGATACGCGCGCGGCCAGCGAGGAGAGTGCGCTGTATGGCAATCCGGACGAGATTGCGCGCAAGATCGAGACGCTGCGCGACATGGGCGTTGAGTACATCCTGCTGAATGGCGGCGGAACGTCACGCGACAATTTGCGTCGCTTCGCCAAGGAAGTGATGCCGGCGTTCCGTACCGAGCCGGAAATGCGCGCGACGGGCTGAGCCCAGGCCCGTTCGTCACCCCCGCGACAGAGCCCGGGGTGACGACGGATCGCGCGCGGGTGACAATGGAGTCCTGGCAAAAGTCGGGGGAAACAGGAATGGCCATCCAGCAGGATTTGCTCGAGGCGGATTTTGTCGTGGTCGGGGCGGGTTCCGCCGGCTGCGTCATGGCAACGCGCCTGTCCGAAGACCCCGCAACGCGCGTCGTGCTGCTGGAAGCCGGCGGCGAGGATCGCAATCGCTGGATCCACATCCCGCTAGGCTACGGCAAGACCTTTGCCGATGCCTCGGTCAACTGGTGCTATGAAGCCGAGCCAGATGCCGGCGCCAATGGTCGGCGCATCTTCTGGCCGCGCGGCAAGGTGCTCGGCGGTTCGTCCAGCATCAACGGCATGGTCTATATCCGCGGCCAGCACGAGGATTTCGATCTGTGGCGGCAGTTCGGCAATACCGGCTGGTCGTCGTCGGATGTGCTGCCCTACTTCAAGCGTGCCGAACACCAGACGCGCGGACCGGACGAGTTCCACAGCACCGGCGGCCCGCTCTGCGTGTCCGACACGACTGAGCACCATCCGATCTGCGAGGCATTCATCAAAGGCGCAATGGAGCTTGGCTATCCGCGCAACGACGACTTCAACGGTGCTCGCCAGGACGGCGTCGGCTATCACCAGACCACCACGCGCAACGGCAAGCGCTGCTCCACCGCTGTAGGCTACCTGCACCCGGTCCGTCAGCGCCCCAATCTGCGTGTCGTCACCGGCGCGCTGGCGGAGAAGATCCTGTTCGACGGCAAACGCGCCGTTGGTGTGGCATTCCGCGAACATGGCCAGCCGCGCACGGTACGCGCCGCTCGCGAAGTGATCCTGTGCGGCGGTGCGGTGAATTCGCCGCAGCTTCTGCTGCTGTCCGGCATTGGCCCGCAGGATCAGCTGACGCAGTTCGGCATACCGCTGGTGCATCATCTGCCAGGCGTCGGCCAGAGCCTGCAGGATCACTATTCGGCGCCGATCAAGTTGAAGTGCCGTCTGCCGATCACGGTCAACGACGTCATGCAGAGCAACGTGAAGAAGCTGAAGGTGGGCCTGCAATATTACCTGTTCGGCACCGGACCGTTGACGATGGCTGCGGGCCCGGCCGCGTTGTTCGTGCGCACGCGCGCGGAGCTCGCCTCACCGGACGTGAAGATATCCGTCGCGCCATTCAGCTCCGACAAGCTGCAGGATGGGCTGCATCCGTGGTCGGGCTTCGGGCTGACCGTCTATCAGCTCCGCCCCGAAAGCCGTGGCGAGATCAGGCTGAAGTCCGCTAATCCAGCCGACCCGCCTGCAATGTTGCCAAACTACCTTGCGACCGAGACCGACCGCCGCGCCATTGTCGACGGGTTGAAGATCGGCCGGCGTGTTCTCGCCACGCCATACATGCAGCACTTCATCACGGAGGAATACCAGCCGGGGACCTTGGTGAGGACCGACGAGCAGCTTTTGGAACATGCGCGGAATACTGGCGGCACGGTCTTCCATCCGACCAGCACGTGCAAGATGGGCGTCGATCCCATGGCGGTGGTTGATCCCGAACTGCGAGTTTACGGCATCGACGGACTGCGCGTGGTGGACGCCTCGATCATGCCGACCGTGATATCCGGCAACACCAATGCCGCGACGATCATGATTGGCGAGAAGGCCGCCGACCTCGTGCGCCAGAATCGGCGGCCTGGGACCGGCGACCGTATCCCAGCATGATGAGCATCTACCAGCGCTTTGGGATTCCGACGATCATCAACGCGTGCGGCACGGTCACGCGACTGTCGGGCGGCCGCATGCATCCGGAAGTTGCCGCCGCGATGGCCGCGGCATCGAGCGAATGCGTCGACATGATCGCGTTGCAGGCGGGTGCCTGCCGTGTCATCACGCGGATCACCGGTGCGCAGTCTGGCATCGTCACGTCGGGCGCGTCCGCCAGCGTGCTGCTGGGTGCCGCCGCGTGCCTAGCGGACCTTGACCCGGCACGGATGAACCGGCTGCCCGAGGTCGCGTGCGGCCGCAACGCGTTCATCGTCGCGCGCAGTCAGCGCAACATGTATGACCGCGCCATCGTGGTCGCCGGTGGCCGCATCGTCGAGATCGGCATTCCCGACCGCTACTCCGGCGCGGGCGTGCGCGACGCCGCCGCGTGGGAGATCGCGGCCGCGATCACACCGGACACCGCCGCAATCTACTATCTCGCGCATCCGCATTCGCTGCCGCCTCTGGTCGAGGTTGCTGCCGTGGCGCGCGAACACGGTATCCCGCTGCTGGTCGATGCCGCGGCGCAATTGCCGCCCGCGGATAATCTGCGGCGCTTCATCGAACAGGGCGCCGACCTGGTTGCATTCAGCGGCGGCAAGGCAATCGGCGGTCCGCAGGCCTCGGGTATCCTGTGCGGTCGCGCAGATCTGATCGCTTCCGCGCTGCTGCAGATGCTGGACCTGGATGTATTCCACGACACATGGCAGGTACCGGAAGAGTTCGCGCAGCTGCGCCAGTTGCCCGGTCTGCCACAACACGGCATCGGCCGTTCCTGCAAGGTGGGAAAAGAGGAGATCATCGGTCTTCTCGTTGCACTGGAACGCTTTGTCGTCGGCGACGAGGATGCGCGAGGCGCTGCCTGGCGACGCACGCTTGACGAGATAGTCGCTGCCGCTGGTCCCGTGCACGGCATGAACATGCATATCGTGGATCGTCCGTTGCCGCTTCTTGAGGTGAAGGTCGAAGATGCCTATGCCCTGGCCGCGCGTTTGGCCGCGGGCAGTCCGCCAATCATTTGTTCACTCGCACGCCGCCACGAAGGCGTACTGCTGTTCTCGCCGGTGTCGCTCGCGCCGGAACACGCCCGCATCATCGGCGACCGTCTGCGTGCCAACTGAACGCGGGAACCCACAGGGTGCATGTTCAGTTCGCCGAGCTGGCCGTTGGACGCGAGCGCCTCGTCAATAATTGATAGCATAACGGATTGATCCGGATCGGGTGCTGCCGTCCGTTCATATTGCATCACTTCGGGTTGTGGCGCCTGAATCCCTTTCCCGGTGGTCTCCCGGACTTGACCCGGGGGCGGCCGGTGAATAGAACTCGGAGTTCCTCCCGATGACCCCCCAAGGGGTTGCCGGGCACACTCTGTTTGTTGAGCAAAAATCTGCATGGCTAATACCGCTTCAGCGCGCAAGCGCAACCGGCAAACCAAGCGCCGCACCGAGCGAAACCAGGCGCGCAAGTCGCGCATGCGGACCTTCATCAAGAAGGTCGAGACAGCAATTGCCGGCGGTGACAAGCAGGTCGCAGGCGAGGCGTTGCGTGCGGCGCAGCCCGAGATGCAACGCGCGGCCGGGAAAGGCGTGGTGCACCGGAATACCGTCGCACGCAAACTCTCGCGCCTTTCCGCGCAGATCAAATCACTCGCAACGGGTTGACGACGACCGTTTCGGCGCCCCGGTTGACCGGGGGACGTACAGCAACGATAATCGGACCCATGGACGGTCGCGCCAAAGCGATCGAAACAACTGGAAGCTGCGACGAAGAATTTATACTGCTCGCGGCACGACGCTTATCCACAACAACTCGAAATCTTCTTGCGTTTTACTCCGAGGCGATGCAACGCATCAGATTCCGATTTGACTGAGACCAAAGGTCTGACATAATTATTACTGGGCCTCCACCATCGGTGATGGCCTGTCTTCCGATCTTCTGGTGCTGCCGTCACGCGCGGCGGCAAGCTTCGTTTCTGTGCGGCAGCTGCAAGACTGTCGTGGTGGGCTGAGTTCGTGGCGTCGGGGGGCGGCTTCATGGAACACGATGTGTCCACGACGATGGTAAAGGAGATCGTGGACATATCGCAGCTGGCAACCCAATGGGCGCGCATTCGCGGTCGGCTGCAGAGCGAGGTCGGCGAGGTCGAGTACCGTAACTGGCTGCGTCAGATGACGCTCGCCGGTGCCGACGGCGACGAAATCACGGTACATCTGCCGACACGCTTCCTGAGCGACTGGGTCCGCAGCCGCTATGGCGAGAGATTGAACGCGTTGTGGCATGCGGAGAACCCGGCAATCCGCAGGGTGGATATCCGTGTCGCCGGCGCACCGTCCTCGACGGGATTGGCGGAAAGCGTTGCCTCGGTCGTTGAGCGCCTGCCGGCGGTTCCGACCCGGGTCGAGGAGCGGGCCGACCAGCGGTCCGATCTGGCGATCGATCCGCGCTTCACATTCGAAGCTTTCGTCGTCGGCAAACCCAACGAGTTTGCCTATGCCTGCGCGCGCCGGGTCGCCGAACAACCCTCCAGTCCCGGCTTCAATCCGCTGTTCCTCTATGGCGGCGTAGGGCTCGGCAAGACCCACCTGATGCATGCGATCGCGTGGGAGCTGATGGCGAGCAACAGCGCGAACGGCGGTCGTCCGGTCTCGGTCGCCTATATGTCGGCCGAGAAGTTCATGTACCGTTTCATCGCGGCCATTCGCAGCCAACAGACCATGCAGTTCAAGGAGCAGTTACGCAGCCCCGACGTGCTGATGATCGACGACCTGCAGTTCCTCATCGGCAAGGACAACACACAGGAAGAGTTCTTCCACACATTCAATGCCTTGGTGGATGTCGGCAAGCAGATCGTGGTGTCAGCCGACAAGTCGCCGTCGGATCTGTCGGGCCTCGACGACAGGCTGCGCACAAGGCTCGGCTACGGCATGGTGGCGGATCTGCACGCAACAACGTTCGAGCTGCGCATCTCCATCCTGGAGGCGAAGGCGGCGCGCGCCGGTCTCGCGGTGCCCACCAAGGTGATGGAGTTCCTGGCCTACAAGATCACCACCAACGTGCGCGAGCTGGAAGGCGCATTGAACCGTCTCGTTGCCCACGCCAACCTCTTCGGCCGCACGATCACGCTCGAGACGACGCAGGAGGTGCTGCACGACATCCTGAAGGCGCAGGACCGCCGGGTGACAATCGAGGAGATCCAGAAGAAGGTCGCCGAATATTTCAAGATCCGGCTGACCGACATGTCCTCGGCGCGGCGCGCACGCGCGGTGGCTCGGCCGCGCCAGGTGGCAATGTATCTCGCAAAGCAGATCACCCAGCGCAGCCTGCCGGAGATCGGCCGCAGGTTCGGCAACCGCGACCATACGACGGTGATGCACGCCTGCTCGCGGGTGAGCGAACTCATGGGCCGCGACGCCGCCCTGGCCGAGGATGTCGAACTCTTGCGGCGCATGCTGGAGTCGTGAGCTGCCGTAACCATTAGGGGCGTCATCCCCGCCGCGCTGTCATCCGGCGCAACCGGGACCCATTTGCCGCGCAACCGGTCTTCCCCCCAATGCCGTGCCATTGCTACAGTGCATCGCACGGATTCGACTGCGCGCCGCTGCAACCCGGCCTTTTGAGGATGGATGCCATGATGCTGAAGGCCGACCGGGCCACCCTGCTGAAGGCGCTGGCCCACGTCCAGAGTGTCGTGGAGCGCCGCAACACCATCCCGATCCTTGCCAACGTCATGATCGCGGTGCGCGACGGCAAGCTGACGCTCACCGCCACCGACATGGAGATCGCCATCGTCGAGGACGTGCCGGCCAGCACGACCCGCAACGGCTCATGCACCGCCCCGGCGGCCACCCTGTATGAGATCGTCCGCAAACTGCCTGACGGGGCGGAAGTGGAACTCGACCACCCGGGGGGCGACGCGCAGCTCGCGTTGCGCGCCGGCCGCTACTCGACCAGCCTCGTGGTGCTGCCGACCGAGGATTTCCCCTCGATGACCGCCGGCGTGCTGCCGCACCGGTTCAACCTCCCGGCACAAGTGCTGCGCGCCCTGATCGACCGCACGCGCTTCGCCATCAGCACCGAGGAGACGCGCTACTACCTCAACGGCATCTATCTGCATGCCGCCGAGAGCGAGGGCACGCGCGTGCTGCGCGCGGTCGCCACCGACGGCCACCGCCTCGCACGGGTGGAGGAACCGCTGCCCGAGGGCGCCGGCTCGATGCCGGGCGTGATCATCCCGCGCAAGACGGTGAACGAACTTCGGAAACTGCTGGACGAGGTGACGGGCAACGTGGAGATCGCGCTGTCCGACACGCGCATCCAGTTCCACGCCGATGCGATCTTGCTGACCAGCAAGCTGATCGACGGCACGTTCCCCGAGTATGAGCGGGTGATTCCGCGCGGCAACGACAAGGTGCTGCGGGTGGGCAAGAAGGACTTTGCCGATGCGGTCGGCCGGGTATCGGCGATCTCGGCCGAGCGGTCACGTCCGGTGAAGCTGTCGCTGGCGCGCGACCTGCTGGTGCTGTCGGCAGCCAGCCCGGAGCAGGGCACCGCGACCGAGGAACTGGATTCGGATCATGTGAAATACGAGGCGGGCCCTTTGGAGATCGGCTTCCAGGCGCGCTACCTGAACGACATCACCGATCAAATCGCAGGCGAGGTAGAATTCCGCTTCTCCGATGGTTCTGCGCCCACAGTGGTGCAGGACGCGTCGGATGCCAGTGCGCTCTACGTACTGATGCCGATGCGCGTCTGAGGACCCGAGGGGAAACAACCGAATCACTTCTGGACGCGCCTCATGCTACCTCGTCATGGCCGGCGAAGGCCGGCCATCCACGTCTTCGCTGCCAGCACAAAGGAAAGACGTGGATGGCCGGCCTTCGCCGACCATGACGATGAAGAAGCGACCGTTGCACCACGTGGAGCACTTATTTCCCAGCGAATCCTGAGGGCCGCCTCACCTGGCGCCCATCAGCGCCAGACCCTCCGCGACCGAGACGAACTCGCCGCCGCCGGCCAGCCTGTCCGCCCCGAACCGCTCGGCGAACAGACGCCGCACCGCCGGGACGAACGCGGTGCCGCCGGTCAGGAAGACTCGATCCACCGCCGCAGAGGGCTGGCCGGCCGTATGCAAGGCCTGATCAACCGTCGCGTCCAACCGGAAAAGGTCGCCCGCGATCCAGGACTCGAAATCGGCGCGGGTGATCGTCTGCTCGATCGCCAGGTTCTTGTGGGCGAATCGCAGCACGGTACTGTCCGCATGCGACAGCGCGGCCTTGGCGCCAGAGACCGCCTGATAGAGATCGAAACCCAACCCGTCCTCGATCAGCGCAACCAGATGCTTCAGGCGCTCCGGATGGTCCGCCGTGCGGGCCACCTCGGCAATCGCCCGCAGCGTTCGCGGCGTCCGCATCAGCGAGAGCAGGTGCCAGCGCGCGAAGCCGGAATAGTACTCCGGCGGCACCGGCAGTGGCTTGCCCATGACGCGGTAGCTATCGCCCTTGCCGAGCAGTGGCGCGATCACTGCGTTGATGATGCGGTAGTCGAACACGTCGCCGGCGATGCCGATGCCGGCATGGCCAAGCGGCGTCATGCGCGCGCCAGGCTCGAACCGCAGGAGGGAAAAATCGCTGGTGCCGCCGCCGAAGTCGCCGATCAGCACGGTGGCCGGCTCGGTCAGCGTCTGGGCGAACCGCCAGCCGGCCGCCTCGGGTTCCAGCGCCAGCGTCACCTCAGGGAGGCCCGCCTCCGCATAGGCGCCCCGCAAGCGATCGGCGCCGAGCGTGTCATCGGCGAACTCGCCGGCAAAGTGCACTGGCCGCCCGACGATGATGCGGGGCACCGCGCCCGTCTCCGCCAGCAGCGTCCGCAGGAACCGGCCGATGAGGCGCTCCAGCGTGAAGGGGTGGCCGAAGATGCGTGTTTCGGTGAAGCTCTTCTGTGCCAGGTACGTCTTCATCGACATGATCAGGCGGCTATCGAGAGGGTCCTCGAGATACGCCGCGATCGCCGCCGGCCCCGCCGCTTCGCGCAGGATGCGCCGGCCGCGGCCTTCCTCGCTCCAGAAGCACAGCACCGAGCGGAATACATCCAGCAGAGCAGCACCGCTGGCGTGGCGCCGCGTCGTCACCTTGCCGTCGTTGTGCAACAGAGCGACCACGCTGTTGGTGGTGCCGAAATCGACGCCGATCGCCCTGACCATCCCGCCGCTCCGCCAAAAGGCGCGGGTTCAAGCGCGATTGCGGACGCGACGCAAGGGCCCGGCGCCGGCGATTGGCCGGCCACCCCAGCCGACGAATGAAGGGAGCATGACATCGCAGGCGATCCGGAATAAGCTAGGGAACCGTACAGTTGGTTGGACCTGCTCATGCGCGAAATGGGCGCCTTCGAGGCAAAGAACAAATTCGGCCACCTGCTCGACCAGGTGGAGCATGGCGAGGAAATCCTGATCACGCGGCGCGGCAAGGCGGTCGCCAGACTAGTGCCGGCAGAGCCTGGCTTCGACCGTGCCAGGGCACGTAGGGCTGTCATGGGCATCCTCGAACTGAGCAAAGGGCTCACCCTCGGCGGACTGAAGATCAAGGACCTGGTCAACGAAGGGCGCCCGTGAGCCTTGTGGTCGACAGCTCGGTGGCGCTTTCCTGGTGCTTCGAGGACGAGCGGACGACGACGACAGAGGCCTTGCTGGAGCGCGTCGGCGAGACGGGCGCGGTCGTGCCCCAGCATTGGCCAGCGGAAGTTCTCAACGGCCTGATGATGGCTGAGCGCCGGCAACGGATCGATGCCACCCATCGGCAACGGCTGGCGGGCTTTCTGCGCGACCTGCCCGTCACCCTCGATCCCGAAACGACGATCCAGGTCTGGGGCGCGACGCAACATCTTGCCGCGCGCTTCCGGCTCACGGTCTACGACGCGATCTATCTCGAACTCGCCCGACGGAGGCATTTGCCGCTCGCCTCGCTCGACCGGGAATTGTGCCGCGCAGCCTCCGCGCTCGGTCTGCCTGTTCTGGGGGACGAATCTGCATGACGAAGTGAGATGCGGTGCCTCGATCAACTCGTATAGCCTCGCAGACTGCCCGCCAAAACACGAAGGAGAAACGGAAATGTCCATAACCGGGAACCTGCTCGCCAGTACTATCGCCGCGCTCGCATTCATCCCTTGCGCCATTACAAGCGCGGCGCCCTCACCAGGCTCCCAACCGCAGCCGCGTCGCCGCGAAGTCGTGGTCAATGGCAAGCGGGTCAAGACGATCGACGTGCACGCCCATTGCATCGTCCCGGCGGCCGCGGCGCTGATCAACCACCCGCTCGAAGCACCGGCCCTCCTGATGCACGACACCAGCACGCGCATCGCCGCGATGGACGCGCAGGGCATCGACGTCGAGGCGCTGAGCATCAACCCCTACTGGTACCGCGCTCCCCGCGACGTCGCGGCCGAACTGATCAAGGTCCAGAACGAGACACTCGTGGAATTCTGCGCCACCAGCCCCGACCGCTTCGTCGCCTTCGCGACCGCGGCATTGCAGCATCCCGAGCTTGCCGCGCAACAGGTCGAATACGCGGTCAAGACGCTCGGTTTCCGCGGCGTCGGCGTCGGAGGCAGCGTCGCCGGCGAGGAACTGGCCAACCCCCGATTCCATCCGTTCTGGGCCAAGTGCGAGGAACTCGGCGTGCTCGTGTTCATGCACCCGCTCGGCACGCGCGAACTGGAACCCTCCGGCCGGCTCGCCGGCAGCGGCCTTTTGACCAACACGATCGGCAACCCGCTGGAGACCACCATTGCGTTGTCGCACCTGATCTTCGAAGGCACGCTCGACCGCTTTCCCGGGCTGAAGATCTGTGCCGCGCATGGCGGCGGCTTCCTGCCGTCCTACGCCAATCGGTCCGACGCAGTGATCCGGTGTTTCCCCGACCGGGTCGGCAAGCTGCCCAAAAAGAACCCGACCGCGTACCTGCGCGACGGGCAGCTCTATTTCGACACGATCGTGTTCACGCCCGAGGCGCTCCGCCACCTGATCGCGGAAACCGGACCGGGCCAGATCATGATCGGGACCGACTATCCGTTCCCATGGACCAGCACCGAGGTCGATCTTGTGCTCAACACGCCTGGATTGAGTGACGACGAGAGGATCGCAATCCTTGGCGGAACCGCGGCACGACTGCTCGGCATCGCTTCCTGAAGGACCGTACAGCACTCCGGGCGCGGAAGCGGGGGTGACGACAGGACGTATCGCCCCTGCTTCACAAGATTCGCTCAATTCGACGGGTGAATTCAGTAGAACGCGGCGGGAACGACGTATCCTTTCCGTCGCAGCACATGCCGTCGTTCTGGTTGGATTGGCCCAGGATCCGTGAGGTCACCTCGGGACGGCCCGGATCGTGCGCCATTGCTGACCAGGAGATGAGCGATGCTCCGATGAGCATCAGCACCCACATCGCCGTTGTGAAGCCCCGGTTCGGGTGAGCGGGCGGCTGCCAGAAGACGTGCTGGAGGTCTTCGACGATCCAACCGCTCTCGTCAGTCCAACGGGCGTTCTTCATGGGCTTTCTCTCGCTGCGTGCGTGTTCCGGTGAGCTTGGTGGTCAAAGAACCTAGCGGGTCCATCATCATCTACCACGCTGAACGCAGCCAGGTTGTGAGCCAGGTCACAACCGGAATGATATTTCATCTCCGCACCGCGTTGCGGCAGCTTCTCCTGCCGCAAGCAGCACTGATCGTCAGTGCCTTATATGTTCCGGGCGGAAGCCCATGCCGACGGCTCGCGCAGGCAATCGGCGCAGCGGGGCACAGCGGCCGAGTATGCGCACCGCCAAGGCCGGCTTCGGAGTCGTCGTGCCGCGCAGGACGTTGCTGATGACCCGATTCTGGATCAGCACCTGCGTGCGTTGTGTCAGGCGCGTGGGCAGTTCGCGGCGGCGCTGCACGGCGCGGAGATCATCCAGCGTGGCAGCGCCCTGGCGCATTCGCGGCACCAGGATGTTGGCCGCGGCGACAGCATCCTGGATCGCGAGGTTGATCCCCACGCCGCCCACTGGCGACATGGCGTGCGCGGCATCGCCGATGAACAGCAGGCCGGGGCGATACCAGGTATCCAGCCGGTTCACCGCCACGGTTAGCAGCTTCACATCGTCCCACGTCGCAAGCTCGTGCACCCGGTCCTGGAGAAAGGGCGCGAGTTGCACGATGTCGGCACGGAACGCTTCAAGCCCGTGCGCGTGCACCTCGTCGATGCCGCCCTTTGGGATGACGAACGCGCACTGCCAGTAGTCGTTCCGATCCAGCATGATGAAGATGCGCCCTGCGTCCACGCGGCCGAGCGTCTG
>DATMND010000112.1:0-23535 GCA_035569235.1 Acetobacteraceae bacterium | reverse complement strand
ATCTGGAGGTCGAAAGCGGCTCGCAGGCGCTGCCGGATACGCTACGCGACTGGCTGCGCGCACGGGGCGCGGCGATTTCAGATGTGGTTCAGATGCGCTCCATGCTGGTCGCTGCGTCCGGCCAACGCCAACTGGTCCAGTTGAAGGTTGTCGATGCGGCGTGGCCGCTGGTGGGCGAAGCGGGGATCACCCCCTCCCCAACCCTCCCCCGCTCCGCAGGGGAGGGAGCTTTAATACACTCCCAGCCCCGCGAAGGGGGGGAGGGGGACTTAGTACACTCCCTCCCCCGCAAAGCGGGGGAGGGTAGGGGAGGGGGTGCCGTGGCGATGGCGCTGGCGGATCATGGCCTGCTGGCGGAACGCGTCGTGCTGGACCGCCTCGACCTGCATCCCGGCGACACCGTCCGATTGGGCAACGCGAACTTCACAGTCCGCGGCGAACTGGTCGCCGAGCCCGACCGGGTCGCCGCTCCGCTGATCCTCGGCCCCCGCGTGCTGATCTCCGCCGCCGCCCTTGAATCGACCGGGCTGATCGCCCCCGGCTCCATGGTGCAATACGCGCTCCGGGCTACCCTGCCGGATCCCGACGCGACGCTGGTGGCGCTCCGGGAAGCTTTCCCCCGCCAGGGCTGGCGCATCCGGGAACCGCGTGACGCCGCTCCTGGCGTGACCCGCTTCATCGACCAGACCAGCCTGTTCATGACCCTGGTGGGGCTGACCTCGTTGCTGGTCGGCGGCATCGGCGTCGCCAACGGCGTGCGCGCATGGCTCGATGCGCGCGCCACCACGCTGGCGACGCTGCGTTGCCTCGGCGGCTCGTCGCGGCTGGTCTTCGCGGACTGCATCATCCAGGTGCTGGCACTCGCAATCTGCGGCGTGCTGATCGGTGTTGTCCTCGGCGCCGCGTTGCCGAGTGTCCTGGCCGCCTGGCTCAAGGACGTTCTGCCGGTACCGCCGGTGCTTGGGATCTATCCCGGCCCACTGGCGCTCGCGGCCGGCTACGGGCTGCTGACCGCGCTCGCCTTCTCGCTCTGGCCGCTCGGCCGAGCGGCGCGCATTCCCGGCAGCGCATTGTTCCGTGACGCGCTGATGCCGGAGCGGGCACGTCCCTCCCGTGCGCTGATGGTGGCGAATGCCGCGGTCGCCGCCGCGCTTGTCGTGCTCACCGTAGCCACCGCCGCCGACCGGCGCTTCGCGCTGTGGTTCTGCGCGGCCGCTCTCGCCACTCTGGCGCTGTTCCGCCTCGCCGGTGCGGCGGTCGTCCTGGCATCCCGTGCCGGCCGGCGCATCCGCTCGCCCACCGTTCGTCTTGGTCTGGCCAATCTACACCGGCCAGGTGCTGCCACCCCTCTGATGCTGGTGTCGGTCGGGCTGGGCCTGTCCACCCTCGTCGCGGTGGCGCTGATCCAGGGCAATGTGCGGCGGGAGATCCTCGACCAGTTGCCGGCCAATGCGCCGAGCTTCTTCTTCGTGGACATCCAGGACAATCAGCTGGCCCGCTTCGAAACGCTGGTGCGCGGGCAGCCGGGTGTGGAGGACATGAACGAGGTTCCCAGCATGCGTGCGCGCATCGTCGCGGTGAACGGCGTGCCGGCCGAGCAGGTGCACACAACGCCCGATACCAGCTGGGCCCTTCGCGGCGACCGGGGCCTCACCTATGCCGCAACGCCGCCACCGGGCAGCCGGATCGTCGCCGGCAAGTGGTGGCCACCCGACTACGCCGGGCCGCCGCTTGTGTCATTCGACGCGGGCCTCGCCAGCGGCTGGCGCATCGGCATTGGCGACATGATCCGCGTCAATGTGCTCGGCCGCGACGTGGACCTGCGGATCGCGAACCTGCGCGACATCGCCTGGCAGTCGCTGTCGCTGAACTTCGTCATGGTGGCGAGTCCGGGTCTGCTGCAGGGCGCACCCCACACCCACATCGCGACGGTGCGCGTCGCCGCATCGGACCAGGGCGGCCTGCTGCGCGCCGTGACCGACGCACTGCCCAACGTCACCGGCATCCGCGTGGCGGACGTGCTCGCCGCGGTGGCGGCGCTGCTGGATCAGGTGGCCGCCGCGCTTGCCGCGACCGGATCGCTGACCCTGATTGCCGGCGTGCTCGTCCTGGTCGGTGCGGTAGCCGCCGGGCAGCGCCGCCGCACGCGGGAGGCGATCATCCTCAAGACCCTCGGGGCGACGCGCGGCCAGATCCGTGCTGCCTGGATGGTGGAGTTCGGCGTGCTGGGTCTGGCCGCCGGCCTGATCGCCGCTGTGGTTGGGACCCTGGCGAGTTTCGGGGTGGTTCGCTATATCATGCATATCGACTGGGTGATCCTGCCCGGCATGCTTGCGGCCACCGTGATCGGGTCTCTCGCCATGGTGCTGTTCTTCGGCTATGCTGGGATCGCGACCGCGCTGAGGGCCAAGGCGGCCCCCATGCTGCGGAACGAGTAAAGGCGGGTAGTCACAAAGCGCGTTACCAAGCTTTCACTGCCAGTCTGGCTTGCCACCGGCCCGTCCGATCTCCAGATTAAGAGATCGCGGGCATCCCGCCCGAGAGTTAGAAGGGGAAACCATGGCCTTCAGTCCCGACTACCGGACCTACCCACAAGCATCGGCCGCCACGACCGCTGCGGTCCTGGACGCCGGCCTCCGCGCTTATATGCTGCGGGTTTACAACTGGATGACATCCGGTCTGGTGTTGACCGGAATCGTCGCCTACGGCATCGCCAATACCAGCCTGATCGACGTGTTCTATCCCTTGGTCATGACGCCCGCGGGACCGCGGCACACGCCGTCGGCTCTGGCGATGATCTCGATCTTCGCGCCGCTCGCTTTCGTGCTCGTGCTGAGTTTGGGGGTGAACCGGCTGTCGCGTTCGACCGCGCAGGCACTTTATTGGGCGTTTTGCGCGGCGATGGGCGCCAGCCTGACCAACATCTTCCTGATCTACACGAGCGAGTCGATCGTCCGGGTGTTCTTCATCACCGCGGCGACCTTCGCGGCGACGAGCATCTACGGCTACACGACCAAGACCGACCTGACCCGAATGGGCAGCTTCATGATGATGGGGCTGTTCGGCATCATCATCGCCAGTTTGGTGAACATGTTCATGGCCAGTTCGGCCTTGCAGTTCGCCATCAGCATCATCGGCGTGGTGGTGTTCACCGGTCTGACCGCATACGACACGCAGCGCATCAAGGCGACCTACGTGCAGTATGCCTACGCAGAGGGACCGGAGGGCGCGGCGAAGCGGAGCGTGTATGACGCGCTGAGCCTCTACCTGAACTTCATCAACCTGTTCATGCTGCTGCTGCAGCTGCTGGGAAACAGGAACAACAGTTAGGCGACAAAACATCTGTGCTACCAAGGGCCTCGGGGCAACCCGAGGCCATTTTTGCATGAGGGGAGAGCAGATGACGGCGACGATCGACATTCCAACGGGCGGCTATCGGTACATGCCGTTTGCGTTCCAGTACTCGGGCGGCGTCGCGGCGCTCGACGGCTACCGGATTGAGCGTGTGGAGTTCGCCCGGCCCATGCCGTTGGCCGCCGGCTTTGCCTGGATCGAGCGCTACCTCGGCACGCTGGGTGTGCCGCTCGTCGCCCTCTGTGCCTGTGAACTTCGCTCGCCGGCACAGTTCACCGACACAGGCTTCATCGCGTTCAACCGCCAATATATCGAGACGCTGAAGCGATGGGGTGTCATGGCTGACGACGACAACAACCCGGTGGCGCGCAGCAACGTCATTCCGGCCATGCACCGCCCGAACGAGCCGAGCTTTCATGCATTCTGCTTTGCGCGCCCCGCTGCCGGCGCATCCGGATCGTTCGTCATCGCCGGCAGCGGAGAGGCGGGGGATGGCCCCGCGCCGTACCGTGAACGCACGGTGCGTTATGGTGAAACCAGCGCCGATGCCATGCGGGAGAAGGCGCTGTTCGTGCTCGGGCGAATGGAGGAACGAATGGCCGCGCTTGGCAAGTCCTGGTCCGACACCACGGCGACGCAGGTCTATACGGTGTATGACCTCCACCCGTTCCTCGCCGACGAGATCGTGCGGCGCGGTGCGGCCCAGCACGGACTCCTCTGGCATTACGCGCGGCCACCGGTTGAGGGTCTGGAGTACGAGATGGACTGTCGTTCGGCGCCGGTTGAACACCATGTGCGGCCATAGAACGGCCCGCCGATGCCGTCATGGCCGGGGCCGGCCACCCACGTCTTGTCGGCCAAGATACGAGGGGGGGAGAGCGCAGCTGACACCGCGCTACGTTAGCGCCAATGGAGCTTGACCCAGGTGTATATCCCTCGCCGTCCGGCAGAATTTGCCCAGGTAACCGCATCACCAGGAATCGGCTGCCGGGTGCGCCGCGGCAGGCTGACCGATGTCCGCGCGGTTCGCGGTCGGCACCAAGTTTGCATCGTTGTGCACGCCACAGTTCGGTGGCCGACCACGAACAGGAGACAGTATCGTGTCGATTGACAGCATTGCGTCCAGTACCTGGACCAGACCCTTCCAGCCTCAACCAGGTGTCGGCGGGAGTTGGAACGCCGATCCCCCGCCGCCTTCCGGCGCGGCGGGGTCAACCTCGACCGCCTCCGGATCTGGCACATCGACTGTGGGGCTCGCCAACCCGTTCCAGCAGCTGGCCTCGGACGTCCAGGCGATGCTGGTCCAGGCACAGGGCGGCAACACTTCCACCACTGCTGCTGCTTCAAGCGCAACCGGGACAGCGACCGGCGCCAGTCCCGAACAGCAGGTGGCAAACGACCTGCAGACGCTGCTCGCACAGTTGCAGTCCGGCCAGTCCGGCAGTGACCCGAACGCGCAATCAGCGACCGCGAGCCAGGCGAGCGCCGCTGGTCAAGGCCGGCCGCATCAACACCACCATCACCACGGCGGCGGCTGGGCGGGCGTGGATACGGCCACCGGCGCTGCCGGTACGACCGCATCTTCGACCACGGCGACGGCCACCACATCGTCGGGCACTGCTTCGTCCGGCAGTGACCAGACGGCGGCGCGGGCCTTCGCGGCCGACATCCTCCAGGCGCTTCAGGCCTATGGCAGCAACGCCTCCGGCGCGACGGTTCCCGGCCTGACCGCATAGACGCCGCCACCTGCCCCATTGCCGCACTGCAATACGGCTGGTCTTTCCTGCGGGGCTGGGGCAGGCTAGGGGGCGCCGGGACTGGGACCGGCGCGCAAACATAAACATGGGGACGGAGGCTGGAGCAGCCGATGGATCGTCGGAGATTCTTGCAGGCTGCCGCGGGTGCGCTCGCGGCGTCGGGTGGTTTGGCCGCGCCGCGGCTGTCGCTGGCAGCCAATTCCAAGGTGCTGCGTTTCGTTCCGCAGGCCAATCTGGCCAACCTGGACCCGATCTGGACCACGCTCTACGTGGTGCGCAACGCCTCGGTGCTGTTCTACGACACGCTCTACGGGGTGGACAGCAACCTCGTTCCGCAGCCCCAGATGTGCGAGGGCTCGGATGTCTCCTCCGATGGTCTCGTCTGGACCTTCAAGCTGCGTGCCGGCCTGAAATTCCACGACAACGAACCGGTTCGCTCCGGCGACTGCATCGCCAGCCTCGCGCGCTGGATGGTGCGCGACAACATGGGCCAGATGATCAAGGCCCGGCTCGACGCAATGGAGACCGTGGACGACCGGACGTTCCGGTTACGATTGAAACAGCCATTTGCCAAGCTGCTGTATGCGCTCGGCAAGTGCGGCACGCCCTGCGCGTTCATCATGCCGGAGCGCATCGCCGCGACCGATCCGTTCAAGCAGATCGGCGCGTATGTCGGTTCGGGTCCGTTCACCTTCCGCAAGGACGAGTGGGTCCCCGGTGCATCCGCCGTGTTTGAGAAATTCGCCGGCTACGCCCCGCGCGGGGAAAAATCCGACTGGCTGGCCGGCGGCAAGCGGGTGAATTTCGATCGGATCGAATGGAAGATTATTCCGGATTCCGCCACCGCCTCCGCCGCGTTGCAATCCGGCGAGATCGATTGGTGGGAGACGCCGATCCCAGACGTGGTGCCGCTGCTGAAGCAGAACCGCAACCTCGCCGTGGACATCGCCGACCCGCTCGGCAACATCGGCGACCTGCGGATGAACCATTTGTATCCGCCGTTCAACGACCCGAGGGTGCGCCAGGCGGCGCTGATCGCGACCAGCCAGGCCGACTATATGCAGGCCATCGTCGGCGAGGATCCCAATCTCTGGCAGGCGAGCGCCAGCTTCTTCACCCCCGGCACGCCGCTTTACACGGAATACGGCGGCGACAACCTGAAGCGCCATGACATCGAGGCCGCGCGCAAGCTTGTCGCCGACGCGGGACACAAGGGCACCAAGGTGGTGATGGTGATCGGCACCGATGTGCCGATCGTCAAGGCGCAGGGCGACGTGACCGCCGACATGCTCAGCAAAATCGGCCTAGCAGTTGATTACGTCGCAACCGATTGGGGCACTGTCGGCGCGCGGCGCGCCAGCAGGGAGCCGATCGACAAGGGCGGCTGGAACGTTTTCCATACGTGGCATGCCGGCGTCGATTGCGTGAACCCCGGCGCGCAGCCGGCGTTCTATACCACCGGCGACAAAGCTTGGTTTGGCTGGCCGAAGTCGGACGAGGTGCAGGGCAAGATCGATACGTGGTTCGCCGCGACCGACCAGGGTGCCGAACAGGCGGCGGTGAAGGAGATCAACAAGGCGTCGATGGACTTTGTCACGTTTGTCCCCACCGGCTTCTTTAAGGGCTATCAGGCCTGGCGCGGGAACGTTGCCGGTGTGGTGAAGGCGCCGTTCCCGGTATTGTGGGATGTGACCAAGAGCTGAACGGAGGATACCGCCGATATGCTTGCCTACGCCGCACGGCGTATCCTGGCCACCATCCCGGTGATGCTCATTGTCGCCTTCTTCGTGTTCAGCCTGCTCTATCTGGCGCCTGGTGATCCGGCCGCGATCATCGCCGGCGATCAGGCCACCCCCGCCGATGTCGAGCGCATACGCGCCTCGCTCGGGCTGGACCGGCCCTTCGTCGTCCGCTTCGGCGAGTGGCTCTGGCAGATCATCCACGGCGACCTCGGCAACTCGATTTTCACCAACCTGCCGGTCAGCCACATGATCGCGCAGCGCATCGAGCCGACCACGTCGCTGATGATCCTGACCATCGTGTTCTCCATCGTGGTCGCCATCCCGCTCGGCGTGCTGGCGGCGTGGAAGCACGGGACATGGATTGACCGGTCGGTGATGATGCTGGCGGTGTTCGGCTTCTCCACGCCGGTATTCGTGCTGGGTTACATGCTGGCCTACGTGTTCGCGCTGAAGCTCGACTGGCTGCCGGTGCAGGGCTTCACCTCGATCACCGTGGGGGTGGTGCCGTTCCTGCGCAGCCTGGCCCTGCCGACCATCGCACTGGGCCTGATCTACGTCGCGCTGCTGGCGCGGATCACGCGCGCGACGATGCTGGAGGTGCTGAGCCAGGACTACGTGCGCACCGCCAAGGCGAAGGGCGTGGACCAGCGCGCCGTGCTGTTCGTGCACGCGCTGAAGAATGCGGCGGTGCCCATCGTCACCGTCATCGGCATCGGCGTCGCGCTGCTGATCGGCGGCGCGGTGGTCACCGAGAGCGTGTTCGCAATCCCCGGTCTCGGGCGATTGACTGTGGATGCAATTCTGCGGCGCGACTACCCCGTTATCCAGGGTGTCGTGCTGCTGTTCAGCTTTGTCTACGTACTGGTCAATTTGGCCGTCGATCTTCTTTACACCGTGTTCGATCCGAGGATCCGCTATTGATGGCCGGCACAAGCCCCATAGGCGTCAGGATAGACGCAAGCCTGAGTGTAATCCTCCCCCTCCCCTTGCGGGAGGGGGTTGGGGGGAGGGGTCGCACCGTCGCAAGACAATGGGTTTGGATAAATACCAAGCCTGACTTCGCACCGCGTTCCCCTTCGCCCCAACCCCCTCCCGCGAGGGGAGGGGGAGCACTTTTCTCAGCCATGACGCGAGGATGAGAGTCTGGCCATGAGTTCAGCCACCACCACACCGCGCGCCTACACCGCCGCTCCGTCGCTCGCCGATGTATTGCCTCCGCCCAAGGAACGCGGCCGGGCAATGACCTTCGTCCATCGCCATCCCACAATCGTGCTCGGCGGGGCGCTGCTGCTGGTCATGATCCTGATCGCCATCCTGGCGCCCTGGCTCGGCACGGTCGATCCGACAGCGCTGGCGCCGGCAAAGCGCACCCGCGAGCCATCCGCGCTTTACTGGTTCGGCACCGACATGCTGGGGCGCGACGTATATTCGCGGGTGCTGTACGGCGCGCGCATCTCGCTGTTCGTGGGGTTCGCCGTGGCGACGGTCGCCTCGGTGGTCGGCACTTTCATCGGACTGGTCTCTGGCTTCGTCCGCATGCTCGATTTCGTCGTCATGCGGGTGATGGACGGACTGATGTCGATCCCGCCGATCTTGCTGGCAATTGCGCTGATGGCGCTGACCCGAGCCTCGGTGCAGAACGTGATCGTCGCAATAAGCGTGGCCGAGTTTCCCCGGGTATCGCGGCTCATCCGCGGCGTGGTGCTGAGCCTGCGCGAGCAGCCGTATGTCGAGGCGGCAATCGCGTCCGGCACACGGGTGCCGATGATCGTCATCAAGCACATCCTGCCGAACACGCTGGCGCCGCTGATGGTGAACGCGACTTTCATCTGCGCATCAGCAATGATCACCGAGGCGACCCTGTCCTTCATCGGTGCCGGCACGCCGCCGATCATCCCAAGCTGGGGCAACATCATGGCCGAGGGACGGGCGCTCTGGCAGGTGAAACCCTACATCGTGTTCTTCCCCGCGATATTTCTCTGCATCACCGTGCTGTCGGTGAACCTGCTGGGCGACGGATTGCGCGACGCACTCGACCCTCGGCTCGCCAAGCGGATCTGAGCGAGTGGCGCTGCTCGAAGTCGAGAATCTGCAAACCCATTTCGCGACGATCGACGGCGTGGTGCGCGCGGTGGAAGGCGTCTCGTTCCAGGTCGATGCCGGTCAGACGATCGGCGTCGTGGGCGAGTCCGGCTGCGGCAAGTCGGTTACCGCGATGTCAATCCTGCGGCTGATCCAGGAGCCGCCCGGCAAGATCGCCGGCGCTATCCGCTTCCAGGGCCGCGATCTGCTGGAGTTGTCGGAACCCGAGATGCGCGACATCCGCGGCAACGACATCTCGATGATCTTCCAGGAGCCGATGACCAGCCTCAATCCGGTACTGACGGTGGGCAAGCAGATCGGCGAGACGCTGCGGCTGCACCAGGGCCTGTCGGCACGCGATGCGGAGCAGAAGGCGATCGACATGCTGGTGCTGGTCGGCATCCCCGCGCCGCAGCGGCGGGTGCGCGAATATCCGCACCAGCTGTCGGGCGGCATGCGCCAGCGGGTGATGATCGCGATGGCGCTGGCGTGCAATCCAAAGCTGCTGATCGCCGACGAACCGACGACGGCGCTGGACGTGACGATCCAGGCGCAGATTCTCGACCTGATGCGCGATTTGAAGACCCGGTTGGGGTCGGCGATCATGCTGATCACGCACGATCTCGGCGTGGTGGCCGAGATGTGCGAGCGTGTCGTGGTGATGTATGCCGGGCGCAAGGTCGAGGAAGCGCCGGTCGCGGAAATCTTCGCCCGTCCGCTGCATCCTTATACGCGCGGACTACTTGGTTCGGTGCCTAAGCTCGGTTCGTCGCTGAGCGACGGGGGGCGCGGCAAGCTGGCGGAGATCGCCGGATTGGTGCCAAGCCTGCGGCAGAGGATCGTCGGGTGCGCGTTTGCCGGCCGCTGTACGATGGCGACAGATCTGTGCATTCGCGTCACGCCGGCGATCGAGACCAAGGCGCCCGATCATCTGGTCGCCTGCCACTACGCCGAACGCCGGATGGCGGCGTGATGAAAATCATCGGCCCTCCCCCTCCCCTTGCGGGAGGGGGTTTGGGGGAGGGGTCGGGGCAAAACGTTGACCTCGGCGTATGTGCCAGCACCTTGCCTTCTGTTGGCAGGCCCCCTCCCCCCAACCCCCTCCCGCAAGGGGAGGGGGAGAATTACGCTTTGGCCACCGCCTGTCCCGATGGCTGCGGGCCTCTGCCCGGCCATAACGATGCAAGGCGCCACGGTCGATGAGCACCGATCGTCCGCTGCTCGAAGTCAAAAACCTGAAGAAGCACTTCCCGATCCACGGCGGCATCCTGGGCATGGAAACGGCGAAGGTTTACGCGGTGGACGGCGTGTCATTTGCCATCAACCGCGGCGAGACGCTGTCGCTGGTCGGAGAATCGGGCTGCGGCAAGTCCACCGTCGGCAAGGCAATCCTGCGCCTCTACGCGGTCACCGACGGCGAAGTCTGGCTGGATGGCGAGCGCATCGACAACCTGCCCGCGGGCAAGCTGCGCCCGTTGCGGCAACGCGTGCAAGTGGTGTTCCAGGACCCGTTCTCGTCGCTCAATCCGCGCATGAAAGTGCGCGACATCCTGGCCGAGCCATTGATCAATTTCGGCATCGTCCACGGCGGCCGCGCGCTGACGGAGCGGGTCGGGCAATTGATGGACAAGGTGCAGCTGCCGCGCGATGCGATCGGGCGTTATCCGCACGAATTCTCCGGCGGCCAGCGTCAGCGCATCGGCATCGCGCGGGCGCTGGCGCCCGGTGCCGATCTGATCATCTGCGACGAGGCGGTGTCGGCGCTGGACGTGTCGG
The DNA here is from genome assembly GCA_035569235.1 of Acetobacteraceae bacterium. Lineage (GTDB taxonomy): Bacteria > Pseudomonadota > Alphaproteobacteria > Acetobacterales > Acetobacteraceae > JAMXLO01. The sequence goes on along the minus strand of DATMND010000112.1, from coordinate 12,824 downwards.
TGAAGGCGCAGATCATCAACCTGCTGGTCGATCTCCAGGACGAGCTTGGTTTGGCGCTTTTGTTCATCAGCCATGACCTCGCCATCGTCGAGCATCTGACGCACCGCGTGGCGGTGATGTATCTCGGCAAGATCGTCGAGGTGGCGGATCGGCGCACGCTGTTCGCCAGTTCGCACCATCCCTACACGCGTGCACTGTTGTCGGCGGTGCCGGTGCCGGACCCGACCGCGAAACGGCAGCGGATCATCCTGACCGGCGACGTGCCGAGCCCGATCAACCCGCCGAGCGGCTGCCGCTTTCATACGCGCTGCCCGTTCGCGTTCGATCGGTGCCGGGTGGAGGAGCCGATGCTGCGGACTGTGGGCGAAGGGCACGTATCGGCGTGCCATCTGGATCACGTGCCGGGTGGGCAGGTGGTGCCGATGGCGGCTTAGGGTATGACGAGGGTTCGAACGCGGGGAGTGTGTCGATTCTACCGCCTGATCGCTCCGATTCCTGCGGCGATCTGTGCCCAATCCTGATCAGTCACCGGCGGGTGCCGCCATGCGCTTGATGGGTGCGGGATCGCGAATGACGGAATCCCCCGTATGGATCCGGCTTGCAGGAGCCGAGATCGACGCAGCCTGCCTTTGATCGATCCATTTGCGACCAACTCGCCGAACCCCTGTCCACCCATCAGGGCAGGCGCGTCCCAGCTGAGCCGCAGGAACCCTAAATCCGGCAGTTGACCTCGGATCGGCAGCTGGATTTGCAGCCTCTCACAACCACGGCGAGCAGCTCGGGCCGGCGCGATGCGCAGTGGCGGGTCGAGTTGGCGGCCTTTCAGGTAGCGTTTCAGCGCCTCACTCAGGATGCGATACCAGCGTTGGACAGGATCCAACTGCTCCGCAGTTTAGCGCAACCGGGCCAGAAAGCCGGCGATCCGTATGTCGGCGCGGCGTGCCGGTGCCAGCGTGGTCGTTCCGGCCGTAATTCTTCAACCAGAATTGAGTGGCGAGGGAAGTCACCCGTCGCCTCGCTGTGCGTTTGGACTATGGCAACTGCAAGGACTGGCAACATGCCAGATGTGCAGGACTACTTGAGCTTCGCCTCGGAAGCGCATGACTTCGCGGCGTGGACACCAGACCCCGAACTGGCCGCGAGCTATCGTAGGCTTGCTGGCTCGTATTATGCCCTCGCGCGTTTCCGCGACCAGATTTCGGCGGGCGGTGGTCGTGAGTCGCGCGACGGTCGGCAGGTGCTCGCACATGGAGCCCGTGACACAGTCTGGTTGTTGGACTAGCTCGCATTGCGATGGCCGCCGCCGGAGTGGCGCAAAGCGGGCGTTCCTTGGGCCGGCGCGCCAAGGCCAACGGCCAACGCAACGCCCCACCCCCACCAATGATGTATGCGGCAGCACCCCGCCACTACAGGCACCGCCATTAGGCCGGTGCCGATGATTCCCAGCGCGAAGCCTCGGCTGCCATCTGCGAACTGTCGGAGTTGGTTTTGCCTACGCCGGCTCTCAGTATGGGTCGCCAAGGCGACGAGCTTGCTGAGCACTATGCCGAATCCGACGCCCGTCGAGTGCTTGGTGACATTGCCGACAAACACGCCCGGCAACCGCAAACGGTGCAGGTGCGTTCACACTGCCATGAAAGTCATGCTCGGAGAGGACGACGAGCTTGTGCGTGCCACCCTGGTGGACTGCCTGGAAGACACGGGACTTCAGGTCGCGGAATTCGCTGACCCATAGAACGTCCTCAGCCCACCCGCCACAGTCGATGCGCCAGATGTCGTGATCACCGACGTTGATTTAGGTGCAAAGCTGAACGGCTTTGATGTAGCTGCTGCCGCGCACGACCGTTGAGCGTCGGCTCATGTCCTGCTGACCAGCGTCTCGCGGCTTCTGTATTCCCTCATGCTGGTTGCGATTTCGTCGAAGCCAAGCAGTACGCCTGGATCAGATAGGCAAGCCGCAGGCATTCGGCGTGACCGCAGGATGCCCCATGGTCTCAGGCGACACGTGATGGCGGCGCGGTTCAATCGCCATCTGCAACGCCTCGGCAGAAGGCGCGCCAAGTGCCATGTCGCGAGGGCACTCTATCGGCATGGCGGAGGATGTACTCGCCAATGTCGAACCAGCGAATGCGCCGTGTCAGCACAAGTATTGCTGAGAACGGGGCGCCCCGTCACCGTGGCAACCCGCTTTCCGGCGAAGGCGCGCGCTTGGATGTTTCGCTGTTTCAACCGCTTCTGTGCAGTCATGCTCGAAAAGTAGGAAATCGCGATTTGAATCGTATCGATCATGCTTCGGGGATCATGCGGGTTGAGCCGGAGCGCTGTTAACAGTGCTTCGCGGGCCCCGGCAGGGTATCCAGCGTAGCGGACGATGCGTCCCTTGACTGAGTGAGCCCATGGACGATTTGAGTTCCCTGACAGGGCAGAGGAAACGAAAACCGTCGGGCAATCTGCTGATACGGTGGATCGGTAAGCACTTGAAACATTAAGTTTATGGTATCTGGCGGAGAGGGTGGGATTCGAACCCACGGTACCCCTGAGGGTACAACGGTTTTCGAGACCGTCCCGATCGACCGCTCCGGCACCTCTCCGCTCGCGCCCGCATGCTACAGGAGGCGCGGCGCGTTATAGGAGCGGCAACCGCGCATCGCAACACAGCCGTTCGGCCGCCTTCTGTTCAAGCCGCGGCGTCCGCAGTCGCATGGAAATCATCTGCATGACGGCCAAGTTTTGCCATTTCCTTCCATGCATTAGCGAGACCATGGAAGATAATACTTTCATGGCCCGCCATATTGCATAAAGCTGAACAAACCATCTCCTATGCCGTGGTCAGGACCCGCCGTCCCGGCAATGCCAGGGAGACTACAATCGTGAGCCGTATCCACGTCCTCCATGAGAATTCCGCCTGGCTGCCGCCGCTGGCCCAGGCCTTCGATCAGCGCGGATTGCCCTGGACCGAATGGTTCCTCGATGCCGGCACCTTCGACCTGGCGGCCGCACCGCCGCACGGCGTGTTCTACAACCGCATGAGCGCTTCATCGCACACGCGGGACCATCGCTATGCCGCGGAACTGACCGCTGCCGTTCTCGCATGGCTCACCCGCTGGGGCAGGCGCGTGGTGAATGGGCCTGGCGCCCTCGATCTGGAAATCAGCAAGGTGCGGCAATACGCCGCGCTCGAAAGCCACGGCATCGCCACGCCGCACACCGTCCTCGTGGCCGGCCGCGACCGTGTCGTTGCCGCGGCGCTCCGGTATTTTGCCGATCAACCGGTCATCCTCAAGCCGAACCGCGGCGGCAAGGGCATCGGCGTGCAACTCTTCCACTCGACCGACAGCCTTGCCGCCTGGCTCGCCGGAGCGGATTACGAACCGCCAGTCGATGGTCTCCATCTCCTGCAGGAATATGTGCGCGCGCCACGCCCCTTCATCACCCGAGCCGAGTTCGTCGGCGGCCGGTTGCTGTACGCGGTCGAAGTCGACACCAGCGACGGGTTCGAGCTTTGCCCCGCGGACGCTTGCGCCGTAGGCGACGCCAATTGCCCGGTCGGCGAGGCGCCGCGGGAGAAGTTCACCATCATCGATGGCATCCCGGACGCCCTGCGCGGAAGGCTGGAGCGTTTCCTGGCAAACACCGGCATTGAGGTGGCGGGGATCGAGTTCATCACCGACACCGACGGTCGCACTCTGGTCTATGACGTGAACACCAACACCAACTACAATCCAGACGCCGAGGCGCGCGCGGGCCGCTCCGGCACGGCGCGCTCCGGACCCGGTGCGATCGCACAGTTCCTCGGTGGCGAAATCGCGCGACTGTCCGCCGCCGCCTGAACACGCCGATGTGAGCGGTCTGCCGGAGCTGTTCTTCGGCGGCCTGCCGCCACACCCCCCTATACGGCCACGGCGACGGTCCACTTGCCGGCGACGCCGGATGCAACACAAATATTAGCGATTGACTTCGACATGGAAATTGTTCCATAAACGCACTTAATCCAAATGTGAGGACGGGCCCATGCTGGCCTGGCGCCGAAATGCCGAAGTCGAGACGGAACAGCCAGTACCGCGAGGGTGGCGGGTGCACGCTGGCGGCAAGGCTGCCGTGAGCACGTCCGGCGTCCTGAGCGATATCGAGGCATGCGTTCCCGCGCTGCGGCGCTACGCGGTGGGATTGCTGCGCAGCCGCGACGAGGCGGACGACCTTGTGCACGATTGTCTCGTGCGTGCGCTGGACAAGCTGCATACCAGGCGCGACGAGAGCGATGTCAGGACCTGGCTATTCTCGATCCTGCACAATCTGTTCATCAGCCAGATGCGCCGGCGCCGTTTGCGCCCGGTGCCTGAGACGCTCGATGAGATCCACGAGGCCGCGCACAGCCAACGCCCGTCCCAGGAGGATGGGCTGCAATGGCGTGATCTGCTGCGAGACCTCGAGCGTCTGCCGGAAGAGCAACGCAGTGTGGTGCTGCTGGTCTCCGTCGAGGACCTGTCATACGCGGAGGCGGCCGCGGTGCTGGGCGTGCCAATTGGCACGGTGATGTCACGCCTGGCGCGGGGCCGTGAGCGGCTGCGTCAGCTTTCCAGCGCGGACGCCAGCGCGGACGTACGTCCGGCACTGCGGAGGGTCAAATGATGAGTTTAGCCAGCGGTCTGGGCAGCGAATTGAGCTGCCCGGTCCTCGACGAGGATCTGCACGCCTATGTGGACCGCCAGCTGGGGTCGGATCGCAGGCCCGCGGTCGAGCGCCATCTGCGGGAGCATTCCGAGTCCGCGCGCCGGGTCAGTGCCTACATCGCCCAGCGGGAGGCGCTCCGCGCGGCGCTGGCCGGTCCAGCCGACGAGCCGATTCCCTCGTGGCTGGATCCACACCTGCTGCTGCGTCATCGCGTTAGCGAGCGCCGGAACGTTTGGCGCGCCGCCGCTGGCGTGCTGCTGGCCATAGGCATTGGAGCGACTCTCGATTGGGCGCTGGACGGCGGGTTCATATACAGCCACTTCGAACAGCGCCAGGCGGACACATTCGGACAACAGGCCGCTGCCGCGTATATGGCGCTGGCGCAGACCAATCCGCAGGCGCTCCCAGTCGCGTCGCTGGACGGCCTCTCGACGAGCGTCTCGAAGGCGTTGGGCGTGGCAGTGCGACTCCACGATACCGCCTCGGCAGGCTTTGCGCTGCTCGGCGGATGGGTCATGCCCGCGTCCAAAGGACAGGCAGTGCAGCTTGCGTTTCGCGATGTCCACGACAACAAGGTGATCACGCTCTATTTCGAAGGCCGTCCCGGCGCCAAGGAGACGCCGTTCCGGCGAGTCGCCGGCGCGAGCGTGCCGACTGTGGCCTGGGAAGACGACGATCTCGCCTGCGCGATCAGTGGCACCGTCGAACCGGAGCGTTTGGAGCAGATCGGCCGTCGCATCTACGACGCGCTCTTGTCCTGACAAAGGCGGGGCGCTCGACGGGCCAAGCCGAGTCTGCAACGTCCCGGTGCGGTACGGTGCCGGGTCGCAGCCTGTCAGAATCATGCACGAGCGGAACGAATTTAACCGCCGGATTACGTAGAAATACGAATGGCGCCCGTGGGCTCGATGCTGGATAAATCGCTTCACCAACGACTATGAAGGACGGCCAGAGTGGCGAAGCACTCAATGTGGGCGCGCGAGTATCCTCCGGGTGCGCCGGCTCCTGACGGCATCTACGAGCAGTGCAGCGTGCTCGGTTCGGTGACTGGTGTCCGAATCGCCCTCGCAGGCGGCCAGAACCTGCCAGCGGCACCGCGTGGCTTTACCTGGCGAGCGGTCGAGCCACCGCTCCAGACAGGCGCCAGCCAGGGAGAGATCAGCCGCGTGGCCAGATCAGCGGAAACGGATTGAGCCGAATCGCTTGCTTGGCGATCGGCTGACGCCGTGCCAACCTTCCGGCTCCACTACCGAAGCCGGAGGACGCAATGGCTCTACGCAAGTTCATCATCGAACGCGACATTCCCGCAGTCGGATCGCTCGAGCGCGAGCAACTGCGCGGCGCGGCGGCGAAATCCAACGACGTGCTCCGGCAGCTCGGCCCCGACATCCAGTGGTTGGAGAGCTACGTCGCCGCCGATAAGACGTTCTGCGTCTATCTCGCCGCGGACGAAGACATCATCCGCAAGCACGCGGAAATCAGTGGCTTCCCCGCGACGAAGGTGACCGAAGTGCGCAAGATGATCGACCCCACCAGCGAGCTTCCAGGCTGACGGGACGACGCGATGCGGATCGCGCTGATCCATGCGCTGCAGCATTCCATTCAGCCGATCGAGCAGGCGTTTGCCCGGCTGTGGCCGGAGGCGGAACTCGCCAATCTGCTGGACGACACGCTTTCGACCGATCTGGCGCGCGATGGCGCGCTGAGCCCGGCGATGACGGATCGTTTCCTGACGCTCGCGCACTACGCCGCGTCGTGCGGCGCGGACGGCATCCTGTTCTCCTGCTCGGCCTTCGGCCCCTGCATCGACGCCTGCGCGCTGGCGCTGGCGCCGATGCCGGTGCTGAAGCCCAACGAGGCGATGATCGAGGAGGCGGTGGCTATTGCCGAGCCGGCGGGAAGGATCGGGCTGCTGGCGACCTTCGCGCCCACACTCGCGACGATGCCGGCGGAGTTTACCAACGCCGCGCCAGGTGTGACTTTGGTGTCCGTCTTGGCGGCGGAGGCGCTGGCGGCGCTGAACCGCGGCGACGCGGCGGCGCACGACCGGCTGGCATGCGAAGCCGCGCGCCCACTGGAAGGCTGCGATGTGCTGGCGCTGGCGCAGTTCAGCCTGTCTTCGGCTGCGTCGCAGGTGGCGGCCGCGACGGGCAGCACTGTGTTGACCACACCGGACAGTGCGGTCCGAAAGCTGCAGCGCCTGTTGCTGCCCTCGTAACCGGACAACGTTGCTGACGCAGGGTAAGGCGCGCGTGTCATGACGTGCAGGCCGACGGCTTGACGCGGAACAGCGCGGCGAATTCTGACCGCGCGACAAGCAGCAGCCGGTCAGCGGCGAAGTCCGACAGATCGGGCTCGGCGCCCGCCTCGAGCAACAGCAGATAGTCATAGCCGCAGAGATCGACCGTGCCCCGAACGGCCAGCAAGCGATGGTCTGGCATCGAGCCGGCACGCCCGGCGAGCTCGCGATACGGCGGCAGGGTCGTCACAGGCTGCTGTGACGCGTTGTCGAACAGGAACGGCCAGTATGCGCGCCGCTCGATCAGCAGCAGGGCAGGCAGGTGGTAGTCGATACGTATTCCATTGGACAGCCGCCGGCTGAGCGGACCGTCATGCCAATAGCCGGGCGCCTCCTCCGGCGATACGGAGGCCAGGAACACGCGTGCGCCGGGCGCGACGGTGGCGATTACCGCGCGCATGTCCGCGACGTCTTGCCGGTGTCCGTGCCAGGCAAGTGCGACAATCGCCATGCGGACGCAGAACAGCACGGTGAACATGGTGACACCGGCATATGCCGTGGCGCGCGGCAGGGCGACAGGCAGCACCGCGGCGAACAACAGGAAGCCCAGCATGATCGCGAAGCGCTGGTAGAAGAAGAATGTGCCCTTGAACGCCCAGGGAGCCACCAGATAGAGACCGGCAACCAGCAGCAAAGCAACGCCGGAGCTCGCTGTCATGCGGAAGCAACCCTTGGCGATGCAGACAAGGAGGAAGGCGCCGACCGCGCAGGCGGTGGCGATGTCGAGCGGCAGGACGTAATTCACGAACGGAAATATCAAATCCTCGGTCTTGTCGGCGAGCGACAGAAATTCGGTTTCGGCGGGCAGCGGCGCGAGTGGCGAGAGCAGGTAGAGGCCGAACGGCACGGCAGCCAATGGCGCCAGCGCGGCGACGCGGGCGAACATCGCCGCCCTCTCAGTGCGGTGGACGCGGAGCCATTCCAGTTCGTATCCGGCGATCAGCGCGTAGAAAAACACCAGTCCCATCAGGTGGCAGAAGAACAGCGCGACCGTGCCGATGACTGCCAGAGCCAACGCGCGGCACGGAGCGCGGTCGCGCCACGTTATCCAGGCGGCGGCCAGCAGCAGCGCAATGCCGATGGCGGCGACGAAGTTCACGAAGCCGAGCAGCAGCGTGGCATTGTAGGCGACCAGGCCGGATGCGAGCGGCCACGCTGAGCGCGTGCCAAACGTGGCACGGCTGTAGGCGATCGTGCCAAAGACCGGCAGCAGGATGGCGCAGCCCACGACCATGCGTCCAGCGAGATGGATCGGCAGCACACGCAGGAGCGGCAGCAGCGCGAGGTCGGTGCCGAGATTGGGGACGATCGCCCAATGCGACGCATACATGCGCGACAGAACCGGATCAGCGGCGCCGAATGCCAGCACCGTAGCGCGCGCCAGATGGTTGGGGTAGTCGAGCAGCGGCGGCACATCGACCAACGCCAATGGCGCCAGTAGGATCGCGCACAGGACAGCCAGCGCCCATTTCATGCCGGGCCTTGAGGCAGGACACGGCGCCGCGCACACTCGGCCGGTGGAACGATAGGAGGGCAGCCATGGACCTGACGCAGTTCAGTGCGACGGTGGCCGAGCGCGCGCCGCCCGCGGGAATGAGCCTCGCGCTGCAGACCTTGTGGTGGGATGCCAAGGGCGACTGGAATCGTGCCCATCAATGCGCGCAGCAGGATGAAGGCGCGACCGGCTCGATCGTGCACGCCTATCTGCACCGCAAGGAAGGCGACATGCGCAATGCCGGCGGTTGGTACAGCCGCGCCGGCCGCGAACCCGCCACGGTGCCGCTCGAGGAAGAGTGGCGGTCGCTGGCCGATGAGATGCTGACCTTGGAGGCCATTGAGGGTGCGCGCGCGGCAATGGACGGCTTCATGGCCGCGTTCAATGCCAGGGACGCCGATGCGATCCGCACGCGCTGGTTCCACTTTCCGCATGTCCGCTTCCACAGTGGAACCGTGACGGTGATGCAGCGGCCGGAGGACTACCACAATCTGGTATGGAATCGCGATGGCAAGTCCGCGGGGTGGGAACGCTCGGCGTGGGACTCTGTAGAGGTCATCGACGCGGGGCCGGAGAAGGTGCATTTTCGGGTTCAGTTCACGCGCTATCGCGAGGATGGCAGCGCGATCGGCAGCTATCGCTCGCTGTATATCGTGACGTTCAGGGACGAACGTTGGGCAATCCAGGGACGTTCGAGCTGGGCAGCGTGAGCCCGTAACCAACGTCTTACATCGAGGTGCCACCATGATCACCAAATTTGCCACCGTCTATGCCGGCCATGTGGACCTGCCGGATCGCGGACAGGACGCGACCCCGGCAAACGAGCGACGCTATTCAAATGAGCATCTCGCCGGCGTGTTCGACAAGACCGAGGCGATCGCCAGGTTGATGGACGAGATGGGCTGGGACACGCTGTGGCTCGCCGAGCATCACTTCCAGCAGGAAGGTTACGAGGTGATCCCGAACCTGCTGATGGCGGCGGTGCATCTGTGTCATCTGACAAAGCGCATCAAGATCGGCTGCGGCTTCAACATCGCACCGATGTGGCATCCGCTGCGGCTGGCTGAGGACTTTGCGTGCGCCGACATCATGACCAAGGGCCGCACCATCTTCGGCGTCGGGCGCGGCTACCACACGCGCGAGGTGGAGACCTTCGGGGCGCCAATGCTCGACCAGAACGCCAACCGCGAACTGTTCGAGGAGCAGGTCGACATCATCTTCAAGGCGTTCGACAACGAGCGGTTCTCGCACAAGGGCAAGCACTACACGCTGCCGCCCGAGGTGCCGTATCGCGGCTATACGCTGAAGGATCTTACCCTTGTGCCGCGGCCGATCCACCGGCCGGTGGAATGCTGGCAGCCGGTGGTCAGCGCATCGGCGCGCGGCCTCGACTTCATGGTGAAGCACAACATCAGGGGCGCAGTTGGGGGCGGTGCGGCCACGCTGGAGCAAGGGCCGATCACGGCGTTTCAGGACGCGGCGCACCGCGCCGGCAAGGATTGGAAGCTCGGCGAGAACCTGATGATCGGCATCGTCGTCCACCTTGCGGACTCGCGACAGAAGGCGCTGAAGGAAATCACGCCGCTGTACGAGGAACACGCCAAGATGTTCGCCCCGCTCGGCTTCCTGCCGGGCGTGACGAAGGAGCAGATCGCTGCGATCGCCCGGCGCGGCGGCTGGTATGAGTCGGGCGTGCCCAAGGTGGAGCACTACATCGACCTCGGTGGCTGGTTCGCGGGAACGCCGGAGGAGTTCGTCGCTTTCCTGAAGAACCTGGAGACGAAGTTCCCCGGCATGGAGCATGTCAGCCTGTCTATGCCGATGGGGACGCCGCAGGCGGTGATGCTCGAACAGTACCGGCGCATTGCGGGCGAGGTGATGCCGCACTTCAAGCGCTGATAATCGCGAGGCCAGGCATGCGCACGATCCTCAACATCCTCTGGAACGTGCCCGGCCTCGGCTTCGTCGCGGCATTCTTCTGGGTGCTGGCGGGCTGTCTGATGGCGCTCACGGTTATCGGTCTGCCCTGGGCCAAGGCGTGCTTCACGCTGGCGAACTATACGCTGGCGCCATTCGGCCGGGAGGTGGTGTCACGCCGCGATGTGACGGGGCGCTATTCGCTCGGCACCGGCGGGTGGGGACTGGTTGCCAACCTGATCTGGTTTCTGCTCGTCGGCTCGTGGCTGACCCTGATCCACATCCTGATGGCGTGTGCCTCTGCGATCACCATCATCGGCATCCCGTTCGCATGGGCGCATCTCAAGCTCGCCGCCTACTCGATAGCTCCGGTGGGCAAGGTGGTCGTGCCAAGCGGGGTGGCGGCCGAGATCGATCGCGAGAAGGCGGCGGGCTGGCTGTACGGGGCTCGGCGATAGGCTTACTGACTGACGCAGGTGTTCGCCGCCTGCTCGCGAGTACACAGCACAGCCGTTGGCCGCAACCAAACCAAAGCGAGGGTCGCACGGGTGCCTCGCCATGTCAGTTTTAGGCTGGATCAGGCAACAGGAAAGGGAACCGCAAATAACGCAAATAACGCAAATGGCGCGCTTGCCCGGCCACGGGGCCAGACTTGAGGCAATGTCGCTGCAACCTGCATTTGCGTTTTTTGCGTTATTTGCGGTTCCCCTTGCCTTGCGTCGGTGCAATCGCCTGCGTGCCATGACCCTTGAAGGATACTGTCAAGCGACGCAGCGCGTTATCGGCTGTCTATCGGAAAATCACCGCGGGCTGCGGTGATTTGGAAGGTTAGTAGTACAGAACGCCTGGTCCGTCTCTACGAGCCGGCAATCAGAGAAGCCCGCCGCCGCGACGATCGCCGGGACGCCTTCGCTGCGTTGCCCTGAATAGGCGGTGAATGCCAGCGCGACCCGGCCGCTTGGCTTGGGCATCCGCCATATCTCCCGCAGCCCTGCCGGCGCGTCCGGCCAGACCTGCATCGAATTGATCGCCGTCGCCTTGTCGAAGCTCCCGCCCGCGAATGGCAGGTGATCCGCGGAGCCTTGGCGCAGATCGACGCGGCCTTGGCTGATCGCCTCGGCATTGCGCTTCGCCGCCTGCCGAAGCATTCCGATCGACGGGTCGATACCCGCGACATACCGCGCGGATCCTGCCAGGAGTTGAACCGCAACCCCGGGGCCGGAGCCGACTTCCAGCACCGCGTGGTGCTGCTGCGCATCCAGCAGATCGATGACCCACGCGGCATGGCGGTAATTTGTCCGTGCCATGATGATGCCGCCCAGCCGGCCGGGCAGACCGCGCGGGCGGCCAAACATGCGAAGCAGGATGTTGCGGCCAAGGCTCATCGGCGCCTCAACGGCCTCAGACCCTGCCGGGTTGCCAGAGCCCATGCCACGGCATCAAATCGCAGCGCTGACCGAGCGAGGAGCTGTGCGGATGCAGCCGGAGAGTTTCACCCTGAACGTCCCCGAGACGGCAATCGCCGACCTGCGTGAACGTCTTGCGCGCACGCGCTTCCCGGATCAGGCACCGGGCGAGCCCTGGGCGTACGGGACGAACGTTGACTACATCCAGCGGCTCATCGAGTACTGGCGCACCGGCTTTGACTGGCGCGCGCAGGAAGCGCGGCTGAACGCGTTCCCCCAATACAAAGCCAGGCTGCACGATGTCGACGTGCACTTCCTCCACGTGCCGGGGCAGGGCCCCGATCCGCGTCCGCTGCTGCTGATGCATGGCTGGCCTGGGTCGGTGTTCGAGTTCCTCGACATCATCCCCCGCCTGACAGACCCGGCTCGCTTCGGCGGTGATCCGGCCGATGCATTCACCGTCGTGGCGCCCTCGCTGCCGGGCTACGGGCTCTCGTTCCGCCCCGGCCAGAAACGCTTCGGCATCGAGGATATCGCCGACTGCATGGCGGACCTGATGACCGAGACGCTCGGCTATCGCCCATTCGCCGCGCAAGGTGGCGACTGGGGCGGCATCACCGCGTCACGCATGGGTTTCGCGCATCCCGAGAAACTGATCGGCATCCATCTGAACCTGCTCGCGGTCCGCCGGGATATGAACCTGCTGGCGATCCCGTCACCTGAGGAACGGCAATACCAGGACGAGCTTGCGCACTGGCTGAAGGAGGAGACCGGCTATCAGTGGATCCAGGGTACGCGGCCGCAGACGCTCAGCTTCGGCCTGACCGATTCGCCGGCGGGGTTGGCGGCGTGGATCATCGAGAAGTTCCGAGCCTGGTCCGACTGCGGCGGCGATGTGGAGAGCGCGTTCGCGCGCGATCAGTTGCTTGCGAACATCAGCCTCTACTGGTTCACCGGCGCGATCGGTTCGTCGTTCTTTCCGTATTACTTCCGCATGCATCGGCCGTGGCCGATCCCGGAAGGCGGCAGGATCGCC
>DATMND010000111.1:0-2206 GCA_035569235.1 Acetobacteraceae bacterium | reverse complement strand
GCAGCTGCATCGCGCGGATCTTGCTGGCAACCAGCGCCGGACGCGCCCATTGGTAGTCGGCATCCTTGCTGAGCAAATGCCAGCAGAGCACGGCGAGCTTGCGTGCCACGGCGACCGCTGCGATCTGGTGACCACGTCGGGTCCTGATACGTAGGAAAAACGAACGCAGTGGGCCTGGCGCTTTGGCGGCAGCCCAGGCCGCCTCGACCAGCATGGCGCGCGCGTGGCTGCGACCGCGCTTGCTGATGCGGCCATGCTGCGCCAGACCAAGGCCTGATTGGCGCACTCGCGGATTTAGCCCGACATAACTCACGAGTTTCTGCGGCGAGGAGAATCGTCGGACGTCACCAATAGCGGCGACGAGGCCGGCCGCCACGTGGATATTGACGCCGGTGATGGTCAGGAGACGCTTGACTGATGGATCCTCGATCATCCGCTCGGAGATCTCGCGGTCGAGAACTGCGAGATCCTCGCCCAGCCGATCGAGCTCGCGCAAATGCCGGTCGATTGCGGCCCGCTCATCGGCTGGCAGTTCCTGTCGTCCGAGCCAGTTCCGACCCAGCCGGCCGAACAAGTCGGCATGTGGGCACGGCGGGATAAGATGCGCCTGAAGAATGGAATGCACCCCGTTCTTGATCTGGGTGCGATGCCGAACGACTTGGTTGCGGCGAGCCACCAGCCGGCGCCTGAGCTCGGTTTCCGCATCGGGCAGCCAAACCTCCGGTAGGAAGCCCGCTGCCCGCAACGACGCTAGCACGCCCGCGTCGATCTTGTCCGTCTTGACGTGAGCATGTGCGATCGCTTTCACTTGCAGCGGATTGGCTACGATCACTCGCGCTACATACCGGCTGAGCACCCGCACCACCGCCATCGTGTTGCCGGTTGCCTCGACGACGACCTCGTCTTCCTTGCTCAAGCTGCGACCAAACCCTTCTAGCCCTGAGCGGGTCATGTCTATCCGCCCAGCCGGACGGAGCCGGCCCGCCTCCCAGAAAACCACCTCCGCAAAAGTGCGGTGGATGTCCATGCCGATCACGCGTTGCATCTGCTGCTCCTCTCTGCTGTGGTTCGACGGGAGCAGTGGGCGACACGACAACTACGGATCCGCGCTCACGGCGCAACCGGGTAGGTCGCAGGGGCGGCCAGCTAACAACACGAGCTCTCGGCTCATCGTACAGATCGGCCTGCCCACCGACGTGCTCCCGGTGCCCCTTGTCCCGGATGGTCACACCATACGCCAGGACCAAAGCAGTCCGAGCCGGACGAGAGGGCACCGTGATCCTCATACCGGTTAACAACCCACTAGAGCGGATCATGAAAGAAATTCGTCGGCGGACGCGCGTTGTCGGAGCATTCCCTGACGGCCGGTCCTGTCTCAACCTGGCTGCAGCACGACTGCGCTACATCGCCGGCACAGCCTGGTCCGCCAAATGCTACATGAACATGCGGCCGCTCTATCAGCCGCAAGTCCCGCAAACCGAAGCCGTCGCCTGATCAAATGTGCGAAAGAATCTGCACGCTACCGGACATCCAGAAGCGCGCCACTAAGGCAGGGCAGCACTCGGCGGCAATCGCAGCGTGGTCACGCAATCAAGTCCTGCGAAGGGAATTCTCAGAAGTACCGTGCAGATTCTTTCGCACATTTGATCAGGCGACGGCTTCGGTTTGCATGACTTGCGGCTGATAGAGCGGTCTCATGTTCATGTAGCACTTGGCGGACCATGCGGTGCCAGCGATATAGCGCAGCCGGGCTGCCGCCAAGTTAAGACATGACTGGCCGTCGGGGAATGCGCCAACAACACGCGTGCGTCGACGGATTTCTTTCATGATCCGTTCGAGGGGATTGTTGGTACGGATTTTCTGCCAGTGGATGTCGGGGAAGGCGTAGTAGGTCAGCGTCTCGGACACGCTGCGCTCGACCAAATCGGCCGCGGTGTTCATCCGGGCGGCACGCAGGTCTTCGACGATCGTCCGAGCTTTACGGTCGGCCGCCTCACGGTTCTCCTGGGCATGGATAGCCTTGAGCATGTGGCTCACCTCGCGAACCCTGGTTGTCGGCACGTGACTGAAGACGTTCCGGTAGAAATGAACCATGCAGCGTTGCCAGCGCGCCTGCGGCAGATACTCTGCGGCGCTCTCCATCAGGCCGCGGCAGGCATCGGAGATGATGAGCTGCACGCCATTGAGCCCACGATCGACCAGGTGG
>DATMND010000110.1:0-11399 GCA_035569235.1 Acetobacteraceae bacterium | reverse complement strand
CTGTTGCCGGCGCTGACCGTCATCGGCTTTGGTGCGCTCGCCCTGTTTCCGACAATTGCCGCGGTGGTGGCGTTCCAGGTCGTGCGCCGCGCCGGCAATTTCGCGATCACGCGCCCGACGCGCGAGGTATTGTTCACCGTCGTCTCACGCGAGGACCGCTTCAAGGCCAAGAGCTTCATCGATACCTTCGTGTATCGCCTCGGAGATCAGGTCGGCGCCTGGTCCTCGGCGTTGCTCAGTGGGCTCGGCGGCGGCGCCAGCTTGGCAGCGATGGTGGCGGTCCCTATCTCATGCATATGGCTCGGAAACAGCATATGGCTCGGTCGCCGGCAGGAGAGGGTGGCGGCGGCAGCGGAAGCTGTGCGGGTAACCGTCTGATCCTGGCGGGATCGTCCGAAGGATGGTGTACCGGCAGTCACAGGTTAGTGCGGTCGCGCGTGCAACGCGGGCCTACACCTCGTCCAAAATAATTCGAAAGGTGTCAGCCAACTGCTGTGGGCGGTACGGCTTTCCCAACAGAGGCATATTGCTTTCAAGTCCGTGTTGCGATGCGAGCAATGTCGCAGGGTAGCCGGAGGTCAGCAACACCTTGATTCCAGGCCGCAGGCGACGCGCCTCGACCGCCAATTGCACGCCGTTCATGCCGCCCGGCATCGATACGTCCGAAAACAGGATGTCGATTGGCTCGTCCCCATTGAGGATCACGAGCGCCGCGGCCGCGTCGCCGGCGGTCAATAGTCGATAGCCAAACTCGCGCAGAATGTCGCCGGCGAGGGTCAGCACCATCTCGTCGTCCTCGACGACCAGCACCGTGACAGCACTGGACGTCATTCGAGCCAGCGCCCGGTTGCTCCCAGGCTGCGCGTCGACGGGAACATCGTCAGAGCGTGGCAGGTATAGCCGGACCGTCGTGCCGACGCCCACAGTACTGTCAATTCTGACGTGCCCGCCGGACTCCTTCGCAAATCCGTAGACCTGGCTAAGACCAAGCCCCGCTCCCTCACCGACGCCTTTGGTGGTGAAGAAAGGATCGAAGACCCGCGAAATGATGTCGTCCGAGATACCGGCACCCGTATCGCTGACCGTCACCATGACGTAGCCGCCGGGCGCCATATCCGGATTCTCGGCTGCGAAGTCGGGGCCAAGCTCCACATTTTGCGTCTCGATGACGATCCGACCGACATCGGAGATCGCATCGCGCGCATTCATCACAAGATTCAGGATCGCCGATTCGAACTGCGCCGGGTCGAGGTGTGACGGACTGAGATCGGGGTCCAGACGCGTAACCAGTTCTATTTCCTTATTCGGCCCATGGACGAACAACTTGTCGAACTCGTCAATCAGGCGGTTGAGATCGACGGTTACTGGACGCATGATCTGGCGACGCGCAAACATGAGCAGTTGTTTGATCAGACGCGCTGCGCGTTCAACCGCTGTGCGGGCGCTGTCGGCGCGACTGATCACACGCACTTCGTCTTTCGGTTCGCTGCGTATGAAGTCAAGGTTGCCCATGACCACCGTCAGCAGATTGTTGAGCTCATGGGCAAGGCCGCCGGTCAGCTGGCCGACGGCCTCCATCTTCTGGACTTGACGCAGATTCTGTTCGGCTTTGATGCGCGCGGCTGTCTGCTCCCTAAGCTCTCGGTTGGCCAGAACAAGTTCCGCGGTACGAACCTCCACCAGTTGTTCCAATCGCGCCTCGCTGTCCCGCGAGGCAACATCGGCGCGGCGGCGTTCCAGAACCATTTGGATCGTGGCATGCAGTTCTCTGGGCGTGAACGGCTTCAACAAATATCCGTATGGCCTGGTTTCGCGCGCGCGCGCCAACGTTTCCTCGTCCGAGTAGGCTGTCAGATAAACGACCGGCACCATTAATTCGGCAGGAATTCGCTCAGTGGTCTCGATTCCATCGATCGGTCCCTCGATGTGGATGTCCATCAACACCACATCCGGCCGCAATTCGTTGACCAGTCGGAGCGCGCGCTCGCCGGACGCAGCAACGCCTACAACATCGTAACCCAGTTTCAGCAATTGTTGCTTCAGATGGAGTGCAACGATGCGCTCGTCTTCCACAACCATGACCCGCGTGGCTGTCATGGTGCACGGCCCTCAGCACCAACGTGAAGTTGCAATGCAAAACGAGTGGGATTCGAGCGTCGAACGACCAACTTTCCGCCGATTTGGTCTGTCAAAAGCATCACCAATTGCAGCCCGAGAGTTGCGGTCTGGTCCAGGTCCAGTTCGTCCGGGATTCCCACGCCGTCGTCTTCCACCGACAGCAGAACCTGCCCGTCCGGCGCCATGCGGAGATCGATGCGGATTTCTCCATGCCGGCTTCCCGGAAACGCGTGCTTGAGGGCATTTGAGATGAGTTCGTTCACCATCAGGCCGCAGGGGATCGCCACGCTGAGCGGGAGCCGCACTTCGATCGCATTGATAGACAGGACGATATGGTCCGGATCCGCGCCATAGGATGATGCCAGGGTAGGGACCAGAGTATCGAGAAAATTGCTGAAGTCCATCCGCGCGAAGTCATTTGACTGGTAGAGAATTTGGTGGATAAGAGCCATGGACTTGATGCGGTTCTGACTTTCTCTCAATATATCCTGTATTCCGGTGTCCTGGATGTAACCGGATTGAAGGCCCAGCAAACTGTCCACGATTTGCAGGTTGTTCTTCACCCGATGGTGGATCTCGCCCAGCAGAATATCCTTTTCCTTGAGCGAGGCGCGAATACGCGATTCCTCTCGCTTGCGATCGGAGATGTCCATGATGGCCGACAGCACCATGGTCCCTTCGTCGGTCTCGATCGGGTTCAGGCCGATCTCGACCGAGAACTCGCTGCCGTCTTTCCTCAGGCCATATAGATCGCGTCCGCCACCCATCGGCCGCGTCCGAGGATCGTCGAAGAACGCCGCACGCAATTCCGGATGATGGCCGCGGAACCGCTCCGGCGCGAGCATTTCCACCGGCTGTCCCAAAAGCTCCGTCCGGGAGTAGCCAAAAACGCGCTCCGTTTGGGCATTGACCATCGCGATCCGCCCGTCCCGATCGATCATCACCATGGCGTTTGGCGTAGCCTCGACGACGCGCCGGAAGCCCGCCTCGCTGCGCCGCAGTGCTTCGTCCGTCCGCTGTCGTTCGGTCAGATCCCGGGTCAGTTTGGCGAAGCCGACGATCCGTCCGTCACAGTCGCGAATTGCATCAACCACGACGAGCGCGCGAAACTGGCCGCCGTTCTTGCGGACCTGCCAGAGTTCGCTTTCACAGCGGTCGGTGCGATCGGCCGTCTTCAGTAGTTCGGTCGGCTTTTCGTCGCGCTGGTCTTCTTCAATGAAAAGACAGGAAAAGTGCCGACTGACGATCTCGTCGACCGAGTAACCGAGGATCCGTTCAGCGCCCGCATTCCAGCTGATGACGATGCCATTCGGGTCAAGCATGCAGATTGCGCAATCCGTGACCGCGTCGACGAGAGCACGAAAGCAACTGTCGTCGCCGATGGCCTGGAACGTCTTCATGGGCGGGATTCGCTTTGAGTGGTTTTACGCCGTAAAATTAGCATCGGCACCGTACGCGCCCTGCTGCCAATCGCTCTGAGGATATCACCGTGGCCGGGATGGTCGCTGCTACCGTCATCGGGAAAGTACCCCGTTCGGGGTCGAATTGGACATACTTTACGCCTCCTTCACGTATTCCGTGAAGCGAATTATCTCACGATTTGTGCCGTCGAGGTGGTTCGACATCATGTTCCCTCGCTTTCCGGCCGGGCCCAGATGCCCGGTGCATCAAATAGAGCGCGCCGGAAATCTCGCCAGGAAACATGGCGTGGGTGGCTCGTTCCTGGCTGCCCTCGCGGCGCTATCAGCGTGCGATGAAGGTTTTGATGTCCCCGGAGCGGGTGGGCAACGAGCCGGCACGCCGGGAACATGGGTCCGTTCGTGCAGTGGGCAAAGCCGCAAGGCGATACTGAACATGTCGGCACGACGGACGGTTGACGCTTTCGGTGGTCAAGATTCTGCCAGTGCGTATGACCATTGGCCGTTTGCCAATTCATCGCCTTTCCGGATGGCCAACGCGCGACAGGCCTCATCATTCGTCCCGTGCGATGCGCCGCTGGAGCAGGACACGTCGCAACCGCTCCTGCAACGCCTCGAATAACTCCTTCGGCAGTACGCCATATGACCACAGGCCGGGCCGCGTCCGCGCTATCGGCCGGAGATCAACGCCAGGCCAAACGAATTCGTTCGTTTCATCGAGGACGATCCAGGAGTCCTCGCGATCGAGACCAAGGTGCCGTTTGACCTTCAGCGGCAGCGCGACGGCACAATCCGGGTCGTGCGGAGCGTGCGTGATCGGCACCGCGCGGACACGCACGCGGCCGTCAGTATGCCTGCGAGTTGCGAGCACGATCACGCAAGGCCGGTCCTTGCGTGCCTCAGTCCGGCCGGCCAGTGCTTCACTGCTCCAGAGGAATGCGTAGCGGGCGATCAATCCCGGAAATGGTGTGCGCGGCAGCGCCACATGCCTAGTCCGGGACGTCGTCGAGCCGATACTGATGCTCGGGCGGGATCCTGGCCTCCAACATCTCCTCGATCTCGTCGTCCGACATGGCGTCAAGCCGCATGACGCGCCGGTCGAGTTCCTTCAGGCGCTCATATTCCGAGGCCGCCAGGATCACCACGGCGGGTTTACCGTATTGGGTGACAACGACCGGTTCGCCGAGCGCTTCGTCCTTATAGCGGCCGAAATTCTTCTGGACCTCGGCTGAGGAGACGGTCGCCATCGGATCATCCGTAAGATATTAATAGAACTCCGTAGAATAGGGATGGTCCGCGGGGAATATCAAACTGATACGCCCGACCATCGCGCCGTGTCGCGACCACCATGCGCAAAATGCACCCGACGCGCTTCCTCTGGACCTCGCTCCGGCGCTGGCGCATAGGGGCGCCAACCCTGAAGGAAGCCACGTCCTCCCTCGATGATGTATTTCACGCCCCTGAAGACCGCCGTCATCCTCGGCCTCTGCCTGTTCGGCGCGATCCTCTGCGTCCCCAATCTCTTCCCGGCGCCCGCCGCCTGGATGCCCTGGCGGACCGTGCACCTTGGCCTGGACCTGCGCGGCGGTTCCTACCTGCTGCTCGAGATCGACATGAAGGCGGTCATCAAGGAGCGGCTGAACAACATCGTGGATGCAGTGCGCCAGGCGTTGCGGCCGGGCGCCATCTTCTTCCAGACGCTGGAGGCGCAGCCCGAGCAGAACCGCATGCTCCTGAAGCTCCGCGACGCCAGCAAGACCGAGGCGGCGATCGAGGCGATCCGGCCGCTGATCCTCCCCGAAGGCCCCACCCGCGTGCCGGAATTCGAACTGGCCTCGACGCCGGACGGGACCATCACGCTGACGCTGTCGCCGGTCGCGTTGCATGCGAGGGCGCTGGGGGCGGTGCAGCAGTCGATCGAGATCGTCCGCCGGCGCATCGACGAGACCGGCGTGGTCGATCCGCAGATCACCCAGCAGGGCGATAGCCGCATCGTCGTTCAGCTGCCGGGCATCAGCGATCCCAACCGCATCAAGGAGTTGCTCGGCCAAACCGCGCACATGACGTTCCAGTTGGTGGACGAGACCGCCAATCCGGCCGCTGGTGCGACTCCGCCGCCGGGCGTGGACTTCCTGCCGATGCAGGACAACCCGAGCCAGAAGGTCGCGGTGCGCCGGCGGATCGATGTCGATGGCGGCGACCTGACCGATGCGCGCGCGGGTACCAACGGGCAAACCGGAGAGTGGGTCGTCAACTTCACATTCAACTCGGTCGGTGCGCGACGGTTTGCCGATATCACGCGGGCCAACGTGAACCACCGGTTTGCCATCGTGCTGGACGGCAAGGTGATCAGTGCGCCGGTCATTCGCGAGCCGATCACCGGCGGGCGCGGTCAGATCAGCGGCAGCTTCACCGCCGCATCAGCCAATGATCTGGCGGTGCTGCTGAGGGCTGGCGCGCTGCCGGCGCCGTTGACGGTAGTCGAGGAACGCAGCGTGGGACCTGAACTGGGCGCGGACTCGATTCGGGCTGGGGCGATTTCCCTCGCTGTCGGGTTCGTGCTGGTGATCGTCTTCATGGTTGTTTTTTATGGTCTTTTTGGCTGGTTCGCGAATGTATGCCTGGTCGTGAACCTGGTGCTGATGCTGGGTGTGATGTCGCTGCTCCAGGCGACCCTTACCCTGCCTGGCATGGCGGGCATCCTGCTGACCCTGGGTATGGCAGTGGACGCGAATATCCTGATCAACGAGCGGATCCGCGAGGAGCAGCGCCTCGGCCGACCGCCGCTGGCGGCACTTGAGCACGGATTCACAAGGGCTTATAATACGATCTTCGACTCCAATGCGACCGCATTCCTGGCCCACGTCATGCTGTTCATCTTTGGCTCCGGCCCGGTGCGGGGATTTGCGGTGACGATTACCGTCGGCATCGCCACATCGCTGTTCACCGCCTGGATGCTGACGCGCCTTCTGGTCTCGCGGTGGTATATCGCCACCCACCCGCAGCTTCTTCCGGTCTGATCGCCCATGTTCATTCGTCCGCGCTTCCGTATTGTCCCCGACAACACCAAGATCGCCTTCATGCGCGGCCGGATCATGGGCCTCGTGGTCTCGGCGATCCTGTCGAGCGCGTCGGTGGTGCTGTTCTTCTATCCCGGACTCAATCTCGGCATCGACTTCTCCGGCGGTATAGTCATGGAGGTGAGGACGCCTGGGCCGGCCGACTTCACCCAGATCCGGTCCGCGCTGGCCGCCGAGCACATTCCTGATCAAGGGGTTCAGCAGTTCGGCGAACCGTCCGAGGTGCTGATCCGGCTCGGCGCCCAGTCCTCCGAGGCGGCGGTGCAGCAGGCCGTCACCCGGGTGCGCGGCGCGCTTGAGAAGGCCGTGCCGGGGGTCAAGGTGCTGCGCACCGACGCGGTGGGAGCCTCGGTCTCGGCCGAACTGTTTCGCAACGGTCTGCTGGCGCTCGGCATCAGCCTAGTCATGATCATGGCCTACATCTGGTTCCGCTTCGAGTGGCAGTTCGCGGTCGGCGCCGTGGTCACGCTGATCCTGGACATCACCAAGGCCATCGGCTTCCTCGCTCTTACACGCATCGAATTCGACCTGGTGATGGTCGCGGCCATTCTGACCGTGCTCGGCTACTCCACCAACGACAAGGTCGTGGTGTATGACCGCGTCCGGGAAAATCTCCGCAAGTACAAGACCTTGCCACTGCGCGACCTGATTGACCTGTCGATCAACGAGACGCTGAACCGTACGCTGGGCACCTCGATGACCGTGTTCCTCGCGAGCCTGCCGCTGGCCCTGTTCGGCGGCCAGTCTATCTCGGGATTCGCCTGGGTGATGCTGTTCGGCATCGTCGTCGGCACGTCGTCGTCCATCTTCATTGCGGCACCTATCCTGTTGTTCCTGGGGGAGAACCGGTTGCGCCGGGAGGCGGCGCCGGTGGCCGCGCCCAAAGCCAGGACGGCGCCCACGTCGTGATCCGACGGCGTCATCTGCTGCTCGGCGCGACCGCGGTTATGGCGGCCCGGCAGGCGCGCGCCGGCGAGACCCTGGTCCTGCTGGTCGGTGCCCGCCCCGGGTCGGGGACAGACGTGCTGGCGCGGTCGTTCGCGCCGTTCCTCGCACGCCACATGCCGTTCACCGACATCGATGTGCGCAACGTCGAGGGCAGTGCGGGTCTCGTGGCCACACGGGCGCTGGCGGAGGCGTCGCCGACCGGCGCAATCCTGGGCTGGGTCGCCACGCCGACCTTGCCGGCTAGGATGGTGGATCGCGGCGGCGACGACCTGATGCAGCGCATCGTCCTGCTCGGGGCAGTGCAGAAGGAGCCGGTCTGCATCGTCTCGCCGGCCGCGACCCCGCTCGGCTCGGTGCAGGACATCGTCGAGCGCTCGGCCGATGACGCCGGCGCCGTCCCGCTCGGCACGCCGCCGCCCGGCAGCCCGCCGCATCTCGCGGCGCTGCGGCTGCAATCGATCGCCGGGACGCGGCTGAACATCGTGGCGTTCCCATCGGCCGAGGCGGCGCGCCAAGCCGCGGTCGCCGGCAATGTCGCTGCCGCAGCACTCAGCCTGTCGAACGCGATCGGCGAACTGCGCGAGGGTCGGTTGGTCGGGCTGGGAATCGCCGCGAAGAACCGCGCCGACGTGTTCCCCGACATGCCGCCGCTGCGCGATTCGGGGCTGGACCTGTCCGCAGTGATCTTTCGCGGGCTCGCCGCGCCGGCCGGTCTGCCGGAGGCGATGGCGGAGCGCCTGCGAACGGCCATGCAGGCGGCGGTCGCCGACCCGGAATTTCACGAACAGGCCGACAGCGTCGGCTTCATCCCGAGCTGGATCGACGGACCCACCTGGACGGCCCGCGCTGAGGTCGAGCGCGCCGAACTGGCGCGGCTCTGGGCGACCGAGCCCTGGCTCCAGGAGGGGGCCGGCTGAGGGGGCGGGCTGGCTCAGCGTTTCCATGGATCGTCGCCTGTGATGCCGCCTCGCCGATCTTATTGGGTCAGGAGTGAACGACCGCGACCGCCGCCCAACGTTACTGTTTCGAGAATTTGCGCGCCGGGGCGATTTCCGTTCCGACCCTGGTGATGAAAAACGGCGGTGCCGGCGTCAAGCTGGCGGTTCAGCATGAGCAGGCATTTTGCACGTCACCGAACCGGTTTTGGCATCGCGGTGCGATCATGGCCGGCAACGATGGCCCTCCTGCTGTGCCTGTGCGGACCCGGTGCGAGGCTAGGTTGTGCTGCCGTGGCGCACGGCCCGGACGACCCTTTGCGCATCGCTGTGTATGACCTGGCGCCATACGGATCGGTAGACGCCCAGGGGCTGTATTCCGGTGTCAGCGTGGATCTTTGTCGGCGCGTCGCCGAGGATCTCGGCCTGAGCTATCGCTTCGAGGCAGTGCCGCAGATGGATGCGGTGCTTGCTGGCCTCGAGAATGGCGAATTCGATGTTGCCATCGGAGCGATCACCATGACACCCGAACGGCTGGCGCGGGTCGATTTCTCCTACCCGGCTCATCGCTCTGGCGTTGCGGTCGCGTTCCCGAACAGATCAGGCCCAATCGGCGCGGTCGGCTTCTATGCCATGGCAGTGCGCCAGCACATCTCGTTGATCTGTGTCACCGTCGGGCTGCTTTTGCTCACGGGCGCCCTGGTATGGCGATTTGAGCGGCGGCGTCGCGCCGTCGGCGAGAGCCATAAATCCGCGGTGACATCGCTGTTCGATGGTCTCTATTGGGCAGTGGTCACCATGACCACGGTCTGCTACGGCGACAAGACACCGAAGACAATCGGTGGCCGTTTCATCGCCATTCTCTGGATGCTGACGAGCCTGGCGCTGATATCGCTGGTGTCGACCACTTTGGTATCGAGCATGACTGCCGCGCGTTTGGAATCTGGCCCCTTGGCACACGACGACGATCTCACGGGCAAGCGCTTGGCGGCAGTGGCGAGCTCGTCAGGCGCCGAATATCTCGACAACCATCATTTGGTCTACAGGAAATTCGCCAGTCTCCAAGATGCATTGACGTCACTGGCGGATGGAGATTCTGATGCTGTGGTGAACAGCGTCGGTGCCTTGGAAAATATGATTTCGACTCGATTTTATGGCCTGATCGCCATGCCCAGCGGGCTTTTGGCACCGGCCTATATGGCATTCGCCTTGCCATGCAATTCGCCGCTCAAGAGACAGCTGGACCGCGCAATGGTCAGAGTGACGGGGAGCCCGGCCTGGCGTTCACTGGAGGACGGTTATTTCAACCATTAGACGCGGTGGTGGAGCCGCGACCAGCGAGCCAAACTCAATCACACGTCGCGGTGCCCCCCGTAGTCGCGGAGCCTACAGGCTACGCCGTGACCGAGGGCAACTTTCGAATGCGGACGGGACCAAGCAAGCGATGTAGCGGACCCTAGCGCGGCACGTAAATGCGGCCGTCGAACAGCCGCCGCGCCGTGCGATAGAAGGCGCCGCTGCGCGCCACCCACTGCCCGCTGGCCTCCTGCGCCACATCGGCGCCCACGGTCAGGATGCCCGACGGCATGCCGATGCGCACCTGCTCGCCGCCGCCACCCGCCAGCGCCTCCGCGACCAGCGTGCCGGCGATCCGTGCGGCGACCGCGGTGCACAGCGAGGCGGTCAGCGGCAGCGCCCGGTGCGGCTGGCCGTTCGACAGGAAGCGCGCCGTCAGGTCCACCTGCGACGCTGCGATCGGCTGACCCGACAGGGTGGGGGACTCCATCGGCGGCGCCACGAACCCGATGATCGGCACCGCGGCGATAGTGCGCGCCTCGGCGTCGTCCCCGGCGATGCCCATGGCGATCGACGCCTGACGCCGGATTGCCTGGAGCCGCTCCAGCAATGCGGGATCGCGTTCCAGCTCTTCGGGCAGCTCGCGCCCGCTGAGGCCAAGGTCGCGGGCGCGCACGAACGCGCATGCATTGGCCGCGTCCACCATCGAGACGTCGATCGGCCCAATTCCGGGCACGTCCAACCGGTCGGTCGCATGTCCGGTCGGCAGCAGCCTGCCGGTGGTGGCGCCGCCCGGGGCCAGGAAATCCAGCCGTACCGGCGCGCCCGTGCCGGCGACGCCGGGGATCGCCAGGTCGCCATCGGTCGCGGCGTGGCCGTCCTCGAGCGGAAAAGTGGAGCGGATGATCTTGCCGGTGTTGGTGTTGAAGATCCGCACTATGGCGGCGTGGCCGTTCGGCCGGACGATGCCCTCATCGACCGCGAACGGGCCGACGGCCGAGCTCATGTTGCCGCAGTTGCTGCGGTAGTCCACGCGCGGCTCGCGGATCTGCACCTGCGCGAAGGTGTAGTCGATATCGGCATCCGCCCGATCCGACGGCGCGAGGATGCAGACCTTCGAAAGGGAAGAAATACCGCCGCCCATGCCGTTGAGCTGCCGCCCGTTCGGGTCGGGGCTGCCCATGGCGGACAGAAAGATCGGGTCCCACTCGGCGCGGTCCGGGAGGTCGCGCGCATGGAACATCACGGCGCGGCTGGTGCCGCCGCGCATGAATATGGCGGGAAGCGAGAGCAGCGGCATGGATGCCTCCTGTGGGTCGGGCTAAGTGACGAAGCTGATTGCTGAAGGGCTGCCGACGCGGACCTCGTGAACTGTGCGCGTCAGCATGCCGCTCAGCTTGTCTACACCGAACGCGACGATGTTGTCGTCTTCCTGGTTCGCCGCGTAAAGGAACTCTCCCGCCGGATCGAGCGCGAAGAAGCGCGGCCGTTTGCCACCCGTCGGCTCGCACCCGAAGAAGCTGAGCCGGCCGCTGTCCTGCGCGACCGCGAATACCGCGACGCTGTCATGCCCACGGTTCGACACGTACAGGAACCGCCCATCC
>DATMND010000109.1:0-2863 GCA_035569235.1 Acetobacteraceae bacterium | reverse complement strand
GCGGTACAGCCGCCCAGGCGCGACGGCGGCGAAATTGCTCCACGGCAGTCGAAACACCGCATGATCGACCAGCAGCGCATCGAGCCAGGCGAGCGCGCGGCCGCGGGCGGTGGTGACATCGCCTTGGAATATGCTGTCCATTGGGTCATTGCTGCGAACGAGACACCGCATATGGCCATGGCAGAGGCGAGGGCGCAACTGTGGCGACCGAGGCGGAACAGGTGCCTCGGTTGGGGGCGCCGCCCGCGAAGCGCCGCACAGAGGGAAGGCTGCTGATGAACCAATCCCGCGTCGCGCCTTGGCTCTGGGTCGCCCCGCTCGCCGGCTGGGTGGTGCTGGCGGCATCCTTGGTGGTCCGGCACCCGCTGTTCGCCCTGTTGGATGGCGCTGCCCTGATCGCCTGTGTGCTGGCCGCGGTCCATCATGCCGAAGTCGTGGCGCACCGCGTGGGCGAACCATTCGGCACGCTATTGCTGGCCCTGGCCGTGACCGTGATCGAAGTGGCGCTCATCGTCTCGCTGATGCTGACCGGCGGTGCGGCGACTGTGGCGTTGGCGCGCGACACCGTGTTCGCCGCGATCATGATCATCCTCAACGGCATGGTGGGCGTTTGCCTTCTGCTGGGCGCCACACGCCACGGTGAGCAATCCTTCGGTCTTTATGGCGTCAACGCGACGCTTGCTGCGCTGGCCGCCATTACGGTCATAACGCTCGTCCTGCCCAACGCGACGACCACCGCGTCAGGACCCAGCTATTCGACCAGTCAGCTTGCGTTCGTCGCGGTCGTCTCGCTCGCGCTCTACGGTGTCTTCGTGCTGGTACAGACCGTCAGCCACCGCGACTATTTCCTGCCCCAGAGAGGATCGGTGCTTACAGAGACCGAGAATGCACCTCGGCCGAGAATTGGTGCGACCGCCTTCAGCGCTGTTCTGCTCATCGTATGCCTTGGTGCGGTGATATTGCTGGCCAAGGCGATCGCGCCGGTGATTGAGGCGGGCGTTGACAGCGTCCAGGCGCCCAAGGCCGTCGTTGGGGTCATCGTTGCAGCGATCGTGCTTCTGCCCGAGAGCCTTGCTGCCCTGACGGCCGCGCGTGCCAACCGACTTCAGACCAGCCTCAATCTCGCGCTCGGCTCGGCGATGGCCTCGATCGGACTGACCATCCCGACCGTCGCCGCGGTGTCGATCGCCACGGGCTGGACGCTGGTTCTGGGCCTTGATCCCAGCTCAACGATACTTCTCGCGCTGTCGCTGCTGGTAGCGGCGCTGTCACTGGGTACCGGCAGAACGACAGTTCTTCAGGGCGCAGTGCACCTCGTCATTTTCGGCGTTTACCTGTTTACGACAGTCGTTCCCTGAAGGACCCCTGCCATCCGAGACTCCCCCTCCCATTGCGGGAGGGGGTTGGGGGGAGGGGGCCTACCGCGGAATCAGCTCCGCCACGTCCTCCACCCCATCGGCTTCCAGTCCGGCCACAACCCCAGCGCGGTCTTGCGCGGGGCGGTTCTGGCTCATCTTCCACTTGCCCTCAAGCCGCGCGATCGGCAGCGCGAAACCCACGATGCCCTTCAGCATGCCGTCGATGAAGTCCGCCGGCGCGTCAGTTACGGCCCAGGGCTCGGCCCGGGCAAGCTCCTCGCGCTCGGTCAGCCGCGTGACGATGGAGCGCAGCCGCTCCGTGTCGTCGAAGAACTCAACCGGCCCATAGGCATGGATGGTCACATAATTCCACGTCGGCACGACCTTGCCGTTCGCCCGCTTGGTCGCATACCAGGACGGCGTGATGTAGGCGTCCGGCCCCTGGAAGATCGCCAGCGCCTGAACCCCAGGCACGGCGCCGCGAGCCTGTGGGTTCGGGCGGGCGACATGGCCGAGCAGGGTTCCGTACGGCGCCGGATCGGAATCCAACAGCATCGGCACATGGCTGGCGATCAGCCCGTCGGCGGTCAACGTGACCAGGGTCGCCAGACCGGCGCTGCGTATAGCGGCGTGCAGCACGTCGATGCGGTCTTCCTTGAACAGCGGCGGAACGTACAACACGGGGTCTCCCTAGGCGGCGGCGCGGATCGCCGCGGCGCGGACCTCGTCGCCCACGCCGGCTTCGAACGCGGAAAAGTTCTTCTCGAACCGGCCGATCAGGTCCCTGGCCATCCGGTCATATGCAGACTTGTCAGCCCAGGCCTCGCGCGGGTCCAGAACATCTGCGGGCACGCCCGGCACGTGTTCCGGAATCGACAGCTCGAAGAATCGGTCCTTGCGAAACCGCGTGCGCGCCAGGCTGCCGTCAAGCGCGGCACGCAGCAGGGCGCGGGTGTGGCGGATGCTCATCCGCTGTCCCACGCCGTACTGCCCGCCGCTCCAGCCTGTATTTACCAGCCAGCAGTCTGCGTCATGCCGTGCGATCAGCTCGGCCAGCATCCGCCCGTACACCTCGGGGCGCCGCGGCAGGAACGGTGCGCCGAAGCAGGTGCTGAACGTGGCGACCGGTTCGGCGCCCAGGCCCTTCTCGGTTCCCGCCACCAAGGCCGTGTAGCCGGACAGGAAGTGATACATCGCCTGCGCCGGCGTCAGCTTGGCGATCGGTGGCATCACGCCGAACGCGTCGCAGGTCAGCATCACCACGTTGCGGGGTTGGCCGCCGCGCAAGGAGGGTTCAATATTGGGGATGTATTCCACCGGATAGGCCGACCGTGTGTTCTCGGTCAGCGACTGGTCGGTAAGATCGAGACAGCCGTGCGGGTCGGCGACGACGTTCTCCAGCACCGTGCCGAAGCGGTGGCTGGCGGCCCAGATCTCCGGTTCATGTTCGGCCGACAGGTTGATCACCTTGGCGTAGCAGCCGCCCTCGAAGTTGAACACGCCGT
>DATMND010000108.1:0-10251 GCA_035569235.1 Acetobacteraceae bacterium | reverse complement strand
TGCTGGT
Organism: Acetobacteraceae bacterium; assembly: GCA_035569235.1. Taxonomy (GTDB): domain Bacteria; phylum Pseudomonadota; class Alphaproteobacteria; order Acetobacterales; family Acetobacteraceae; genus JAMXLO01. Next base: position 10,244 of record DATMND010000108.1, on the reverse strand, counting down.
CTCGATCCAGGTGGACATGCACGACCGGCTTGCCATGGCACTGCAGGACGATCTGACGCAACGCATCGTGGCCGATCGCGCGCGCGGCGTCATGATCGATATATCCGCTCTCGAAATCGTCGATTCCTTCATCGGCCGCATGCTGAACAACATCGCCGCCATGTCACGGGTGCTCGACGCCGTCACGGTGGTCGTCGGCATGCGCCCGGCGGTCGCGATCACATTGGTGGAGCTTGGCTTGGCACTCACCGGCGTGCGGACCGCCCTGAACGTGGACAAGGGCCTGGCGATGATCCGCAGCATCATCGACAACGCCGAGCGCGCGGATGCTCATCGAGACAGGTGAGACCATGCCGCTGCGCACCTCGGACGACGTCGTCAGGGTGCGTCAGGCGGTCAGGCTGCGCGCCGTTGGCGCCGGATTCAGTCTGGTGGACCAGACCAAGATCGTGACCGCGGCGAGCGAGATCGCTCGCAACACGGTGGATTACGGCGGGGGCGGCGTTCTGCGGATCGAGGTGCTGCGCGACGGACGGCGGCAGGGCGTGCGGCTGACCTTCACCGACCAAGGTCCCGGCATCCCCGATATCGCCCTGGCGCTGAAGGATGGTTACACATCCGGCGGCGGTCTCGGGCTGGGCCTGAGTGGGGCCAAGCGCCTGTCAAACGAATTTGCCATCACATCCGCGCCTGGTCATGGCACCACGGTGACGCTGGCGCGCTGGAAGTGACGTGATCACCGCCGTCAACGATGCTAGTCAGGTTGCCGAAGCCCGCCGGCTGGTGAGCGCGTACGCTCGTCGCACGGGCGTGACGGAGGCGCGCATCGGTGACGTGGCGATCGTTGTCACCGAACTGGCGACCAACTTGCTCAAGCATGCCGGCAGCGGGCAGATTCTCGCGACACATCGCGACGAGGCGGACGGCGCCGGACTGGAGTTGCTCGCGCTGGATCGCGGCAGCGGGATGACCGACGTGGCACGCTGCATGGATGACGGCTACTCGACCGCCGGCAGCCCGGGCAACGGCCTCGGTGCGGTCGCGCGGCTGGCCGATGACGTGCGGATCTATTCACGCCCAGGCCTCGGCACCGCGATCATGGTGCGCTTCCTGCGGAAGGCCGGCCGTGACGAACATCGCACCCAGCTTGGCGCGGCGGTCGCCCCCTATCCGGGCGAGCAGGTCTGCGGCGATAATTGGGCGTTCCGCGAGACCGCGCAGGGCCGCACGGTGGTGGTGGCCGATGGTGCCGGCCACGGCGTCGAGGCGGCGCGCGCCGCAGACCTCGCGGTGCAGGCGTTTCTGGATCACCCGGACGATTCCTGCGAGGCCGTGGTCGATCGCATGCATCGCGCGCTAAGGCCGACGCGCGGCGCCGCCGTCGCCGTCGCGCGCATCGACGAAGCCGCGCGCGTTGTGCGATTTGCCGGCGTCGGCAACATCTCCGGCGCGCTCGTCACCACCGCCGGCGCGCGACACATGGTGTCGCACAACGGCACCGCCGGACATATCGCCCCGCGGATTCGCGAGTTCACCTACGATGTCACCGGCAGCCCGCTGGTGATCCTCCATTCCGACGGAATCACCGGTCGCTGGGACCTTGCCGCTTATCCCGGCCTTGTCAGCCAGCATCCCAGCCTCATCGCCGGCGTGCTGTTGCGCGACCATCGGCGTCCACGCGATGATGCCTCGGTGGTCGCGATGCGCCCGGCGTTGAAGGTGGGGACATGAACCCGCGCCTGCTGCTGATCTCGATCGGTGCGGAAACGGATATCGTGCTGGTCCGCAAGCGGACGCGTCGTCTGGCAGAACTGCTCGGCTTCGAGGCACAGGACCAGACGCGGATCACCACCGCGGTTTCGGAGATCGCACGCAACGCGTTCGAATATGGCGGCGGCGGGCAGGTCGAGTTTGGGCTGATCTCCAGCAAGGCGCGGCAGACGTTCGTCATCAGTGTGCGCGACAAGGGTGCGGGGATCGCCAATCTGCCGGCGGTGCTTGCCGGGTCGCACAAATCGGCCACCGGCATGGGCCTCGGCCTGTTGGGCGCGCAACGACTGATGGACGAGTTCCGCGTCGACAGCAGGCCAGGCGCGGGAACCACGGTCCGGTTGGGCAAGGTGCTGCCGCCGCGGACGCCGCTCATCACGGCGTCGGGATTGAAGGCGATCATCGAGAAATTGGCGTCGGACGGCCCGCCCGATGCCATGGCGGAAATTCGGGAACAGAACCAGCAGATCATGGTGCAGCTGGATCAGCTGAAATTGCGCCAGGAAGAGCTGGAAAGGCTTAATCAGGAACTGCAGGATACCAATCGCGGCGTGGTCGCGCTGTATGCCGAGCTCGACGAGCGCGCCGACCATCTGCGTCGCGCGGACGAACTGAAGTCGAAGTTCCTGTCGCACATGAGCCACGAATTCCGCACTCCGCTGAACTCGATCCTTGCGCTGTCGCGGCTGCTGCTAGACCGTAGTGACGGCGAGCTGACCGGCGAACAGGAGACGCAGGTCCGGTTCATTCGCAGGGCGGCGCAGAACCTGACGGAGCTGGTCGATGACCTGCTCGATCTGGCGAAGGTCGAGGCAGGCAAGACGGTCGTCGTGCCATCCGAATTCACGGTCAATTCGATGTTCGGCGCGTTGCGCGGCATGCTGCGCCCGCTGCTCGTCGGCGACGCGGTCGCGCTGGTGTTCGAAGATGGCGTGGAACTGTCGCCGCTCGACACCGACGAAGGCAAGGTTTCGCAAATTCTGCGGAATTTCATCTCGAATGCGCTCAAATTCACCGAGCGTGGCGAGGTGCGGGTGTCGGCTGCGGCGGACCCGGAAGCCGACACTATCACTTTCACAGTGCGCGATACCGGCATCGGCATCGAGCAGGAAGATCTTGAGCTGATCTTCCAGGAATTCGGCCAGGTCGCGCACCGCCTGCAATCGCGCGTGAAGGGAACCGGCCTCGGTTTGCCGCTGTCGAAAAAGCTGGCGGAGCTGCTCGGTGGACAGATCGCTGTCGAGAGCACACCTGGCGCGGGTTCGACCTTCTCGGTCAGTCTGCCGCGATCATATCCGCGGGCCATGGGGCAAGCGGATGGCGCGGAGGAGGCCTGGAGCCTCGAGTCTGGCCGTGTCCCTGTGCTCGTGGTGGAAGATGATCCCGCCGATTCATTCGCCTTGAGGCGCATGCTGGCGGACACGCCCTATCAGCCGCTCTGCGCGAGCTCAATTCGACAGGCCCAGCAGATACTGAAGCAGGCTCATCCGGTCGCGATCCTGCTCGACGTCATGCTTCTGGGGGAGGAGTCCTGGCGCCTCCTGCTGCAGCTCCGACAGCAGGAGGCTTATGCGGATATTCCGCTGGTCGTCATGTCCTCGACGGGCGAGGAGCAGAAGGCGATTCATCTGGGCGCTGACGAGTACATTGCCAAACCGGTGGATGGCGAAGTTCTGCTTGGGTTGCTCGATCGGCTGACTGGGCGACGCTCGATCACCAAGATTTTGCTCGTCGATGACGAGGAGGTCATGCGCTATCTAGTGCGGCAGTTGCTGCCGCGCAGTCGCTACAGCCTGCGTGCCATCGGCAATTGCCAGGAAGGCCTGCGGTGCCTGCACGATGAGCATCCGGACGTGGTTCTGCTTGATCTCAACATGCCGGAGATGAACGGCTATCAATTTCTTGAACGCATTGGCAATGACGCGAGCGTCGCCGAAGTTCCTGTCATCGTGCTGACCTCCGCCGTACTTGAGCCGGACAGGCGCATATTGCTGCATCATGCGACCGGCATACTGTCCAAGTCGGACATGTCGTCCGAAAAGTTGATTGATACGATCGAGCGCGTTCTGCCTCGGAGCCAGCCGGCATGGGCGAGATGACCGACGCGGCGACCCGCATCCTGATTGTCGACGACGACGAGGGCGGCCGATACCTGAAGGCGCATGTGCTGCGCAGGAGCGGCTATCACGTCGACAGGGTGGCGACCGGACATGCGGCGATCGAGCATTGCACGGCCGCGTCACCTGATCTGGTTCTGCTCGATATGCGGCTGCCGGACATTCATGGGGTCGAGGTCTGCCGGCAGATCAAGGCGGCCTTCCCCGGCGTTGCCGTGCTGCAGACATCGGCTGCGATCACCAGTTCGCATGACCGGGCGCTGGCGCTGGAAGGTGGCGCCGATGGGTTCCTGGTGGAACCGATTGAAACCGAGGAACTACTGGCGACGGTGAAGGCTCTGCTGCGCTTGCGCGGCGCCGAGCAGGCGCTGCGCCGGCTGAACGACAGTCTGGAGACGCAGGTTGCGCAGCGCACGAGCCAGTTGGTCGAACTCAACCGACAACTGGAATTCGAAAGCGCCGAACGCCGCAAAGCCGAGGAGGTGCTGTGGCATACGCAGAAGCTAGAAGCGGTCGGCCAGTTGACCGGCGGCATTGCGCACGACTTCAACAATCTCCTTGCGGTGATCGTCGGCAGCCTGGAAGTGATCCGCGCGGCGCTCGAGGGTGATCGCGAGTTGCCGCGCGCGAGGCTCATGCGCCTTTTGAATGCATCCGAGGTGGCGACCGACCGCGCAACCAAGCTCACGCAGCAGCTCCTTGCGTTCGCGCGGCGCAGTACGTTGAAGCTCGAGGTGGTCGCGCTCGATGAGGTTGTCGTCGGGTCCGAGCCATTCCTGCGCAGGGCGCTGGGCGAAGCGATCGCGCTGAAGCTGACGTTCGAACCAGGATTGTGGTCGTGCCGGATCGATCCGGCGCAGTTCGAGGCAGCCATCCTCAATCTTGTCGTCAATGCCCGCGATGCCATGCCGTCCAGCGGCATACTGGAGATCGCCACGAGCAACGTGATGATCGACGCGGCGGAAGCGCGACGGTCCGCCGAACTGACCGCGGGCCCGTATGTCATGGTCCGGGTCACCGATACCGGCACAGGCATGGATCAGGACGTCGCCGCACGCGCTTTCGAGCCGTTCTTCACCACCAAGGAGGTGGGCAAGGGAACCGGCCTCGGCCTTAGTCAGGTCTATGGCTTCATCAAGCAATCGGGCGGATCTGTCACCATCGATACCAAGAGCGGCGCCGGCACAACGTTTCGCCTCTATCTGCCGCGCTGCGACATGGTGAAGCCGGCGGCGAACGGCCTGGGCGTGCCAACAAACTCGCCACCGACCGGGAACGAAACGGTACTGGTGGTCGAGGACAATCCCGAAGTGCTGCAACTCGCCGTCACCGCGATCAGCGACCTGGGCTACCGTGTCCTGACAGCGGCCGATGGACCGTCGGCGATGAACATTATCCGGCACGGCGCACCGATCGACCTGCTGTTCAGCGATGTCGTCATGCCAGGCGGAATGAATGGCTTCGACCTGATCAGCAAGGCGCGCGATCTGAGGGGTGGGCTGAAGGCTCTGGTCACGTCGGGTTACGCGAACGTCCACCGTCCCGGGAGCGATCGCCCCGATGTGCCGCTGCTGCTGAAGCCATATCGTCGCGGGGACCTGGCGAAGTACATCAGGCTTGCACTGGACGCGGCGTGATCACTGTCGTCACCCGGCCGCAACTGGGTCCCCGCTTTCGCGGGGATGACGAATAGAGTGCTGGGATCACGACAGCGACATGACATGTCACCGCTGACCGACGCACTTATTGCGCCTCGGGCAATGACCTACTTCTTCGCCACATCAACCCCGCTGAGCACGAACTGGGCGAGAGCCTTGCCCAGGCATTCGTTCAACTCATCCAGGGCCTTGTCCCGGTCCGCCTTCTGCGTGTGCTCGAGGTCGATCCGCCCATCATTGGCCCACGTGCGCATCAGATCGAAGCGATGGAAAATCGCCGCTCCAGGCATCGTGGCGACCTGTTGCAACACGCTCTCGTAGGGGTCGAGATCGGTGTTGGCACGCAGAAACCGGCTGAACTGAGGGTCGACCAGGACAAGGTCGCCCCCCGCATCGCGGACGAGCTCCGCGCCGGTGTGCAGTACCTCCAGCAAGCCGTCCGGACGCAACCCTCGGACCGCTTCCACCGTACCGGTCTGCCAAAGCACCAGTGAGTAATGCTGGTGCTTCAGCGCTTCATCCAGCAAAGGCAGCATCTGCTCGGCTGTCATGCCGCGTCCGCCGCGCACCGTGAGCGCAAACTTTACCCCCGGCAGCGCGGCCTCCAGCGCGCGGGTCATGTGCCATGGATACGACGCTCCCTGGGTTCCGCTGGTGTTCAGGCCCATGGTGTTCACCGAGCCGACGGTGGTCGCCGAGCCGACGGCCAGCACCGCAACCGGACCTCCGGCAGCTATGGCCGTCGCGAGTTGCCCCAGTGGGGCAGCGGTGGTGATGAATTCCGCGGGCGCACCACAGACATCACCCGTCTCGCTGGCCGCTCCGGATGGTAGCGGCAACCCAACGAGGGCACTCGCGAGCAGACAGGAGGCCAACCGAAGCATTCCGCTTTACCCGGTATCAGTCCTCGCGACCGCGGGCAAGCTGACCGATTGGCGGGAAGCGGGCGCACGACCCTTGCTGCGATACCATGCCGCGAGCCCGCCGACCGCGAGCATGGCGAGCGCACCCAACACGTTGACCGCCACCTGCATCGCCACGCTGTCGTCTGCCTCGAGACCCAACCGGGCGAAGAACCCGAAGAAGATGCCGGAGCAGAATACGGACAGGGAGTTTTGGCCGATCAGCACCAGTGGTGCCGCGAGGCGGGTGCGCACCCACCCCGCGTCGAATGGGACCAGCCGGACTGTCAGCCAGGCGAGCGACAGGATGGACAGCAATCGGAACGGGTGCAGGCCGGTCTTGTCCTCGGTGATGATGAAGCGAATCACTGTAGCCGGCATCAGGGCCAGGATGGGCGGATGGATGTCGATCACCCAGATGACGACGATCCCCGACAGGAGCACCAGAACGGAAAGCAGGTCGAACGGCCAGTGCAGTCGCGGCATCTTTGGCGGTGCGTAGGCCAGAATTGCGCCGATCACGAACAACAGCTGCCAGGCGAGCGGATTGAAGTACCATCCTTCGCCAGTCCACGATTCCAGATTGACCCCGGTGAACCGCACCAGGGCGTACCCGGCCACGGATGCCGCGAGCAGCACTCCTGGTCGGCGCAACAATGGCAGGACGGCGGCGAAGATCAGCAGCAACACCACGTAGAGCGGCAATATGTTCAGCAGGCTGGGCTGAAAGCGCAGCAACAGCGCCTCCAACAGTGCGCGATAGGGCGCTTCGGCCAGAACGTCGAGCCGCGTCTCTTCCAGGTAGAAGACACGATCAAGCGCGACGGCCGAATACGCGACCTGGGCCGTGTAGACGACGAAAAGGAAGATGTGGGCGATGTACAGGGTCCACGCGCGGCGCAATGCATCGGCAGCGGCATACAGATAGCCTTGCCGGTCCATCTCCGAACCGTAGGCCAGACCGGCACCGAACCCGGCCAGCAGCACGAAGATTTCGGTCGCGTCACACATGGCGAAGTTGCGCAGGCTGTAATCGCCCAGCACGTCCCCGGGGATATGGTCGGTATAGATCCACCACAGGGCCAGGCCGCGGAAGAAGTCCACGCGCAGGTCGCGACTTCGGCTGCTGCGGATCAGCTGCATGCACCCCTCCGCGCCGATATGTGGGGCGGCAGGCGGCCTAGGCAAAGCGTCATACAGACGCGATGGTGTGTCGTCTGCGCGACAAAGTGTTACGCGGCGAGCAGAGACGAGGCGGCCGCCTCGACGTCCGCGGCGGCGGGCGAGGCCGGGTGACGCGTGAGCATAAGCGTCTGGCGCCGGATCGCGTCGCGCACGCGGTCATCCCGCCGGATCACGCCGGCAAGCCGTGGCGAGCGGCCGAGGAATGTGGTGCAGGCGCGCTGCAATGTGGCGAATGTCCGCTCCCCCGCGGCGCGCGTGGCCGCCAGATTGACCACCACGCGGGCGTCGCCGTCCGGCCGGTCAGCCGCGTGCAGCTTCAGCACGGCATAGGCGTCGGTCAGGCTGGTGGGCTCGTCAGTGGCGACGACAAGCAGCGTGTCGGCCCAGGCCGACATCCGACGCACGGACCGGTCAATGCCGGCACCGAGATCGAGCAGGACAGCGTCATAGCGTAATGCTTCCTGGCCCAATGCGATCAGCACGCGCTCCAGCGCGGCCGGTTCGAGTGCCGACAGGGCGCCGGAACCGGACCGCCCTGCGACGATGTCGAAGCCGCCACCCACATGGTGCAGTGTTGCTTCCGCCATGGTGGCGCGGCCGGCGACGACGACGCCCAAATCCTGCTTCGGTGTCAGGCCCAACTGGATATCGACATTGGCGAGGCCCAGGTCCGCATCGAACAGCAACACGCGCTGTCCTTGGCGGGCCAGCGCGTGCGCCAGTGTGATGGAGAACCAGGTTTTGCCGACCCCTCCGTTGCCGGAGGCGACTGCAACAATGCGGCCGACGGTCATTTGCGGGGTTCCATGCGCGGGAGTGCGAGAAGGCGCGCGGCGAGCCAGCCCGGGGTGATCGGCAGAAGCCCGTCGGCGGCATCCGGTCCGATGCCTGCTTCGGTCAATGCCAGCCGCGCACTGGCTGACGCCGCCAGGATGCCGCCGAGGCGGCGCGTCAGGTCAAGCCGTGTCGCCACCAGGAGGCTGGCGCCCGCCGCGCCAAACGCGACCGCCAGGTCGGCCGCCTCGGCGGGATCGAGGCCTCCTGGCAATACCAGCACGATGACCGCGTCGGTCGTCGTGGCCAGCGCCGTCAGTTCTTCGAGCTGCGCCGGATCGAACGGATCGCAACCTGGCGTGTCGATCAGCACGGGTGCCGCATGCTCTCGGTGCAGGAGGGCTCGGCCAAGTGTGACGGGATGACACGCGACGATCAGGTTGATGCCAAGCAGTCTGGTGAACGCGGCAAGCTGCTCCGTGGCACCGGCGCGCTTGCCATCGGCGGTTATCACCATGGGTGCGGCGCCGGCGATCACCAGCCGTGTCGCGAGGCGGGTCACTGTCAGGGTCTTGCCGGCGCCTGGCGGGCCAATCAACAGCAGGGGCCGTTCGTTCATGCCCAGAGGCAATGCCGCGAACGGCAGCGTTCCGGCCAGGGCTGCCTCGAGATCGCCGTGCTCCAAGTCCGCGCGCAGCCAAGCGGGCACCGCGTGGAATTCGAGCGCAGCCAGAACGGCTGGATTGGGTGGCGCCAGCAGTGGCGGTGGCGGGGCTTCATCCGGCTCAAGCGCGGCGGTAACTTCCACACCGTCGCCAACGCGGCGAGTGGCGAGGATCAGCGCGTCTTCACCCAGATCGGCGCGCACCTGCGCCATCGCATCGGCCATGCCCCGGGAACGGTAGAGCTTCAGGCGCATGGTGCACTGTGGGCCATCAGATCGTCCCCACCGTACGGATTCGTGCCCGCGGGTAGATCTCCGCTTGCGCCAGTACCGGCGTCGTCGGGCGAATGCGTTCGACAATGGCGCGCACGTGGCTGCGGATGCCGCCGGATGTCAGCAGCACGGGCGCCTCGCCGGCAGCGCCCGCCGTGTCGAAAGTGTTGCGCAGCCGTTCCATGAACTCCTGCAACCGGCTGGGAGCCATCGCGAGTTGGCGATCCTCCGCCGGGCCCGTCAGTGCCTCGGCGAATTCCGCCTCCCATTGGGGGGACAACGTGACCAGCGGGATGTAGCCGCCGGGGCCGGTGTGACTGTCGCTGATCTGGCGGGCCAGCCGCGCACGCACATGCGCGACGATGAGGGGAATGGCACGGCCCGCGCCGCCGCAGGCCTCCTGGACGGCCTCCAGGATCGTCGCCAGATCCCGGATAGAAATCCGTTCGGCGAGCAATGCCTGGAGCACGCGTTCCACGCCCCCGGTGGTGATCTGCGACGGGATCAGATCCGCGACCAGTTTCTGCTGCTCGCGCGGCAGTTCGTCGAGCAGCTTCTGCGTCTCGGTATAGGACAGCAGCTCCGCCATGTTCTCGCGCACCACCTCGGTCACGTGAGTGGTCAGCACGCTGGGGGATCGACGACCGTGCAGCCGCGGAACAGCGCTTCCTCCTTTGCGGCCGCATCGATCCACATTGCTGGCAGGCCAAAAGCCGGCTCGTGCGTCTGCTCGCCGGGCACGTCCGGCATGTTCCCCTTGGGGTCCATTGCCAGCAGCATGGTGGGGCGCAACACACCGATGCCGGCTTCGATCTCCTTGATCCGGATCGAGTAGGCATCCGCGCCGAGTTGCATGTTGTCCTGGATGCGCACCGGCGGGAGGACGAATCCCATCTCGGTG
>DATMND010000107.1:0-5368 GCA_035569235.1 Acetobacteraceae bacterium | reverse complement strand
GGCGTCAGCACGGCGACGCCGGCTGGCACGCTGTATAAGATCGGCCTTCGTAACGAGATGGTGCAGGACATGCACCCGCTGACCCGCTCACCGGCGGCAGCATGGTGGGGAAGGCCTATACGCTGCGATGCCGGCGCGAGCGGACCTCAACCCTGGGCCTCTATCCGCCCACCGACGAAGTGAACCTGATCGCATTCGCCTCCTGGCAGAAGCAGAACCGGGTGACATCAGCGGGCGCCGCGGCTAATGTACGAAAGCCAAGCCTGATTCCGGCTCCTAATAAAATGATGGAGGAGGTTGCAATGCAGGACAGGGAATCCAGATCGAAAATCGCCACGGTGCTGCGGGTGACGAGCGGCAATTTCCTCGAGATGTTCGATTTCTTCCTCTTCGGATTCTATGCGACCTACATCTCGAAGGCGTTCTTCCCTGCCGGCAGCGATTTCGCCTCGCTCATGCTGACCTTCATGACATTTGGCGCCGGCTTCCTGATGCGCCCGCTCGGCGCCATCCTGCTCGGCGCCTACGTAGACCAAATCGGCCGCCGCAAGGGCTTGATCATGACCCTGTGCATCATGGCCTGCGGCACGATCCTAATCGCCTTCGTGCCGGGCTACGCGACCATCGGCTTGTTGGCGCCGTTCCTGGTGCTGATCGGACGCCTGTTGCAGGGCTTCTCGGCAGGCGTCGAGCTGGGCGGGGTCTCCGTCTACCTCTCCGAGATGGCGACGCCGGGCAACAAGGGCTTTTACGTCTCCTGGCAATCCGGCAGCCAGCAGGTCGCCATCATGTTCGCGGCCGTGATTGGTTACGTGTTGAACCTGGCCTTGATGCCAGCCGACGTGGCGGCCTGGGGTTGGCGGGTGCCGTTCTTCATCGGCTGCATGATCGTGCCCTTCCTCTTCTACATCCGACGCTCGCTGGAGGAGACCGAGGAATTCCTGGAACGCAAGCATCATCCCTCGATGCCTGAGATCTTCGCCTCGCTCGCGCAGAACTGGAGGATCGTGCTGCTCGGGATGCTGCTGGTGGTGATGACCACCATCTCGTTCTACACCATCACCGTCTATACACCGACCTTCGGCAAGAACGTGCTCAAGCTCACCGACACCGAGAGCCTGCTCGTCACGTTCTGCGTGGGCCTGTCCAACTTCATCTGGCTGCCGGTGATGGGAGCGCTATCGGACCGTCTCGGGCGCAAACCCTTGCTGCTGGTGTTCTCGGCGCTGACCGTGCTGACCGCCTATCCGGCGCTCTCGTGGCTGGTGGGTAACGCGACCTTCCTTCACATGCTGCTGGTGCTGCTCTGGCTGTCTTTCCTGTACGGCAGCTACAACGGGGCGATGGTGGTCGCATTGACGGAGATCGTGCCGGTCAGCGTCCGTACCGCTGGGTTCTCGCTCGCCTACTCGCTCGCGACCGCCCTGTTCGGTGGCTTCACGCCGCTCGTCTCGACGTGGCTCATCGAGGCAGCCGGCAACAGTGCGGCGCCTGCGTTCTGGATGTCGTTTGGCGGCGCCTGCGGTTTGGTGGCAACGCTGGTGGTGTATCGCGAGCGATCGGCCCGGGTTGTCACGGCCGGCGGCGGCCTGTCCGCCTAGATGTTCGTTGTCGCGTTTGCACGGCCACCGGGTGGCCGGTTCAGCCTCTTTCTGAAGCACAAATCCTTCCGAGGGAGATGGTTCGTGAAACCGCAACCGATCATGACCCGCGCTACCGCGCTCGGCCTTGCGGGCATTGTCCTCATGGCCTGCGCGGTGCAAGCGGCCGAGGTCAGAGTGGTCAGCTCCGGTGGCTTCGCCGCCGCCTACCGCGTACTTGGCCCCGAGTTTGAGCGCCAGACCGGCCATACCCTGATTACGGCATGGGGGCCTTCAATGGGCACCACCGTGGATGCGGTCCCCGCCCGGCTCGCACGCGGCGAGCCGATCGATGTGCTCATCATGGTCGGATACGCGCTCGGCCAATTGGTCGAGCAAGGCAAGGTGGCCGCGGACAGCCGCTCCGACCTTGCCCGCTCGGGCATAGGCGTCGTGGTGCGGGCTGGTGCGTCCAAGCCGGACATAAGCTCCGTGGATGCGTTGCGGCATGCGCTGCTGGCCGCCAATTCGATCGCGTATTCGGACAGCGCGAGTGGCGTGTATATTCGCGATGAGATGTTCAAACGCATGGGCATCGCGGAGCAGATGGCCGGCAAAGCCCGGATGATCCCCGCCGAACCGGTCGGTGCGGTGGTGGCGCGTGGCGAAGCCGAGATCGGCTTCCAGCAGATCAGCGAATTGAAGCCTATCGCGGGCATCGTCTTGGTCGGGCCGCTGCCGCCTGAAGTGCAGCAGATCACCGTGTTCTCAGCCGGTGTGGCCGCGGGAAGTCGCGAACCGGAAGCCGCGCGCGCGCTGATCCAGTTCCTCACCTCGACGGCAGCTGCTCCCGCCATCTTGGATAGCGGCATGGAGCCGATGGGGACCGTGGGCGCAGCGGCTCAGAAGTGAGCGACTTCGCCCAGACCCGTCCATAGGACGATGCATGAGTTTGAAACCGGAACAGGATTGGAGCGGACCGTATGACCGACAGTCAGCACAATGGCGGTGCGATCGAGGCGACGCTGATCCCCGGCGACGGTATCGGACCCGAGATCACCGACGCGGCGGTTTCCGTGCTTCATGCGCTGGGCGCCCCTTTCGTCTGGGACGTGCAGGCGGGCGGCCTTGCGGGCGTCGAGGCGGCCGGCGACCCCTTGCCCGGCGCCCTTCTGGACAGCGTTCGGCGCACCAGGCTGGCGCTGAAGGGGCCGCTGACCACGCCAGTGGGCGGTGGATTCCGCTCCATCAACGTGCGCCTGCGGGAGGAATTCAATCTCTATGCCAACCTGCGGCCCGCTCACACGCTCATTCCGGGTGGCCGGTTCGAGGATATCGACCTGATACTGGTCCGCGAGAACCTCGAGGGCCTCTATGTCGCCTTCGAGCACTACATCCCGGTCGGCGACGACCCGCACGCGGTGGCGATTTCGTCGGGCGTGAATACCCGTGAAGGCTGCCGACGCATCGCGCGCTTTGCCTTCGAGCACGCCGTGAAGCTCGGGCGCAAGAATGTAACGATCGTTCACAAGGCCAACGTGTTGAAGGCTTTGACCGGCGTGTTCCTGGAAGCAGCGCGCGAGGTGGCGATGGATTACGAGGGCAGGATCACCTGCGACGATCGGATCGTCGACGCTTGTGCAATGCAGCTGGTGCTGAACCCCTGGCAGTTCGACGTGATCGTGACGACAAACCTGTTCGGTGACATCCTCTCCGACCTGATCGCGGGGCTGGTGGGTGGCCTGGGAGCGGCCCCCGGCGCCAACATCGGCGAAAAGGCGGCCATTTTCGAAGCCGTTCACGGCTCTGCACCGGATATCGCAGGCAAAGGCGTGGCCAACCCCACAGCGCTGCTCCTCGCCGCCGGGCTGATGCTGGACCATGTGGGTCTCACGGTCATGGCGCGGCGACTGCGTGAGGCGATCGACGCGGTACTGAACGAGGACAAGGTCCGCACCAAAGACCTCGGCGGCACTGCGTCCACCCAAGATTTCGCGCAGGCGGTCGTCCGCCGCGTCGCGGCCAATGTTTAGAAGGTGACAGAAATGACCAAGGGCTCCGATCTGCTTGTCGCCGCGCTCGAGAACGAGGGCGTGGACCGCATCCTCGGCGTTCCTGGGGAGGAGAACCTCGACGTGGTCGAGAGCCTGCGCGGCTCCTCCATCAAGTTGATCCTGACCCGGCATGAGCAGGCTGCGGCCTTCATGGCCGCGACCTATGGCCGGCTCACCGGCAAGCCCGGCGTGTGCATCACGACCTTGGGCCCGGGTGCGCTGAACCTGACCACTGGTGCCGCCTATGCCCTGCTGGGCGCGATGCCGATGGTGATGATCACCGGGCAAAAGGCGATCCACACCAGCCGCCAGGCGCGCTTCCAGATCGTGGACGTGGTCGGAGCATTCAAACCGCTGACCAAGCTGTCCCGCCAGGTCGCCAGCGCCGCCAGCATCCCGACATTGGTGCGCGACGCCTTCCGCGTCGCCATGGAAGAGCGGCCCGGCCCCGTGTTGCTGGAATTGCCGGAGGACGTGGCGGGCGAGGAGTGCCCGGACCTGCTGCCAGTTCCGGTCCATTCGATCGAAATCCCGGTGGCACACCGCGCGGCATTGGACCGCGCGGCGGAGATGATCCTGGCGGCCAGGCGCCCGCTGATCATGCTGGGCGCCGCAGCTTCGCGCCCCCGCTCGACCTCCGGCCTGGCGGGCTTTGTACGGCGCTTGCAGATCCCGTTCTTCACCACGCAGATGGGCAAGGGCACCGTGCCGAGCGGCGCGAACCTTTACACGGGTACCGCGGCGCTGTCCGAACGTGACTACGTGCACGAGGCCGTCGACCGCGCCGACCTGATCATCGCCATCGGCCACGACACCATCGAGAAGCCGCCGTTCATCATGGGTCCGAACGGCCCGCGGGTGATCCACGTCAGCTACACGCCGGCCAACGTCGACCAGGTGTATTTCCCGCATGCCGAGGTGGTGGGCGATGTCGGTCCCAGCCTGGAACTGCTGGCTGACCGCGTCGAGGGCAGGCTGCACCACGCCGGCGCGTTGCTTTCCCTGCGCGAAAGCATTTTGGCGCGGATCACCGACCGTGCGACCGAGGATCGCTGGCCGCCCACGCCGCAGCGCATCGTGCATGACGTGCGCAAGGTCATCCCTCCGGATGGTATCGTGGCGCTGGACAACGGCATGTACAAGATCTGGTTCGCCCGCAACTACCGCACCTACGTCGCGAACACGCTGCTGCTGGACAATGCGCTGGCGACGATGGGCGCCGGACTGCCATCGGCGATGATGGCCGCCATGATGTATCCGGAACGCCGGGTGCTAGCGGTGTGCGGTGACGGCGGCTTCATGATGAACAGCCAGGAGCTGGAGACGGCGGTCCGGTTGAAACTCAATCTGGTCGTGCTGATCCTGGACGACGGCGCTTACGGCATGATCCGGTGGAAGCAGGCAGTGGACGACTTCCCCGATTTTGGCCTGACCTTCGGCAACCCGAACTTTGTGAAGTACGCCGAGAGCTACGGCGCGAACGGTACCCGCGTGGAGGCGACGGAGGACCTGATCCCGGCGCTGGAAGCCGCCTTCCAGGGTGGCGGCGTGCACCTGGTCGCAGTGCCGATCGACTACACGGAAAACACCCGCGTGCTGGTGGACGAGTTGCGCGCGCGCGTCCCGCCATCGCACGCCGAAGGATCGCTGGTCGAACCGGCCTAGGGAGGACATCATGAAAATACGAGCCGCGGTTCTGGACCGCATGGGCGCCGAACCGCCGTACGCCGTGAG
>DATMND010000106.1:0-2003 GCA_035569235.1 Acetobacteraceae bacterium | reverse complement strand
GGCCGTCTTCGGGCTGACGTTATTGATGACATTCTGCATCTGCAGCGTATCGGTCCATAGCTGCTCATCACCAAACGTGTCGAATCGAAAGATGGATTTTCCGTCGTTTCCGCCGGCACTATTCTCCGCCTGTCCGTGCGGGATGGACAAAAGCAGGATCGCAGCAGCAGTGGCTAGCGTCGAAGAGGTGAACCCGGACATGACCTGCTCCTCCTGATGATGATTTCTCCTTCGGTATCCAGCAACCTGGTGCCGCCAAAGGCACCGTGGGTTCGCTGTCTCTAATTGCGTCTCAGCCCCCGTGGTGCATCCCGGCCATCGCAATCTTGATTCCGGGAACGGTGTTGCGGCGCACAATCTCGGCGATCGCGGGAAACACGGTCCTCGCCGTCGGGGGAACCGGCACCCAATCCTTGGCCTCGGGACGCCCCTTGTACCAGTCGAACGGCAAGCTGCCGGGGCCGCTTGCAACACCGACGACGATGCGCCCCACCATGCCGCCCAGCTCGTGCGGGGCACAGAAGTAGTCGTAGACGCCCGGCACGGTCAGCGTGACATCGAAGTGCTCGCCAGGCTGCAGCACGTCGGACGACCAGGGCCTCGCCGTGCGCGGGATCCTGAGTGAGTGGTCCGCGTTGTCAGGGTGGTAGGCGGCTGTCGTGTGATAGTTGGAATCGCAGATCCAGCGCAGCGTCTGCCCAGGCTGGATCAACAGGCCGACCGGATCGTAGCCGACCCGCGATCCGTCGGTATCGCTGCGCATGTGGATTTCGACCACGGCGGTATCCGCCCAGGCTACACCGGCGGCCAGAAGGCCGCCGGCGCTCAGCAACGCACGTCGCGTCAGCATGATCCGCTATTTCGCGACGGCAACTTCGTCGCTCTTGGGAACATGCCACAGCACGACATGATAGTGCGGCATCGCGACGCCGGGATGGCCGGCGTTGTAGTAGAGATCGACATGGTCCACCGGTTGGCCGGCAGCGCCGAGGTCGGTGAACTTCGTGTGCTCGTCGATATCCTTGAGCGGGATCATGTAGATCGTGCTCACCAGCCGCCCGGTATGGTCGTAGGCGAGGAACGGACCGGCGGGCAGCGTCTTCGGATCGACGAAGAGCGTGCCGATGCCGGGCAGGAAGTCCGGCAGCTTCACGAGTTCGCTCACCTTGCGGTACGGCGCCGGGGGCGGCGCATGGGTGGCATCGGCCGCACCGGCCGGTGCATTCGCCAGGCAAAGCAGGAGCGTGGCAGCCAGAGCGCTGCGAATCATGGTTTGGTCTCCTCTCCGGTTGTTGGGGTGATGGCCAGGCGGGCCAGCACGGTCTGCGTCATGCGTTCGCAGCGTGCGCCGCCGAACGGGAATGAATCCTCCAGGATGGCTGCGAATTCGACGCCGAGGGCCGTGCGCAGGCGCTCGTTGGCGCGGTGCAGCCGGGTCTTCACCGTGGCCTGAGGAATGCCCAGCAGGCCGGCGGTCTCCTCGATGCTCATCTGTTCGACGACGCGCATCATGAACACCGCGCGGAACTCCGTCGGCAGCGCATCAACCGCACTTTCCAGGATGCGGCGGACTTCGGCCCGTGCCGCCGCCTGCTCCGGACCGGCCGGCGACGCCATCGTCGCCGAGCCCGCATGGTCGGGAGGAAGCCGCTCGGCCAGCTCTGCTAAATCGACAGTCGGCCGGTGGCGTTCGGCACGGCGCAGCGCCTCGTTGATGACAATGCGCGCGAGCCAGGTGCCGAGGCTCGCATCGCCGCGGAACGCATCGAGCGAGGTGAAGGCGCGGACATACGCGTCCTGCACCGCCTCCTCGGCATCGGAGTCATTGCCCAGAATGCCGCGCGCGATGCGCCAGAGGCCCCGATTGTGCCGCTGTACCACCTCCGCCGCGGCGGAACGGCTGCCGCGGCGGAGGTCCTCCAGCAGTGCGGTGTCGCCAGTTTCGGTCATCCCGCCTTCCTTCCCAGACGCCTCCAGGTGCATTGGACCGGCAGGACGGCGAA
>DATMND010000105.1:0-8065 GCA_035569235.1 Acetobacteraceae bacterium | reverse complement strand
TTGCTCGATCTGCTGAAGGGTTGGATCGACGAGAAGGTCGCGGATATCGCGAGCGGACGCACGCCCAATCCCGAGAAGACCATGGCCTACTACTGGCTCAAGAATGCGGGGACTGGCGAACATTTCAGCCGCAAGGACATCGTGTTCGAATGCTTCCACAATTTCGTGGCGCTGAGCCAGTGGGGCAACACGATCCACGGCATCATGTCGCGCCTGAGCAGGTACGGCGGCGATGCGGATGTGCGCGCATCATTCATCAATACCATGGGTGGTGCCCCCGACAACGCCAACGGCGCGCCGTTCACACCGCTCGAGCTGTTCGTGATGGAGTTGTTCCGCACGATATCCCCAAATGGCGGCAGCATCTCAGCGGTTGAGGACGCCAGGCAGTCGGCATACGGCGCATCTCCGTATGCGACATTGGACGCCCGCTTCCAGCGACACGGCTACATCGCCACCCCGCACACCTCGACCAGCGTTGATCCCATACACTGGCGCAACCCGCAGCAGTTCGACCCTGATCGCTATCGGACCGTGCCGACGAGCAGCCAGATCGACGAAGCCAAATGCCAGCAGATCGGTTTTGCCCGGTGTCCCTTCGACAGTTCGCCCTTCCATGTCGCCGACGGTCGGAAGGCGGATCTGGTCAACAGTGGGTTCGGCACCGTCTTTGGCGTCGTTGACGGCAAGCCATTGCCGGTCGTCGACTATGCAGGGTTCGCTCCGTTCGGTTTCGGCTATCGGCGTTGCCCTGGTGAGCAACTTACGATCCAGGTGTTCGAGGACTTCCTGCGCAAGGTGTGGAAGGACAAGATCGAGTTCGTCAAGCTCGACGTCCCAAATCCCGGACAGGTACCGATCGGGCCGAATGCCGTCATCGATGACAATATCGGGTTTACCCGGTCGACTTGAGCGACATATCAGGTCGGGCGCTACCAAACCTGTCGGATGGTCATTCGGATGGCTTGCGCATCTGGTTCGTTCGCGGGTTTGGCGACTACCCGCTCGTAGTTGAGAACGATATCGCCGCCCCGCCAGGCCGTCACGCCCATGCCCACGCCGAGACGCAGCGTGTCGGCGGCGTTGCCCTGCGCTGCGCCATCGATGCGGGTCTCACCGCCGACATTGTAATAGGCGTCCGCCGAAACCCACAGTATCGGGGTCAGATTGCGGCTGGCGTGCCCCTCGGCCCTGAACAGCGGCTTCTGGGTGAGGCTGGATGCGCCGCCCACACGGAAGTCGCCATTGTTGGTGAACACCGCGGTCGACAGATAAACTTCGAGCCACGTCCAACCCTGGTCAGGCGTGTAGCTGTAGTTGACCGTGGGCGCGAGCGTCCAGCGGTTCGCACTAGGGTTGAGCGGGTTCGTCGGATCATATTTCCCGAGTGGCGTGCTTACGGCAAAATGAAAGCTCGCGAAGGTCTGTGGGACAAAGGACTGGAACTGCTCCCGCGTGAGTGCCGGCCCACCGAATATATTCATCTGCCAAAGAAAGCCGACATCCGAAATCCCCTGATTTGAGGCATTGAAGGCGTCGGAACTCGAGTTCAGGTAGCGATAGGGAAGGATGACCGAGAGCCCGCCCGTACGTCCCCAATAGTCCATGGTTCGCGTGATGACGATCGACTGCGAAAGGACATTGGAGCGAATGCTCGACGTCAGGTCCATGCCGTCCTCGGGCGTCACGGCCGTGGCGTAGCCAACATTGTAGAACGTGAGCCATGTGTCGATCGGTGCGTTGAGGTAGTCCCGCGCCGAGCCGGCTGCTGCCATCCCAGGAAATGCAATCAGGGCTGCGAGGCCGCACGATAGTGCGGGCACGCCGGCGGTGGCGCGGCGGGAATGCCGTGCCGCGCAAACCACGTTGGAGCCAGACCCACCGCCTCAATTGATCTCCGGGCCGGCCACCAGGGTCTTCCATTGGTTGAACCAGCCATTGGAGTCGCGATCCACGAACCACGCCTGATAGTCCAGATCCGGATGCCGAACTGCGAGTTCCTCCTTCAGCCTTTTGGCGTCGGCCAAGTGCGCTGCCAGTTCCAGCTTCGGGTCGTCCAGCACTCGCTGGCCATAAGCGATTCCAAGCGCTCCGCAATTGCCGTGATCGACCGCGATCAGGGCGGTGATTCCGTGCAACTGGATCGAAGCACCGATGTTGTCCCAGAACGTCGCCTCCCACCCTGCGAATGCTGGCGCAACGATACCAACCGCCGCGCCGGCGACAGTGAACTGGCTGTATTTGCCATCGAGGCCGATGGCATGGCTGCCCGCAGCGGGCGCGTTCATCCATGTGGCGATCGGTGTCTGGGTGCGCGGGTCAACGCAGGACAGCAGCATGGCACGGTAGTCCTTGCCCTGCGCCCAGCCGACCACGGGAGCCAGCGCGAGACCAGCGCCGGCAGCCGTCGCCAGACGCAGGAAACCCCGCCGTTGCAATTCATGCCGACGCGGCCCGACGGCATGGCAGGAACAGGCAACAGTCTGGGACATGCTGATCACAACCACCTGCCTTTCAGAAACTCCAAAATATCGGGACGACGAACTCGGCGACCACGAAGAACAGCAACAGCAGCGGCAGCCCGAGCTTCCAGTAGTCTCCGAAACGGTAGCCGCCTGGGCCCATAACCATCAGGTTGACCGGTGTTGCGACGGGCGTAAGGAACGCGGCCGCCGATGCAACCGTGACACTCATCAACACGGGTCGTGGGGACACGCCGATCTCATGCGCAGCCGCCACCGCGATCGGGATGATGATCAGCGCTGTCGCCGTGTTGCTGATGAGCTGACCAAGGATCGCCGTCAGCACGAACAGCCCGGCGAGCAGCGCATAGGGACCCGCGTCGCCGACCAGATGCACCAGCGTCTCCGCCATCAGATTCGCCGCGCCACTTTTGGACATGGCGGTGGACAGCGGGATCATGGCGCCGACCAGAATAACCGTGGTCCAGTTGATGGAACGGTAGGCCTGCTCGACGGTGACCACCCGCACCAGAACCATCGCGCAGGCAGCGACCAGTCCTGCGATCGCCGATGGCACCACGCCGGTCGCCAGCAGCAGCACCATGCCGAGCAGCACGGCAATCGCCGACTTCGCCCCTATGCCCATGGGAACCGCCTGCCGACGCACAACTTCCGGCGAATCGACAACCAGCACATCGGGATCGTCGAGATGTTCGTCCAGCGCCTCCCAGGTCCCCTGGAGCAGCAGCGTATCGCCGGCTGCCAAAACGGTTTCGTCCGGCCCCTGGTCCTCGTCCCTGCGCTGCACAGCGAGGATCACCAGATCGCCGCTCGGCGTGACCATCCCAGGAAACACGGACTGTCCGATCATGCCGGAGCGCGGCGGGATCACGACCTCCGCCAATCCGGAACTGCGGTTGAACAGCGTCTCCGCGACATCGGTTGGGGCGTCCTCCGTCCGGAACGCCAGCACCTTGTCGGACGCCAGGCCGCCGACGGTTTCCGCGTCGCCCCGCACAATTAGAATGTCGCCCTCGGCAAGCATTGGACGCCGGAGCCGTCCGCTGCCGTCGCCGGACTGGATGGCGACCAAAGACAGCCCCGCGTAGTCCGTCAGGTCGACAGCACTTGGCGATGCACCGACATACGGAGAACGTGCTCGCAAGCCGAGTTGGAACAGCCCATCATCCAGCCGGTACTGCTCGACAAGAGTCCGGGCGTGCTTGCTGAGATCAAGCGGCAGCGTCCGCCCGCTGCGCTCCGGCAACAGGCGCTGCCCGAACAGCACCACGATCAGGATTGTTCCTACCATCAGCGGGATGCCGGCAAGCGCAAACGAGAAGAAACCGAAAGGCGGCAGTCCTGCCTCCGTCGCTGCTTCCGACACCAGCACGTTCACCGGCGTACCGGTGAGTGCGAGCAGCGATCCTGAATGCGCGGCGAACACCAGCGGCATAAGCAATTGAGATGGCGCGCGGCCGAGGCGGATTGCCATCACGACAACCACCGGCAGCAGCGCCGCGACCGCTCCGTTGACGCTGATCAGCGCGGTGAGCACGCCCACCAGGGTCATCATGAGGACGAGCAGCCGAACGCGACTCTGTCCCGCGCGGGCGATCAATCCCTGTCCGGCCCATGCCGTCACGCCGGTCGCGTCGAGACCCGCACTGACAACGAACAGCGACGCGATGAAGATGACGGCCGGATCGCCCAGTCCGCCGAGCGCCTCCGTGAGATTGAGCACACCGGTAAAATACAGCGCGAGCGCCGTGCCGAGTGCCACGAGCACGACAGGAACCCAATTCCCCACAAACAGAACAACGATCGCGACAACAATCGCGAAGGTGATCATGATGTGGCTCATGCTGCCCGCTCCATGCGCGTCATCGCGATCCTTCCTCGCCGCGCCAGACGCCGGCTAATCGAGTGGTACCAAACAGACTGGCTCCCCTTCGCGGCCTGTCGCTACACGCCAAGGGGGATTCCAAGCAGATACCAAAGAACCAGGAACACAGTCCACACGACATACAGTATGGCAGCATAGGGCAGCATCATCGCCACGACGGTACCAACACCCGCTTCCTTGTCGTATTTCTGGGCAAATATGACGATCATGCCAAAATAGGCCATCAATGGTGTAATGACATTCGCCGGCGAGTCCCCGACCCGGTAGGCAGCCAGCACGACCTCCGGACCGACGCTCAGCTTCAGAAACAGCGGCACGAAGATCGGCGCGAGAATGGCCCATTTGGCGATTGCGGCGGGGATGATCAGATCCACCACGGCGGTGATCACGACGAAGACGATCAGCAACGGCAGTGATCCGAGGTTTGCATTCTCGATCACATCGGCCAGCCGGACGGCGGCGATTGTCGCGAGATTGCTGTAGTTGAAGTGGGCGAGGAATTGGCTGATCACCAAAAACAGGAACAGCAGGCCACCGAGGCCGGCAAAGGTCTTGGTGATCGCGGCGATCGCTTCCGTCAGACTGTTGATCGTTCCGGCGCCTTTGCCGTAGGCAAACCCGGTGACGAGGAACAGCAACATGATCAGAACGATCAGGCTGTTCATCAGGGGGGAGTCGCCGATCAGTGCGCCCGTCTCGGCATTGCGCAGCGGAGAGCCCGGAGGCAGCGCCAGCAACGCTATTACGATCGCGATGCCGATCAGCCCATAGAGCGAGAACCGCAATCCCCGCGCTTCTTCGACGGATGTTCCCGTGCTATCCTCGGTCGGGCGTTCTCCATGGTATTCGCCAAGCCGAGGCTCGACCACCCGCTCCGTGATCACGGTGCAGACGATGCAGAGCAGAATGCTCGACACGATGGAAAAGTACAGGTTCGCTGTCACGTAGATCGAAGTTCCCGGATTAAGCAGGTGGACGGCGTCGTTGGTGATTTCGGTCAGCACGCCGTCGACCGGTGTGATGATCAGGTTCACGCCGAACACTGCGGCAACGCCCGCGAATGCCGCCGCCAGTCCCGCAATCGGGTGCCTACCCAGACTGAGGAAGGCGGCGGCGCCCAACGGAATCAAAACCAGGTAACCGGCGTCGGACGCGACGCTGGACAGCACGCCCATCGCAACGATGATGAAGGTGATCGCCCTGCGCGGCGCCACGATCACGATCTTGCGGATCAGCGCACCGATCAGACCGGCCTCTTCGGCCAGCCCCACGCCCACCATGGCCACGAGAATGATGCCGACCGGGCCAAAGCCCAGGAAATTGCTGACGACCGACGTGATGATGAAGCGGATTCCCGGCACCGTCAGAAGGCTGTTGACGACCGCTGTCGCTTCGACGGCCTTATGGGTTTGCAGATCGATGACCTGATAGGTGACGCTTGTTCCGAGCAGATAAAAGATATGCGACAGCACGATGACGATGGCTGACATCAGCAGGAAAATGACAGCTGGGTGCGGAACCTTGTTGCCGACGATCTCGACGCCGTCGAGCAGCTTTTGCAGAAAGGTCTTGTTTGCTGCATTGGTTTGACTCATTGGCCGTCCCCTCCGACAACCCGCCAGGCATGTTGTGCGGTTGGTTCATTTTGAAGGCGGGCCTGGTGGCTCACCCATTTTGGGTACCCGGCGACATGCTCACGTAGTTTCTCTCGAATATACCAGGATGGCCAGTGCAGTCGCCTCGATGACAAGCCCGGCCGGGCCTCGCGGCGATCCCGCACCGGCACCCTCAAAACCGTGCGACCGCCGCTGCCAGGATGCGATTTGCGATCCCGAGGCCAGAGCCCGCCGTACCCGCCGCTGTCGAGCCGCCGAACAGGTCGCGTCGGGTGAAGACATATTCCGCCCCGACGTCGAGCCAGCCGCTGCCGAAGACTCCATCGCGGATTTCCGCGAACGGACTCCAGATCAGGTTGACGAAGACCTGTTGCATGTCCCGGTTCAACCCCAGCGCCGACGCCGAGCCCGGCGTGAAGTTCAGCGCATAGGACGGGTAGTCTTCGCGCGAATATGCGTAAGAGACATTGCTGCGCAGCTGGGTCGTCCAGAATCGGCGGTAGGCCGCAATTGCCCCATAGGTCGGCAGTGGGTTCAGACTGAAGCTGGTGATCCCTGGCAGGCCGAGGTTCGACAGAGCATCCTGGCCCGAGGTGTTGCCTGCGAAATAACGCCCGATGCCCTGGCCGTAATAGACCATGCCGATCAGCTGGTCGGGACCGAACGCCTCCGACAGCCATCGCATCAGCAGGCTCGCATGCAGCGCAAGGCCCCAGCCGGCGGCGTTCCGGGTCAGCCCCGGCGGCGCGGCCGCGGTGCCCGATGTGCGAACGCTGAGTTCCCGCACCATGCCGCGCATGTCCACCACAAGTCCGTTGTCGCGATACGTCAGCCGGCCGAGCAGGTCGGGAGCGGAATCAAATGCCGGGGTTGCGCCCCCGTTGAAGGTGGAATCCGTAGTGAACACGCCGGAAGCCGAGGTGAACTGCGTATCCGGCGACTCGAGCGAGATCTGGCCGGTCAGGCCGGGGGCCAACAAGGCGGTCGCGCGGATCTGGGCCTGGCGGATGAAGGACTGGTTGAGGTTGGTCGCGTCGATGATCGTCTCGAAGATGCCCTCGTTCCAGAGACTGTTGGCCTGGCCGATCAGGACGCGGAACTGCTCGTTGCCGAGCTCGGCCCAGGCCTGCCGGAGGCGGAAGACGGCGTTGCTGGAAGTCGCCGTGCCGCCGCCGAAATCGCCCTCGATGCGAACTTCGAGGGTGCCCCATCCGGTCAGCGTGCGGGAGTCCATGCCGATCCGGCTGAAGCGCGCCGTCATGCCGAAGTCGCCGCCCTGCATGTCGGCGGGGCTGTTGTTCAGCGGTATGGTCTGCGCCGTCGGCGCATCGGTCTGGTTGCGGCCGTTGAGATCGGTCCACGCCGAGAGCTTTGCGAATCCGTAAACGCGCAACTGGCTGTCGGTGCCGGGTATGCGGATGGCGAGGCCCGGCAGATCGGACCGCAATGCGTCCTCGTTCTCGAACTGGTTGCCCATTGGCTCCGGCGGCAACAGGCCGGGAACGGTCGCATCGAAGGGTGATGTCGTGGCCTCGGTTTTTGCCACGGCCGTTGCGGGCGGGGGTGGTGCAGCGGCGACCGCCAGTGGCGTGGGACCTGGGCTGGCAGCGACCGGTGGCGCGGGCTTCGCCGCCGCCACTGGAGCGGCCGCATTGCGATGCGGCTGGGTGGCCGGTGGTTTAGCCGCCGGCTGACGGCTTTCAAGTTCGTCCACCCGGCGCTGCAATGCGTCGATCTTCCGCATCAGCTCCTCGATGGTCGGCTGCTGTGCCAAGGCGGGGCCCGCCAGCATCACAGCCGCCAAGGCACCGCCAACAAGACTGGAGCTGCGCACGGTCTCCCCCACGATCAGCCTGATACGTGCATCACCCAACTGGGTCCCTCGAGTTCCGACTCAGGAACGACCCCGCGTACTCCTGGCATGCACGTCACGCTCTATCGGCCGTTGCATTTCGGCCGATGCCGTATACGACTTATCGGAGTCGTGTAAAGCACTCTAGGCAGGTCGACATGCTCTTGGCGTGGCATGGGAGTCCCAGGAGTATGCCGAGAGTCCCAAATGCTTTGGCGCGGCATCCGCA
>DATMND010000104.1:0-14053 GCA_035569235.1 Acetobacteraceae bacterium | reverse complement strand
AATCGGTCAGGACATTGGCGAAGCCTTGCAGTGCATCCTGCACGCCCGCATTCAGGCCGCGCATGGTCCACGGCTGTCCGTTGGGGGCGGCGAAGCCACTGGTGGCGGATACTGAGAAGTTGGCCATAAGACTATATTCCTACAACTGTGGCGCGACTTTCCCGCACGGGAATCGCGGTTCGTTTGCTTTATTTATTCATGACAGATGTTGCCGGGCCTCATCTGCAAATTCCTGCAAGGATACATTCGGTATCGAAACATGGTAGGCACAAGTCGGCATGGCGCTATGGACATTACTCTTCGTCCGATGTGGTACTGGTCAGTGGCAGGCGGAGGCGCTCACACGCCGACTTGGAAGGCATCGGCATCTACCGTTTGGACAGCGATGCGTTGCCAGGCGAAGCGCCGTCGCATGCTAGGCTTGGCATGGCGTCACGGAACGGCCTGTTGAACGACGCCGGCTTTCGTTCCGCTTGGGTGCACGGGGGCCGCGCTTCTGACGGTCTGGCCGCATCACGGGCAGGCTGTCCAGCGCCTCAGCGACCGAACCGAAGCGACAGGTGCGACCGATCAGTCGCTGCACGACGATGTCGGTGGCAGAGCGCCAGAGGATCCATCGCCTGAGAGGGCTGTCCTTGGCATAGAACGCGATGACCTCCTCGTACTCCTCATCCTCGACGCAATGGTCCAGTTCGACGACCATCCGTATGTTGTGGGTTTCGGACCAGCTCTCGAGGACCATGAGATCGGCGATATCGAAAGCGAGACCAATCGGGCGATTTGGGGTGATCCGCAGCTTGTGCATTGGAACTTCCAGTTCTTCGGAGGAGCGAGCGATCATTCACGCATTCGTGAGTGTGCTGTCACGTTCCCGTGAATGCAAGTATCAAGATTGAGATTCGACCCGCACGCAAAATCAAACTATCATATTTCGGTAGTAAAACAATAGGAGAATTGCGGGTGCGCCAACAGCGTGTGCATGCGCCAGTTCAGTTTGATATCGAATTAATATAGATCACAGGCCCAATAGCCCGGGAATGCTCTTGGCGCCGGCGGAAGTCATCCACTAGACCAAACCCGCGAGCGTGTGGACATCGCCAACACTGTAATTGCTTAAAGTGATCATGATCAGCCGGAACGGCCGATCGCCATCAATGCAGAGAAAGTCAGGAGCTTTGGCGAACCAGAAGGATACAGCCGAACGGTCCGCGCGGTTGGGCGCGCCGGAAACACTATCGCCTGACGTGGCGAACCGGCTGCTCAGGGCTGGTCGGCCCGTGGGTTTGTTCGAGCAACCCACGCGTGCAAATCGAACCACCCTCGTGGCTGCCTCACCGTACCTGAGGGAACCATGGGCCTTATGGCGAACGGGCTAGACCTATCATATGCGCGCCACGCCTAAATGCGCGGCCTGCCGATCTGATGTGCCTTGGCCTCCAGTTCATCAGCAAGTTGTTCGAGCCGCCTCTCTGCAAGGTCCCCCGTAAACATCCAGACGTGCCTACGGACGCGGTCGGCCGTCGCCAGTAATTCAGCGGAGGATTCTGGGGGGTGGGAAGGCAGGCTGGTCCCGTCGAACGGCATGTAATGGTCTCCAAACGGCGTCGTCGCGTCGAGCGGCGCGGCGCGCTGCAACCTTAGCCAATTGGTTCCCGCCCGCATTGACGTAGATCAAAAGATCAAGCTGTCACGCAAACTTTACTCTGCGCTTGCGAAAATTCGCGGCCGCATGCTCCCCCGCACAATAGGAATAGTAAAATTGGCTAACAGGGCTCAGCTTCGCGCCGAGACAAGCCACACGCTGCCCGGCAGTTCGATACCGCCAGTCCCCTCAATCCGACGGAACTCCGCAGCAATGGCCTGCTCTGCGGCAACGCGCGCGTCCGGCGCGGCGCCCGCCATGGCCCGTCCGACTGGCCCGTTCTCAACCGCGAAGCGCACCGCCTGCCCGGTCTCGCCTGGGCCGCAGATCCGCATGCTGACGTCGTGCCGCGCAACGTCGATGGCGGTGTAGCCGGCGCCCGTCAGGATGCCGCGGACCCTCTCGGGGTTGGCGAACGCGAATGGCCCGGGCGCATCAGGGTCGCTTTCCGGCTGCGGCGGCAAATACGGCCGAGCCACCGCCAATGGAACGACGAACCATGGGTTATCCTGCGGCGGAGCCCAACAAACGAACGCCAGCCGCCCCGACGCCGCAAGTGCCGATCGAATATTGGCGAACGCGGCGACCGGCTCATCGAAGAACATCACGCCGAACCGAGAGAATGCCAGGTCGAACGCACCGGGCGTGAAGGCATGCGTGGCGGCATCCGACTGCGTAAGCTGGACATTCGTCAGCGCACTGTCCCGCACCCGTTCGCGGGCGCGGGCGAGCATGGGCGCGGAGATGTCGACGCCGGAGACGCTTCCATTCGGGCCGACGCGGCCAGCAAGTTCAAGCAGTGTCGCGCCGCATCCGCAACCGATATCGAGCACGGACTCTCCGACGGCCGGGTGGGCGCGATCCAGTGCGGTGTGCATCAACGGCGCCAGCAACGTGTCCATTCGCTCCTGGTTTGCCACCCAGCGCGGCCCGGCTTCGCTGTTCCAGTACTCGATCTGGGCTGTGTTGGGACCGGCTCCGTTGTCTGACACCGAACGCTCCTGTGCCGAAGTTCACCAAAGAAACTCCCCTGCCCCTCCCGCAAGGAGAGGAGGCAGGGGAGCGGGAGAAAGTCATCCGCCGCCAGCGCTCTGCGGCCATGACGCCGCGGCAGCTGGGATCATACCTTCAACTGATCCCCGATCGGCAGGCTGCGGATCCGCTTGTTGGTCGCGGCGAATATCGCATTGCAGAGCGCTGGCGCGAACGGCGGCAATCCCGGTTCGCCGACGCCGCTCGAAGGCACATCCCAGCCCGCCGGCACAATATGAACGCGCACGTCCAGCGGGGCCTCGTTGATCCGCGCAACCAGGAAGCCGTCGAAGTTCCGCTGCTCGGGCCGGCCGTTCTTGAAGGTGATCTGGGTCCGCTTGGCGAGCGAGAGCCCCATCACCGCCGCGCCCTCGATCTGCGAGCGGATGCGCTCCGGGTTGACGTGGAAGCCGCAGTCGATCGCGGTGTCCACCCGCGGGATACTGATCACCCCCTTGTCGTCCACTGCAACCTGCACGACGGTCGCAACGTAGCTCAGGAAGCTGCGATGCGCCGCGATGCCGCGGCCCTGGCCCTTCGGCAGCGGCGCACCCCATCCGGACTCCTGTGCGGCAAGCTCCGCGACATGGCGCAGCCGCTTGGTGTCGATCGGATAGGTCTCGAACGGATCGCCGTAGTTCCAGTAATCCGCCACATCGGCCGACTTGCGTGGATCGACGATGCGGTCGGGGCCGATCAGTTCCAGCAGCACGTCCTTCGGGTCGCGTCCGAGTTCCGCCGCGATCTCGGCGACCATCGACTGCACCGCGAAGGCGTGGGGGATGTTGGACACGGAGCGGAACCAGCCGATGCGCGTGTGCGCGGTGCACGCGCCATTCTCGCAGCGCAGGTTGGGGATGGCGAACGGATTGTCCACCAGGCCCATGCCGAGTTCGAACGGCGCCGCGTGATCTGCGCCCGCCTTGAACGTGGACATGATGGTCGGCGCCACGCTGCGATGCCGCCACGCGATCACCTTGCCGTTGGCATCGATGCCGGCGTCGATCCGTTCGACCGAGACGGTATGGTAGTAGTCGTGCTGGATGTCGTCGTCGCGCGTCCAGGTCAGCTTCACCGGCGCGTCGATCGCCTTCGACACCAGTGCCGCCTCGAGCACGTAGTCCCACTTGGACTTTCGGCCGAAGCCGCCGCCCAGCAAGTTCACGTTGACGGTGACGTTCTCGACCGGAATGCCGAGCATCTTCGCAAGATCGTCGCGGCAGCCGCCCGGGCTCTGCGTCGGCGCATAGGCCACGCATTCGGTGCCGGACGCGCCCTGACGAACATGCACGGTCGCGTTCGGCGTCTCCATGCTCGCATGCGCGAAGTGCGGGACGTAATACTGCGCGGTCACCACCTTGGCGGCCGATTTCAACGCGCCGTCCGCGTCACCTTCGCTACGGACAGCCTTGCAGGGGCTGGCCGCCGTCTGCTCCATCTCGGTGCGAAATGCCGCGCTGTCATACGTCGCGTTCGGCCCGTCGTCCCAAACCACCTTCAGCTTCGCCCGGCCCTTGATCGCAGAACCGGTGTTGCGCGCGACGACGGCGACCCCGCCAACCGGCATGAATTTTGATGGCCACGGCCAGCCCTGGACCTCGACGACCTTCTCGACGCCGGGAACCTTGAGCGCCTCGCTCGGATCGAACGAGACGAGTTTCCCCCCGACCACCGGCGGACGTGCGATCACCGCGAACTTCATCCCGGGGATCTTTGCATCGATGCCGTAGGTTGCCTGCCCCGTTGTGATGTCGCGCAGATCGACGATCGGTATCGAACCGGTGCCGATGTAGCGGAAGGCGCTGGGGTCCTTGAGCTTCAGCTTGTCGGTCGCTGGCGTCGGCAGAGCGCTCGCCGCCTTCGCAAGCTCGCCGTAGCCGAGCATGTTGCCCGATGCGAGATGCACGACCTTGTGGTTCTCGGCGCGCACTTGCGAGACGTCCACGCCCCACCGCGCGGCAGCCGCCTGCTCCAGCATCATGCGCATGGCAGCGCCGCACTGCCGCATCGGCTGCACGAAGTGGCGCACGCTTCGCGAGCCGTCGGTGTCCTGGTTGCCGTACTTCTTTTCGTCGCCCGGTGCCTGCGCGACGCGCACGCGCCCCCAATCGGCATCCAGTTCATCGGCGACGACCATCGGCAGACTGGTGCGCACGCCGGTGCCCATCTCGGAGCGGTTGGTGACGATGGTCACGAGACCGGACGGATCGATCGCGATGTAGACATGCGGGTCGTTCACCGTGCCGCCCGGCATCGCGCCGGCACCAGTCGCCCAGTCCGCCATCGCCGGCCGCGACAGCATGCTAGCGCCCAGCACGAGCGCACCGGATCCGACGATCCCCTTCAGCACAAGCCGGCGGCTGACATTCGCGACCTGCCCAGGCTCGATGGCAATCGGCTCGATGACGATCGGTTCGAACATATGGGTCATGGCTTACACTCCAGTGGAGGCCAGACGCACCGCCGCGGCGATGCGCTGATAGCAGCCACACCGACAGATATTGCCGGACATGGCGGCGAAGATGTCTTCGTCCGTCGGCTTCGGCGTGACCGCGAGCAGAGCGGCTGCCTGCATGATCTGCCCGGCATGGCAATAGCCGCACTGCGGCGCGCTCGTTTCACGCCAGGCCCGCTGCACGGGATGGTTTCCCGCGGGATCGAGCCCCTCGATCGTGACGATATCCTGCCCGGCCGCGTCAGAGACCGGCACGGAGCAGGACCGCACGGCGACACCCGCCAGGTGCACCGTGCAGGCGCCGCAGAATTTTTCCCCGCAGCCGAACTTTGTTCCGGTCAGGCCCAGTTCGTCGCGCAGGACCCAGAGCAGCGGGACTGAGGGATCGCCATCATAGTCATGGCTCTGCCCATTGACCTTCAAAGTTACCATGTACTCCTCCATGACGGCCGCGGGTGGCGTGTCGTTGACGCCACCCCGCCAATTGTCTCGAATTGCAGCTCCACCATTTGGCCGTGGACTCGCGCTAGGGGTGGCGCCTGATCGCAAACACCCAGATCGCTCCACCCTGCGGCACGGCGTTCGGGTCGAGCTTCAACGAGGTCTGCGCCAGTCCATCCTGGATACGCTGGGCGTCCACGCCCCAACCGGACTGCACCGCAACGTATTCCGTATCGCCGACCTGATACGCCACCGGCATGCCGATGATGCCCGAGTTGGTCTTCTGCTGCCACAGCAGCTCGCCCGTCTTGGCATCGAACGCCCGGAACATCCGGTCATTGGTGCCGCCCACGAACACCAGCCCACCGGCGGTGGTCAGAACCGAGGCAAAGAGCTGGTTCGGGAACGGGTAGGTCCACATCCGCTTGCCGGTCGCCGGATCCCAGGCCTGCAGTTCGCCGATGTGATCGCCGCGCGGCAGCAGCTTCAGGCTGTCGGGATCGGCGCCGAGCCAAAGCTGGCCGGCGACGAGTTGCTTCTTCTCGCCAAGCATTTTCCCGCACATGTTGTCGTTGGCGGGGATGTAGAGCAGCTGCGTCTGGTCGCTGTAGGATTCCGAGGGCCAATCCAGCCCGCCCCACAGCGACGGACAGAAGCTGATCTCTTTGCCGCTGATCGGCTTGTGGTCGTCGTCGTAGGTCGGCCGGCCGGTCGTCGGATCCAGGCTTTTGAAGGCGTTCTGATAGACGTACGGCTGGCCGGAGATGTATTTGATTCCATTGTCGGTCTGCTGCAGCACCCAGAGGTAGCCGTCGCGCGCGGGATGCACCAGCGCGTCGATCGTCTGCCCGTTATGCTGCATGTTGATCAGCAGGGGCGCGCGGATTTCGTCCCAGTCCCATGAATCGTTCCAATGGTACTGGTGATAGCCCTTGAGCTGGCCGGTGTCGGGATCCAGGGCGACCGTCGAACTGGTGAACAGATCGTCGCCCGGGTGCAGATCTCCAGGCCACGGGGCCGCATTGCCAACACCCCAATAGGCGAGATTTCGCCGCGGGTCGTAGTTGCCGGTGATCCAGACGGAGCCGCCGCCGGTTTTCCATGCGTCGGTCTTCCAGGTGTCGCCGCCCTGGTCTTCCGGCCCTGGAATAGTGTGGAACCGCCACGCCTGCTGGCCGGTCTCGGCGTCGTAGGCGGCGATGAAGGCGCGCACGCCGAACTCGCCGCCCGACGAACCCACCATCACCTTGCCGTGCACCACCAGCGGCTCGAGCGTCATGTATTCGCCGCGCTTGTAGTCGCCGACCTGGGTGTTCCAGACCTCCTTCCCGGTCTTCGCATCCAGCGCGATCAGCCGCGCATCGACGGTGGCGAGGTAGAGCTTGTCGCCCCACAGCGCGACGCCGCGATTGGTCGGGTGCAATTGGTAAAGGTCGGAGGGGAGTTTTTCCTTGTAGCGCCAGATCAGGTCGCCGGTGACCGCGTTCAGCGCGAGCACCTGCATCTCGGGCGTGGTGACGAACATGACCCCGTTGTTGACCATCGGCGGCGCCTCGTGGCCCTCCACCACGCCGGACGCAAAGGTCCAGACTGGCACGAGGTCCTTGACGTTGTCGCCGTTGATCTGCCGCAACGGACTGAAGCCGTGTCCGTCGTAGGTCCGCCGGTACAGCAGCCAGTTCCCGGCCTCGGGACTTTCCAGCCGTTGCTGCGTGACCGGAGAGTAGCTTGTCATCCCCTCGGCATGCGCGGTCCCCCAGGACGCGCCGCAGAGGGACGCGCCACTAAGCAGGCCGGCGGAAAATGCCATCAGGCCGATCGTGGTTTTACGCTTCATTGGCGTTTGCTCCCCACCCTTTGCTCCCGGCTGTTCGATCGCGGCCGCGCCCCGGGTACGTCCTCGCCCGCGATGGCTCAGGCTCCTTGCTGTTGCATGCCTCCCACACGATCGGTGAAAGTCGCGGCGACGTCCAGCACGCCGTTGCTCAGTCGCAGCGGCAGGCTCGGCAGCGGCCGCGGCGCCGGGCCGCCCACCACCTTGGCGCCCTGACGCGGGTCGTAGCGCGACTGATGGCAGGGGCATTGCAGCACCTGCACCGAGCGCAGCCAATCGGTGACCGGACATTGCTGATGCGTGCAGGTGGCCGAATAGGCGACAACGCCATCGGCTGTGTTTGCCCGCTCGTCGTCACCGAGCGTGGCCGGGTCGAACCGCATCAGCAGCACCATGTTCAGGCGCGAGCCGTTGCGCGGTATCTTCTTTTGCGGATCGAACGCCCAGGCCAGCAGGACTTCCCCCGGCCCAATGTCTTCCGGCTTCAGCGGCGTCGTTCCGACTTCCACGCCGGCCTCGACAAGAAGATCGCCGGGCTGCGGGAGCTGGGACCGGTCGGGGTCGGGCACATCGTCGGCACGCGCGTCTAATGAATGCACGGCGGCGACAGCGCCGAGGCATGAACACAGAACGGCGCGGCGTGACACGCCCGGACCCGCCATTGTTCCTCCCTTACTCCACGGTACCAGATCACCGCAGCCTTGGGCGGCACGATATTGGCATCGCTCCGCTTGCGTCTTACCCTGACAGCCGAACACAACTTCGCCCACATCAGATGGCGCAAACAATCACATCAGCGTTAGCTTGTGATCGGCCTGCCATTCCGGATTACGCACCTTGCTCAGCCAGCATGCGCGTGGCGCAAACCATGTGCACATAGTGCTGTCGTGGGGTTATGGGGGTGGCGCGCAGCGCAGTTCCAAAAGGGGCTCAGCGAACCGGAATTCGAGCGATACCACGGCACCGAGGAGCAATGCCGCGATCGTCGCGTCGCGATGGCCTGGCGGTTTTGAATGCTCCCCCTGCAGACCTCGCCGATCGCGGGAACCATCTTTGCTGCGACCACGCTACCGCTGCGACTGCGGTTCCGGGCGATCTGTCATTTGACCCAGAGCAAGCAGGGCATCTCCAGCATCGAACTCGGTCGACGTCTCGGCGGAACCCAGACCATCGGTCTAATTTGGCAGCTTGAAAGGTTAGTCAAATTGACGTACATGTGGACCCGGAGGTGCCCGTGGCCATGACAGCAAAGAACGACCGGCGACTTCGGGAAGAGCGACTCGGGTTTCGCGTCGATGAGCCGACCAAAGCTCTGATCGAACGGGCGGCCCAGCTAGAACGGCGTAAGCTGACCGATTTCTGCATGACCGCCCTGACGGACGCTGCCCGCCGGACGATCGCGGAGCATGAAACGCTCGTTCTGTCCGACCGGGATCGGGCTGTCTTTTTCGATGCGTTGGTTAATCCACCAGCGCCTAGCGAACGGCTCCAGCGGGCGTTTGCGGAGCATAAGCGCCGGGTCGTGCCGTGAATGGCGAAACGGCCATCCGAGAATCTTCGGATCGTGCTGCTCGGGGAGGAGCACGACCGGGGCAGCTTTACCTGTGGGGTGGAGAGCCTGGATCGCTATCTCAAGACCCAGGCTGGCCAGGACGTGCGCCGGAAGGCGAATGCCGTGTTCATCTTGAGCGAGATCGGCGAGCCGACCCGCATCCTCGGCTACTATACCCTTTGCGCCATGGCGATCTCCCAAGGCGACGTGCCGGAGACGGCCCGCAAGCACGTTCCACGCTACCCACTGGTGAGCGCCACCTTGATCGGCCGGCTGGCCGTCGCAAAGAACAGGCAAGGACAGCGTCTGGGCGCGGTCCTCTTGGCCGACGCACTCCAGCGGGCCTTCGAGAGCGCCAGCACGGTCGGATCTTCGATGGTGATCGTCGATGCACAGGACGAGGCGGCAGCCGGTTTCTACGCGGCGCATGGATTCGTGCGGTTACCGGACTCGCTGCGCCTCGTGCTGCCGATGCGCCTAGTAGCCAGGAGCGCTAAACGATGAGCCTCACATCCGCCTCGCACCCGGCGCCGGGGAAGCAAAAGGCCCCGAGGGATCGTTCCAAGTCGCCGATTTTCTTAAGGAAATCTGGAGCGGGCGAAGGGATTCGAACCCTCGACCCCAACCTTGGCAAGGTTGTGCTCTACCCCTGAGCTACGCCCGCGCTCCCGATCAGGGCGCGGTTTCTATGCGGCTTGCCCCCTGATTGCAAGCCGCACGACGCCGCCCGCTCTGGACGCCAGACCCCAGGAACGGCATGGTCTGCAACGACTGCCGCCGCGCTTGCATGGCGCGGCACGCGCAACATCTATGCCTCGACAGCCTTGAAGGCCAGGAATCATGGACGACCTCATCATCGGCCAAAATCAACCCGCGCAGGGCGGCGGCACCGACACTGCCGCCGCAATGATCATGGATGGCGATCAGAAAACCTTCATGAAGGAGGTGGTGGAAGCCTCGCGCAGCCTCCCCGTCATCGTGGACTTCTGGGCGACCTGGTGCGGCCCCTGCAAGCAGCTGACGCCCACGCTGGAAAAGGTGGTGCGTTCCGCCGGCGGCCGGGTGAAGCTGGTCAAGATCGACATCGACCAGAACCGCTCGCTGGTGCAGCAGCTCGCCCAGCTCGGCCTGCCGATGCAGTCGGTGCCGACCGTCGCCGCCTTCTGGCAGGGCCAGATCGCCGATCTGTTCCAGGGCGCGCTGCCGGAGTCCGAGGTGAAGCGCTTCATCGAGGGCCTGCTGAAGGTGGCCGGCGGCTCGATGCCCACCGCCGATCTGCTCGCCGAAGCCAAGGCGGCGCTGGAAGCGGGCGATGTGCAGCAGGCCGGCGAACTGTTCAGCATGCTGTTGCAGGAGGAACCGGAAAACGCCGATGCCTGGGGCGGCCTGATACGGGCGCTGATGGCGCTCGGGCAGGAGGATCAGGCGCGCGAGGCGCTGGCCAAGGTGCCGCCCAAGCTGGCCGATCACGCCGAGATAGCAGGGGCACGCAGCGCACTCGCGCTGGCCGAGGAAGGGCGCAAGGCGAAGGACCAGTTCCAAAGCCTCCAGGAACGCGTGGCGGCCGATCCGACCGACCTGCAGGCGCGCTACGATTTAGCCACCGCACTGAACGCCATCGGCGAGCGGGACCAGGCGGCAGACGCCCTACTTGAAATTATCCGGCGCAACCGCTCCTGGAACGACGACGGAGCGCGGCTGCAGCTGCTGAAGTTCTTCGAGGCGTGGGGCTTCGAGGATCCGGCGACCATGGCTGCCCGGCGGAAGTTGTCGTCGGTGTTGTTCAGCTAGATGGCCGGCTTCCACCCGCGGGCCGAGGATCTGCCGGGTGAGATCCCGGTCTTCCCGCTCGCGGGCGCGCTGCTGTTGCCGCGCGGCAAGCTGCCGCTCAACATCTTCGAGCCGCGCTATCTGGCGATGACGGAGGACGCGCTGGGCCAAGGCCGCATGTTCGGCATGATCCAGCCGGACCCCACGGTGCCTGAGGCCGATACCGGACCTGGACTGTTCCGAGTTGGCTGCCTCGGACGCCTGACATCGTTCAGCGAGACCGATGACCGCCGCTACCTCATAACGCTGACCGGAGTGATACGCTTCGCGATTGCCGGCGAGACCGGTGTACGCCGCGGCTATCGTCGCGTGCACGCCGATTTCACACCTTATCTGGCGGACCTGGATCTGGAACCGCGGCCAATCGGGGTCGCGCGCGATACGCTGATGACGGCGCTGCGCGGCTATTTCAGCCAGCGCGGCTTCGACGCCAATTGGGATGCGATCAAGCGGCTGCCGGATGACATGCTTGTCATCACCCTCGCGATGGTCTGCCCGTTCGAGCCAGCCGAAAAGCAGGCGCTGCTCGAAGCGCCCAGTGAGGCGGAACGGGCATCCACACTACTGACATTGCTGCAAATGGGTGCCGTTGCGCAGGACCCGCAGGGCGGGCGCAGCGTGAGCTGAACAGGGCGGATGCACCATGGATGAACCTGCCGAAACGAAACCCCAGGCGCCGATCGATCCTCGACTGCTGGAGATCCTGGTGTGTCCGTTGACCAAGGGTCCGCTCGAGTACGACCGCGCGGCCAGCGAGCTGATCAGCCGTAAGGCGGGTCTCGCCTACCCGGTGCGCGACGGCATCCCGATCATGCTTCCCGAGGAGGCACGCAAGCTGGAGGAATGATCCACGGGTCAAGCCCGTGGATGACGAACGACGGCCCGTGGATGACGAACGACGGCCCATGGATGACGAATGGCGATGGGAAGGTTGGCGCGATGGCTGTCGCGACGGAGATTCGTTTCAACAAGGCCGAGCGCGTGTTGGAGGTCGAGTTCGACGATGGCTCCCGCTTCGCATATCCGGCCGAGTTCCTTCGCGTGGAGAGTCCCAGCGCAGAGGTGCAAGGCCATGGGCCGCACCAGAAAAAGATCATCCCCGGCAGGCGCCATGTCGGAATCATGGCAATCGAGCCGGTCGGCAATTATGCAGTGCGGCTTGTGTTCGACGATCTGCACGACACGGGTATCTACTCCTGGGACTATCTGCACGAACTCGGACGCGAGCAGGATCGTCTATGGCAGGCCTATCTGGCAGCGCTGGACGCGCGCGGGCTGAGCCGCGAACCGCGTTAGACCGGCAACACCAGCAGCTCCGTTACCCCTGCGGCGAGGACGCGCTGAAGATCACCCAGCGCCAGCGCGATGCAGCCTTCGGTCGGCGCATAGTCGGCCCGCGCCACATGCGCGAAGATCGCGGAGCCGCGGTCGCGCTGTGCCGGAGCATCGTTCCAACCCAGCACGCCGACCAAATCGTACAGTCCGTCCTGGCGCCACAGTTCCTCGGCGCTGCCATCGTGCGGCAGCCTGACCAGGCGATTGTAATCGGCGCTGGAGGGGTCGTCGCACCAGCCGTCGGTCGGTGCGATCGGTTCGACCGGGACGACACAATCAGGCGGGCGCACCCGGTCGGCCCGGTAGAACACGCGCCGTAGCGGCAGCAGACCGGCAGGCGTGGCGCCGTCGCCCTCGCGCTTGTCGCTGCTTACCCCGCCACGTCCGAGCGCCGCGCGGAATACCAGTCCGCCCAGTACAAGACGGCCCTCGGGATGAACGATCGCCTGCACGGCCCTAATCCAGCAGGTGGCCGAAGCGTTCCGCCTTGGTGGCGAGATAGTGGTCGTTCTCGCCGTTCGGGGCGAAGGCGTGCGATTCGCGGCCGACCACAGTGACGCCGCAGGCGGTCAGTGCGGCCAGCTTGTCGGGATTGTTGGTCAGCAGACGGATGCGCGAGATGCTCAGCGCCTCGAGCATGGTAGCGGCGATCAGGAAGTTGCGTTCGTCCGCGCCCCAGCCAAGGGCCCGATTCGCATCCAACGTGTCGAGTCCGCGGTCTTGCAGCGTGTAGGCTCGCAGCTTGTTGACCAGTCCGATGTTGCGGCCTTCCTGGGCCAGATAAAGCAATGCGCCCGCGCCTTCCTCGGCCATCCGGGCGATCGCGCCACGCAGCTGGGGGCCGCAATCGCAACGCAGGCTGCCCAGCAGATCGCCGGTGAAGCACTCGGAATGGATGCGCACCAGCGGCGCGTCCGCCTTCTCGGGCCGGCCGATGATGATGGCGAGATGTTCGATCCCCGCCCCTTCCGTGCGGAACGCGATCACCCGCGAATCCGCTGCGTTTTCCAACGGCACCCGCGCCGATGCGATCTGGCGTAGCCCGTCCGCCGCGGCCACCGGATAGGACGCCAGATCGGCCGCCGGAATGCTGAGCAGGCCCAGCCGTGCGGCATCGGCCTCAGCATGAGGGGAGAACGGCGCTGCCAGTACCGCCGGGAGCAGCCTCGCAAGCTTGGCCAGGATCAGCGCGGTCGGCGCAAGCTCCGGCACCGGCGCCGCTTCAGGTTGCTCCGGCAACAACTCCTCCACCGTCGGATCGGCCAGGCCGCGCAGCAGTCTTGGTTCGAGCATTTCGGTGCTCAGGCGCAACGCGACCGCCGGGATCCCATGCTCGAGCGGGCGATGCAACACGGCGGCAGCGCGCACCGGGGCCAGGAGCAGCACCGGGGGTTCCGCTGCCAGCGCTGCCAGTTCGGCCAGGCCGCGCGGGCCGGCGGTTTCCGCTGCCAACAGAATGAGCGGCGCCTTGCCCACCAGCAGCACAGGCGTTCCTCGGCGCAGTTCGGCTGCGGCACGGTGCACCTGGCGCAGGCGCAGAACATCGGGGTCCGGCGCGAAAACCGGGACGCTGGCAACGGCTTCGTGCATAAGGACCTTGTCTTGGCGGGGGGCGCGGTTCATCGGATTACACGAAAAATGGATCGGTAACGGCCTATTTTAGTCACGATTGGCGGCAAACCTGCGCGCGGGTTCGAGAACGGTCCCGCACGGCCTGCTGAGCGATTTGGGCCAAGACAAACTATATGGCGGAGTGCATGCCAAGTCTCGGCTATACTCACAGAAATGTGAGCCGCTTGCGGCCATACGATTCGGAGTGGCAAGATGTTGTGGTATGGCTATTACGTGATTGTGTTGGACCCGGAAACTGCGATTCTGCCGCAGCCGGGGCGGCCATGAGCAAGAGGACCAGTGGGTGCACCGGGCACCCGG
>DATMND010000103.1:0-15025 GCA_035569235.1 Acetobacteraceae bacterium | reverse complement strand
CCCGGGCGTCACGATATCGTCGCGGCCGCATTCCGGATTGATAGCCACCGCGATGGTGCGTGCGCGGTCGTGCGCCGAGATACCGGTGGTCACGCCCTCGCGCGCCTCGATCGAGATGGTGAACGCCGTCTGATGCCGTGTGCCGTTATGCGCGCTCATCAGCGGCAGTCCGAGTTGCTCCACGCGCTGGCGGGTGAGCGCCAGGCAGATCAGGCCGCGTGCATGACGCGCCATGAAGTTGACCGCGTCGGGTGTCGCGAACTGTGCGGGCACGACCAGGTCGCCTTCGTTCTCGCGGTCCTCATCGTCGACCAGGATGAACATCCGGCCATTGCGCGCTTCCTCGATCAGTTCGTCCGCACTGGACAGATACTGCGACAATTCGATGGTCTTGATGTCGTGCATCACTTGAACTCCGCCAGCCTTGCCACGTAGCGCGCCAGCATGTCGATTTCGATATTCACCGCATCCCCGGGCCGGAGCAATCCGAAGCCAGTCACCGCGGCGGTGTGCGGAATGATGTTCACACCGAAAATATCGTCCGTAACCTCGTTGACCGTCAACGAGACCCCGTCCACGGCGACGCTGCCCTTGACCGCGATGAAGCGCGAGAGTGGAGGGGGGACGCGGAAGCGCCAGCGCGTCGAGCCATGTTCGGGCGCGGACGACACCGCTTCGCCGATGCCATCGACATGGCCCGAGACGAGATGGCCGCCCAGTTCGTCGCCGAGGCGTAGCGAGCGTTCCAGGTTGATGCGTGTTCCGACATGCCAGCGACCCATCGTGGTCTTGCTGAGCGTCTCGGCAGATGCATCGGCCGCGAACCAGTCCGGTCCGATCTCGACAGCGGTCAGGCAGCAGCCGGAGCAGCCGATCGAGGCGCCGACGGCGATTGCGCCGGTATCCGGCCAGGGGGCCGTGATCACCAGCCGCATGTCGTCGTCGTGGCCCAGCGGAGCGATGCTACGTATCGTGCCAAGCGCCGTGACGATGCCGGTGAACATTCAGACCTTCCTTTGGTCAAACTGAGGCGCTCGCACCCTCATCGTCATGGCGGGCGAAGGCCCGCTATCCACGTCTTTTCGTTGTTCTGGCAGCGAAGACGTGGATGGCCGGCCTTCGCCGACCATGACGTGTTCCAAAAGCGTCAGTCCCTGCGCCAAGCTTAAACTGGGCACTCCACAGCGCTCCTGGTGAATTCGGTCAGCGTGTCATCGGCGAGTGGCGTCGCGGCCGTGCGTACGAAGCGT
The DNA here is from genome assembly GCA_035569235.1 of Acetobacteraceae bacterium. Classification (GTDB taxonomy): domain Bacteria; phylum Pseudomonadota; class Alphaproteobacteria; order Acetobacterales; family Acetobacteraceae; genus JAMXLO01. Next base: position 13,775 of record DATMND010000103.1, on the reverse strand, counting down.
GGCATGGCATCCAGGCGATCGATTCCGAACGCCTGCACCGCGGGCCATGCGTCGGCGCCCATGACCGCGGGCGCATGAAACCACGCGATCCGGTCCACAAGGTCGGCCCGCAGCAACGAAGCGGCAAGCTGGGCGCCACCCTCCACCAGCAGCCGCGTGAGGCCCGCATCTCCCAGGGCGTGCAGCGCTGCGACGGGATCGACGCCGGCCTCCGCTCCCGCCACCTCGATCAGCGTGATGCCGAGATCGGCAAAGGCGTGCCGGCGCTCGGGTTCGCTGCCTTTGCGAATAAGCATCCAGGTCGGGCTGCTCGCCGCGGTCGCCACAAGTGTGGCGGTCAGAGGGGTGCGCAGGCGACTGTCGGCAACGATGCGCACCACCGGATTTGGACGGTAGCCGGGGATACGACAGGTCAGCTCCGGGTCGTCGGCCATCACTGTCCCGACGCCGACCATCACCGCATCGTGCCGGCCGCGCAGAGCGTGCGCCGCACGCCGCGCCGCAGCGCCGGTGATCCAGCGGCTTTCGCCCGACCGCGTGGCGATCCGGCCATCCAGCGTGGATGCGAGCTTCAACGTGACCAGCGGCCGGCCGAGGCGGACCCGCGCGCGGAACCCCGCCGCCACCTCGTCGGCCTCGTCCTGAAGCACGCCTTCCTCGACCTCGATGGCCGCCGCGCGCAGCCTGGCAATGCCGGCACCATCCACGCGCGGGTCCGGATCACGCGTGGCGATCACCACGCGGGCCACGCCGGCGCTGATCAGCGCGTCGGTGCAGGGCGGCGTCCGCCCCCAATGGCAGCACGGCTCCAGCGTGACATAGACGGTGCCCCCACGCGCCGCTTCCCCCGCAAAGTCCAACGCGGCCGGTTCGGCGTGCGGCCGTCCGCCAGGCGCGGTAACGGCACGCCCCACCACGCGGCCATCCTTCACCACAACGCAGCCGACCGACGGATTGGGCCAGCTATTGCCGAGCCCGCGCCGCGCCAGCGCCAGCGCCGAACGCATGTGCGCGATGTCCTCCGCTGGCGTAGTGGGCGACGGCTGGTACATGACCCGGATTACGTGGCCTCGCCCAATGAACCGATGAAGTCCTCGAAGTCCTTGGCCTCGCGAAAATTCCGATAGACGCTGGCGAAGCGCACGTAGGCGACCGGATCCAGCTCCCTCAGGGTGTCCATTACCAGCTCGCCGATCTGCTTCGAGGGGATGTCGCTTTCGCCCGATGCCTCGAGCTGGCGTACGATGCCGTTGACGATGCGCTCGATGCGTTCGTCCTGGATCGGCCGCTTGCGTAGCGCGATGCGGATCGAGCGGGCCAGCTTCTCGCGGTCGAATGCGACGCGCCGCCCGTCCGCCTTCACCACCGTCAATTCGCGGAGCTGCGTCCGCTCGATCGTGGTGAAGCGCTGGCCGCAATTGCCGCAGAAGCGCCGGCGGCGGATTGCGCCGCCGTCCTCGCTGGGTCGGCTGTCCTTCACCTGCGTGTCCTCGTGGCCGCAGAACGGGCAGCGCATCGCCCGTTACCGCCCGCGATACATCGGGAACCGCGCGCACAGCGCCTGCACCCTGGCGCCGACCGCCGCCTCGGCCGCCGTGTTCGTGCCGTCGTTCGAGCGTGACAGGCCTTCCAGGACCTGGCCGATCATCAGCCCGATTTCGCGGAACTCCGCCGCGCCGAAGCCGCGTGAGGTGGCGGCCGGCGAGCCCAGCCGGATGCCCGAGGTGACCGACGGCTTCATCGGGTCGAACGGGATGGCGTTCTTGTTGGCGGTGATGCGGGCACGCTCCAGGCTGGCCTCCGCCGCTTTGCCTGTGGCGCGCTTGGGGCGCAGATCGACCAGCATCAGATGGCAGTCGGTGCCCCCGGTGACGATGGCGAGGCCCTGCCGGACGAGTGTCTCGGCCAGAACTCTGGCGTTCTCGACGACGGATTGCTGGTAGCTGCGGAACTCCGGGCGCAGCGCCTCGGCGAATGCGGCGGCCTTACCGGCGATGACATGCATCAGCGGGCCGCCCTGGAGGCCGGGAAACACCGCGGAATTGATCTTGCGGCCGATCTCTGCATCGTTGGCCAGGACCATGCCGCCCCGCGGGCCGCGCAGCGTCTTGTGCGTCGTGGTGGTGACGACGTGGGCGTACGGCAGTGGGCTCGGGAACAGCCCGGCGGCGACCAGCCCGGCAAAATGCGCCATGTCCACCATGAAATACGCACCGACCTCATCGGCCACGCGGCGGATGCGGGCAAAATCGATGAAGCGCGGATAGGCGGAACCGCCGGCAATGATCAGCCGCGGCTTCTCCGTCCGCGCCAGACGCTCCAGCTCTTCGTAGTCCAGGAGCCCGTCGTCTCGCCGAACGCCGTACTGCACGGCCCGGAACCATTTGCCGGACAGGTTCGGCGCGGCGCCATGGGTCAGATGGCCGCCGGCGGCGAGGCTCATGCCCAGAATGGTGTCTCCCGGGTGCAGCAGGGCAAAGAACACCGCCTGATTTGCCTGCGCACCCGAATGCGGCTGCACGTTGGCGAATGCGCAAGAGAACAGGCGCTTTGCCCGGTCGATCGCCAGCTGTTCGGCCACATCCACGTTCACACAGCCGCCGTAATAGCGCCGACCCGGGTAGCCCTCGGCGTATTTGTTGGTCAGCACCGAGCCCTGTGCCTCCAGCACCGCGGCCGAGACCACGTTCTCGCTGGCAATCAGCTCGATGCCGTCCTGCTGGCGGACCAGTTCGGCACTGAGCGCGGCCGCCAGTTCCGGGTCGGTTTCGGCCAGTGGGGCATCGAAGAAGCGTTGTAGGCCGGCGACGGGACTAGATTCGTTCATGAGACGCGGAACCAATCACAACGGACCGGTGTCCTGTAGCATGTGGTCGGTGGCGGACAAACGCCCCTCATCTAGCGTCCTCGCATTTCCGCCATGCGGCGTTCACGGATGCTTAGCAGTGGGGCCTCACCATGCTGCCATGTCGCTGCGTCGTCGGAAGGGAACGCACGCCCACGCGCTCGGCATGAGTGCAGAGGATGCTGCCTGCGTGGCGCTGACACGCGAGGGATGGGCGGTGCTGGGCCGCCGCGTGCGGACCGAGGCGGGCGAACTCGATGTCCTGGCCGAGAAGGACGGCGTGTTGACCATCGTCGAAGTGAAGGCGCGCCCCACGCTCGCCGATGCCGCCGCAGCACTCTCACCCCGCCAACAGGCGCGGCTGCTCGCCGCCGCCGAGATCGTGCTGGCGGCACACCCCACCTGGGGTCTCAACGGCGTGCGGTTCGATCTGCTCGTTGTGGATGCCACCGGCGCGGTGCGCCGCATCAGTGATGCGTTTCGGGTAGAATCGTAGTCATTGCACCAATGCTTCATCGTCATGGTCGGCGAAGGCCGGCCATCCACGTCTTTCGGCGTGCTGTGCAAGAAAGACGTGGATGCCGACCTGCGTCGGCATGACGATTGTAGCAATCGGCGTCGCACGGGAGCCGTCCATTTCGGTGCTCGGCTATACCTTCCGTCCCGGCATTCGGTGACGGAAGGCCAGCGCCTCGGCGACATGCGGGCGCTGCACGATCGATGCGCCGGCAAGGTCCGCGATCGTGCGTGCGACGCGCAATACGCGGGTATAGCCCCGCGGCGACAGCCGCAGCTTGTCCATCGCCTGCTCAGCCAACGCCGCCGCCTCCGGCAGAAGCTGCACCTCGCGGCTGTCAGCCTCGGCATTGCTGATCGGACCATCCACGCCATAGCGCGCCCGCTGTGCCGCGCGAGCCCGCGCAACCCGCGCCGCAACCGCCGCACTCTTTTCCCCAGCGGGTGCGCGCGCAAGTTCCGCAGCCGAAGCGGGCTGCACCTCCACCGTTAGGTCGATCCGATCCAGCACCGGCCCGCTGATGCGGTTCTGATAATCCTCGCCGCAGCGGGGCGCCCGGCCGCACTCGCGCGATGCGTCGCCCAGATAGCCGCAGCGGCACGGGTTCATCGCCGCGACCAACTGGAAGCGCGCCGGATAGGTGATGTGCGCCGCGGCCCGCGCCACCGTCGTGCGGCCGGACTCCATAGGCTGGCGCAGTGACTCCAGAGTCTGCTTGGGAAACTCCGGCAGTTCATCGAGGAACAGCACGCCGCGATGCGCCAGGCTGACCTCGCCCGGCTTCGCGCGCTGGCCGCCGCCGGTCAGCGCCGCCTGTGACGCCGAATGATGCGGTTCGCGGAACGGTGGCCGCATGACCAGCCGTCCGCCCTCCAGCAGGCCGGCGACGCTGTGGATCATGCTGACCTCCAACGCCTCCTTCGGCTCGAGATCAGGCAGCAGACCGGGCAGGCGCGCCGCCAGCATCGACTTGCCGGAGCCGGGCGAGCCGATCATCAGCAGGTTATGGCCGCCGGCCGCCGCGATCTCCACGGCGCGCTTGGCGGTCTCCATGCCCTTCACGTCCGACAGGTCCGGTCCGCGGCCGATCTCGGCCACCCCGGCGGTCTCCGGCGGGGTCAGCACCTGGGTGCCGCGGAAATGGTTGATCAGCGAGAGCAGGTCGGCAGCGGCCAGCACCTCGATGCGGCCGGCCCAGGCTGCCTCGCCGCCCTGGCTGGCGGGACAGATCAGCCCGAGATCCAGCGTCGAGGCCCCGATCGCAGCCGGCAGCACGCCTGCGACCGCGTTCAGCGTACCATCGAGCGACAGTTCGCCCATGGCGGCATAACCATACAGGTCCTCGCGCGGCACCACGTCCATCGCCGCCAGCACGCCCAGCGCAATCGGAAGATCGAAGTGGCTGCCCTCCTTCAGCAGGTCCGCCGGTGCCAGGTTGATCAGGATGCGGCGCGGCGGCAGCGCCAAGCCGATGGCGCTGAGCGCGGCTCGCATGCGTTCGCGTGCCTCACCCACCGCCTTGTCCGGCAGGCCGACCAGCAGCAGGGCCGGCATGCCGCCCGAGATCTGCACCTGCACCTCGACCGGCACCGCCTCGATGCCAGAGAAGGTGAAGGTGCGTACGCGGGCAATCGTGGCAATTTTCGCAAGCGCGGTCACGACACGACGCCCGATCGGTTATGGACTACGTCCTGTCTACGCCAGGATGGTGAATGCAAGCGTAACGGCGCCAGACTCCCCTGGCCAAAACAGCGGACCAACCCAATTGCCCCCAATGCGTCTCCTCGCTCTGTTGCTCTTGCTCTGTGCATTGTGCGCCGGCTTGGCGACCGATGTCGCCGCCGCGCCGCGCCGGATCGACCTCGCACCGCCCGCGACCGAGGTCGCGATCCGCGCCTATGGCATGGGGCTGCTGCCGCTCGACGGCACCTTCGCGCAGTTCCACGGTTCCCTGACTTACGATCCGGACGACCACTCCGCCTGCAAGGTCGACCTCGCCATCGATGTCGCCAGCCTGGCCATGAGCAACACCTCGATCCGCGACAACATGGTCGGCCCCGAATTCATGGACGCGCCCCGGTTTCCGACGCTGACCTATTCCGGAGCCTGCCAGCCGCCGGGTCTCAACGGGATGTTGGCGCTGCACGGGATCACCCGTCCGCTCCAGCTCTCGCTTGAGTGGAGTCCGAACCGGGTCGTCGCGGAGGGCCATCTCGTCCGCGCGGACTGGGGCATGACCGCGATGCCGATCGTCGCCGGCCGCACCGTCCGCATCCAGGTCACCGTCCCGCTCGCGCCGCAGTCGCACGCCAGCCGTGACTGATCCGGCCGCGCTGACACGGACCGCGAAATTGCCACGCGTCCTGTTAACATAGGCCGATGCGCGTTCCCGCCGCCCTGATCCCCCTCCGCAACTCCACGTTCCGCGTCCTCTGGCTCGCCAACGTCGTGGCGTGGCTCGGCACCTGGCTGCAGAACACCGGCGCCGGCTGGCTGATGACCACCCTGGCGCCCAACCCGTTCATCGTCGCCATGGTGCAGGCGGCGACGATCATGCCGGTGTTCCTGCTGGCGCTCCCCGGCGGCGCGATGGCCGACATCGTCGATCGCCGGGTGTTCCTGATCGGCGCACAGCTCTGGACGATCCTGGCGGCGGCCGCACTGGCGATCCTCACGATCAGCGGCGCGGTGACCGCCTTCTGGCTGCTGGCGTTCACCTTCGCCATCGGCATCGGCTCCGCGCTGACCGCGCCCGCCTGGAGCGCCATCGTGCCGGAACTGGTTCCCCGCGAGGACCTGGTCCAGGCGATCGCACTCAACGGCATCGGCTACAACCTGACGCGCGCGATCGGCCCGGCGCTGGCCGGCTTCCTGATCCTTCTGGGCGGCACCAGCCTGGCGTTCTCGCTGTATGCGGTCTCGATCCTCGCGGTGCTGGCCGCGCTGTTCACTTGGCACCGGGGGCGCCGGTTCACCGGCCTGCCGCGCGAACACCTGCTGTCAGCGATGCGTGCCGGCGTTCGTTACGTCCGCAACACGCCCGCCATCCGATATGCGATGGTCCGGACCATCGCATTCTCGATCCCGGCGGCTGCTCCCTGGGCATTGCTGCCGCTCCTGGTGCGCATGCATCTCGGGCTCGGCCCGGGCATGTATGGCGCGATCCTGGGGATGATGGGGATCGGCGGGGTCAGCTCGGGGATGCTGCTGCCGCTCGTCAGGGGCCGGATCAGCCGAGGAACGACTGTTGTCGGCTGCACGCTGTTCTCCTGCGCCGGGGTTGCGTTGCTCGGTCTGTCGCACCACTGGCTGCCGGCCGCATTTGGCATGCTGCTGTTCGGCGTTGGCTGGACATCGGCCTATGCCACGATCCAGGCAGCCGCCCAGCTTGTCTGCCCACCATGGGTGCGCGCCCGCGCATTGTCGATCTACCAGCTGGCGCAGAACGGCGCGCTGACCGCCGCCTCATTCGCCTGGGGGTGGCTCGGTGGGGTGGTCGGCCTGGCCGATACACTGCTGGTGGCTGCCGGCATCGGCATCGTCCTGGGCGCCCTTGTGCATCGCTTTTCTATTGATCTTGTCGCTGCCAGGACGATGCCGGCCGCGGCGGAACCCGTGTCCGTGCCCGAGGCTCCGGCGGCCGCGCTGATGCCGATGCTGCGGCGGGCACGCGGGCGTGTGATGGAGACCGTGCATTACCAGGTGGAGCAATCACAGCGGCCAGCGTTTCTCTCGACCATGGCCGAGGTGCGCCGGGTGCGGGGCCGCGCCGGCGCCCATGCCTGGCAGCTCTATGAGGACGTGGCGCATCCTGAGGGCTGGCTCGAAGTATGGTCGGTTGAGAGCTGGACCGACCACCTGCGTGAGGTCACCCGGCTGTCCGAAGATGACCGGGCGGTGCTGGCCCGCATAGGCGTGTTCCAATGCGGCGGTGATGGACCGCGCCCGGCGCGCTACATCGCCGTGGATCCGCTGCACTTGCCTTCGGATGAGCTTGCCGGCCATTCGGCGCGCGTAAGGAGGCGATAACCATGAGTGCACCGCCAATCACTGTCCCCCAGGCAAACCCTGGGGCCGGCTATCGCGCGCTGAAAACCGGGATCGATGCCGCTGTGGCACGCGTGCTGGAGTCCGGCTGGTATGTTCTCGGCCAGGAGGTCCGCGCCTTCGAGGCCGAATTTGCCACGTGGCTGGGTTGCACGGCGGCGATCGGCTGCGGCAACGGCACGGACGCATTGGCGCTGGCATTGCGCGCGCTTGGCGTCGGGCCCGGCATGAGCGTCGTGACCGTTTCGCACACCGCCGTGGCAACGGTCGCTGCGATCGAGATGGTCGGCGCGATACCGCTGTTGGTCGATATCGAGCCCGAGTACTATACGATGGACCCTATTGAACTGGCTGCGGTGCTCGATCGGCCGCTCGCCGGCGTGCCGCCGATCCGTGCGGTGATACCGGTGCATCTGTATGGCCAGCCGGCGGCCCTTGATCCGATCATCGCCGCGTGCCGTCGGCACGGTGTGCCCATCGTGGAAGACTGCGCGCAGGCCCACGGCGCCACCATCGGCGATCGCAAGGTTGGGACATTCACCGAGATCGCCACGTTCAGCTTCTATCCGACCAAGAATCTCGGCGCACTCGGCGATGGCGGAATGCTTGCGACGCAGAACGCCGACCTTGGGGCAAGCATTGCGGCGCTGCGCCAATACGGCTGGCGGACGCACTACATCAGCGATGCCGTCGGCGTGAACAGCCGGCTCGACGAACTGCAGGCGGCGATCCTTCGCGTGAAGCTGCAACATCTCGACGAGCAGAACGCGCGCCGCCGGCAGATCGCAGCTGCCTACGACGCGGCGCTGAGCGGCACATCGCTTGTCCCGCCGGCCCGGCGTGAAGGCGTGGGCCACATGTTCCATCTGTACGTCCTGCGCGTGCCAGATCGCGCATCGTTGCAGGCACGCCTGCGCGCGGCCGGAATCGGAACCGGCATCCACTACCCAGCCCCGGTACATCTACAGCCGGCGTATCGCGAGCGGATCGTCACCGGGCCGTCCGGCTGCCGCGCCACCGAGCTTGCTGCACGCCAGGTGCTCAGCTTGCCGATGTATCCCGAGTTGTCCGACGAACAGGTGACGCGGGTATGCGAGGCATTGCGGCAGGCCTGACTGCCACGCGCGCCAGCAGGGCTATTTGGGCACGACGGTCTGGTTGCCGCCTGGTGTGCCCGGCGGTGGTATCACCGGCATCGTGCCCTGGCTGTTCGGCGGCAGCGGTGCGTGGATGCCCGGATCGACGGTGGGCGGCTGCAATGTACCCTCCTGCTGTGACAGCCGGTCGCTGAGGTTGCCCCTGCCTACGGTGCCCTGCGAACCCCCACCTGGAGCGATCTGCTCCGGGGGCGGCTGGGCCGCGCTGGGCGGTGCGACGGTAGGATGAGGCTGGGTCGGCGGCGCCGGCTGCGGGTTCTGCGCACCGGCAGCACATGGCATCGCCAAGCATGCCACAAGGCTGAACAGGCGGCCGAAATTGCGTGTCATGGTTCCTCCGTGATCGGGGAGTGAAGTCACTCCATGCCGCATTGGCGGCATCGACCGATTGGAAGAAAACGCACGGCGGTTGCCGGTGTTCCCGCCAATCAGCGACCGTTGATGCGGGTCAAGTTGCGTGGCTGGCTGGCCTGAGCCCATGTTGATCGCTATTTCCCGGGTTATACGGCCGGGACAAGCCTGTCAGGAGGCATCGCGTGCCGCCGCCAAGACAACAGTTTCCGCCGTTCCTCTGGCTAATCGTCGCCGGGCTTGTGGTGGTCACCGCGCTTGGCCTGTTCTCCAATGGCGGCGGAGGTGGCGGATCGGACGTGATCCCGTACAGCCAGTTCCAGCAGTATCTCGCTGGCAATAAGGTCAAGCAGGTCACTGTCACGGGCAACGTGATCCACGGCACCCTCACCGAGGCAATGCCCGACGGCAAAACCGAATTCACCACCGTCCAGGTGCCGCCTGACCTCGCCACCCAGCTCGCGCAGCACAACGTGGAGTTCAGCGGCACTGCCGCCGATGGCGGTGCGTTCGGCACGTTGCTGTCATGGATCCTGCCGCCACTGCTGTTCGTCGGGATCTGGATGTTCGCCTCGCGGGCCATGATGGGCGGACGCGGCGGCGGCTTCGGCAGCGGGCTGCTGTCGGTCGGCCGCTCGCGCGCCAAGCTGGTGGCCGAGACCGACGTGAAGGTGACTTTCAACGATGTCGCGGGCGCGGACGAAGCCAAGGAGGAGCTGCACGAGATCATCGACTTTCTGAAGCGGCCGGAAGAGTTCACGCGGCTCGGCGCGCACATCCCGCGCGGCATCCTGCTGGTGGGTCCGCCCGGGACCGGCAAGACCCTCCTGGCGCGCGCGGTGGCCGGGGAGGCCGGGGTGCCGTTCTACTCCACCAACGGCGCCGAGTTCGTCGAGATGTTCGTGGGCGTCGGCGCCGCCCGGGTGCGCGACCTGTTCGAGCAGGCGCGGAAGACTTCGCCGTGCATCATCTTCATCGATGAGCTGGATGCGCTGGGACGGGCGCGCGGCGTCAGCCCGGTCGCCGGGCAGGACGAGAAGGAGCAGACGCTGAACCAGCTGCTCGCCGAGATGGACGGATTCGACCGCTCGGTGGCGATCGTGATCCTGGCGGCGACTAACCGGCCGGAGATTCTCGACCCCGCACTGCTGCGGGCCGGTCGGTTCGACCGGCAGGTGCTGGTGGACCGGCCGGACAAGAAGGGCAGGGTGGACATCCTGCGCATCCACCTCAAGAACCTGAAGCTGGCGGAGGATGTGAGGCTGGAGGAGATCGCGGCGCTGACGCCAGGTTTCACCGGTGCAGACCTCGCGAACCTGGCGAACGAAGCGGCGGTGCTGGCTACGCGGCGTGGCGCGGAGTCGATCGCGGAAAGCGACTTCACCGGCGCGGTGGAGCGGATCGTCGCCGGGCTGGAGAAGAAGTCGCGCATCCTGATCCCGCGCGAACGGCGCGTGGTTGCTTATCATGAGATGGGCCATGCACTGGTGGCGCTGGCTATTCCAGGGAGCGATCCGGTGCAGAAGGTGTCCATCATTCCGCGCGGCATCGGCGCGCTGGGCTACACGCTGCAGCGACCGACGGACGACAGGTTCCTGATGGGCAGGCAGGAGTTGGAAGACAAGATGACCGTGCTGATGGGCGGACGGGCGGCGGAGATACTGCTGGGCGGGGACATTTCCACCGGGGCAGCGGATGATCTGGCGAAGGCGACGGACATCGCGCGGGGGATGGTGCTACGGTTCGGCATGGACGAGCGGTTGGGGCCGGTGGCCTGGGATACCGAGCAGGGGCAGTTTTTGAATCAGCCGGGCGTATTCTGGCAGCCTCGGCGGTTTTCCGACGAGACGGCGCACGAAATCGATGTCGCGGTGCGATCGCATCTGGAGGGTGCGCTGGCACGGGCCGTGGGCATCCTGACGGTGAGCCGGGTCGAACTGGATGAGGGCGCGACGGCGCTGCTGGCGCGTGAGTCGCTGTCAGCCGAAGAACTGCCGAAGCCAAGGCTGGAGAGAGCGACGGTGGCGTGAGCGAAGGACGCTTTCTCAGCCGCTGACCGATTGCCAGCTTCCGCCGCGCGTGCGGCAGGCGACGCGTTCCATGTGGTAGCGGTGGGTATTGGCCTGGATTGATTCCTCATACAACCGGCACCAGCCACGCCGTGGCGACTGCATGGTGCTTACCGGCCGCACCGTCCCGCTCATGCCGGAGGCTCCGTCGTGCCACACCACAGCTTCACCGCTCGCGACAGTCTCCAAAGCTGCCTGTCGCACGGTCGCGCGCTGCCGCACCGCCTCGGCCGGCAGCGCCGGCTCGGCCGTCGTGTATCCTGTGAGCGTGATCACCTGGGTCTCACCGGTGTCCGTTCGATCCTCCCTGCGCACGTAATAATCGATAGCGGGCGCATAGAAGAATGTGCGTGTCAGCGTCGGGCCCGGCGGCACGGTGCTCAATGTACATGCCACACGGAACGTGTCGAAGTCGCCTGCCTTTGTGGCCACACTCGCCGTGTCGTCAACACGACACTGCCACGTCTCCGCAATGTCGGTTACGGCACCTCCGCGGCTCTCGACAACATGGCGCACGGCGCGGAACGAGACGCTGTTGCCGCGCACCAGCGGGAACAGCGAGCCGGAATTGGCCGACATCGTGCGTTCGCCGCGCGTATCCGTGTCGCTCCAGGCGATGCGTGGCAAGAGCACATTGTCGGTCGTCGTGAAGACGAAGCCGTTCTGGCCGCGCCATCGCACCAGGCTTGCCGTTGTCCCCGCGACGCGCTCGATACGGCCGTCGTCGAAGCTGAACGAATTGCCCACGGCAAAGGTCGGCAACGGCGCCGGTGGCAGCGCAGGTCCGGCGACCTGCTGGCTCGTGCATCCGAGCATGACCACCCCAGCAACGACAGCCGGGCCCAGCCGGCATGGCAACTCACTGATTTGCCAGAAGCGACCGGGCGCCGGGTGCCAGCGTGTACTCGACACTCCAAGTGCCTTCAGGGCTTCGGCAGGCGAGGCCATACATCGTCCTTTCGTTGGGTTGGGTCGCGTTGATCGCCGTCTCGCGATACTCGCGACAGAATGTGCCGCTGGCACGGTAGGTCCGTATCGGTTGGACCGTGACCGTGTGTCGGGAGGCGTTATCGGTCCAGGAAATCTCCTGGCCGCTCATGGTGTGTTCCAATGCCGACTGCAGCAGCTGTTGCACCGCCTCATCGGCACCCCCGCCGTGCTGTCGCCCGGAATGGTTCACGAACTGACCGATGCTGACACCGAACAGCAAGGCTACACTCGCGGCCAGCGCATGAGACCATAGTGGCGTGAAGCCGCGTAAGGCACGTTGGAAGCGGCTACTCTGCTTGTCGGTGAGCATGGCAAACGGCCACGCGGCTGCCTGCGGACGAACCTGTTCGGTGCACCACTCTCGCAGGGCCGTGCTGATGGCGCGCAGTTCCGTGACCTGTCTTCGCAGGTCTGGATCTTTCCGGAGGTCGGCCTCGAGAGCCTTCACGGTCTCGCGATCCAATTCGCCGTCGATATAAGCGCCCAGCGTCTCGTCGTCGTAATGTCTCATTGCACAGGTCCGATGGCTGGTTCAATCTGCTGTCTGTTGCTGGAAGCGGGTTCGTTCAGCAGCTGACGGAGAGTCGAACGGCCGCGCGCAAGGCGGCTCATGACGGTGCCCACGCGGACATCCAATACCGCGGCTGCCTGCGCGTAAGACAACTCTTCCACACAGACGAGCAGAAGCACGGTGCGCTGATCCTCGGGCAGGGACTGCATTGCATCGTCGACAGCCCCAAGCGTCAGCCTTGCCACTGCGGCGTCCTCACCATTGCTCTCGGAGTCCGACTTCATGCGAATGGCGTCAGCATAGTCCACCCGCACGCGCTTTGCCCTTTGCATGTCGATCCAGGCATTCCGCATGATGCGAAACATCCAGCCCTCCACGTGGATCAATCGCGTTGCGTCGTTCCACGAGGCGATGGCTCGAACAATGGTGTCCTGCACGAGGTCGTCGGCCTGATGCCAACTTCCTGTCAGTGCACGAGCGAAACGACGGAGTCGCGGCAATAGCGACACCAGACCATCCCGCATCTGCTCGTCGGCCGAGCGTTTCATGTGGGATGAGACGTGTGAGGCCGCGATCTATTCCGTTGCGTGTGGCCGTTTCGGGCATCGAGGCATCCTAAGCGTCACACAATTCGGCGAGGGAATAACGTGCCGTCTCAGCCGTTCTTCTGTTTGTAAAGCGCAACTGCAATGCGCGGCAGCATGGGACGATGGCACGCGGTGGGTAGCAAACACCCGTATGCCACGAGTGATGCGTTCGTTGAACGTGCGAACTTTGGAGCATGGATAGAATGTCGAAGGTATCCGCTTTCCCGTCCAACGATCCATTGTCTGGAATATCGCCTGCCATCGCGCACCGGCGGCGATCTTCATCGCTCTTCGTTCTCTCGGTGAGCGCGTACGCCCTGGCAATGACCGCGGCACCTTGGCGCTTCGACTGCTTCTCCCCTGCCTGGCACGTCCAGAGTGCGTTGGCCGATCACGGCGGCGGCGGTGAAGGCGGTGGCGGCGCCGGCGGTCTCTGGATGTATCACCGCGACGGCGGCGCCGGCATTCCGCTCGTCAGTGGAGCGACGCCGGGCGCGCCGCGCCAGCCGCAATGGCCATCCGTGTCGCGCGACGGGAAGTACGTCTACTTCTTTGCCGACGCGGCACAGGCCACCGTGTCCGGACGCAACGACGTCTTGCAAGGCTCCAAGCAGTTGTACCGGTTCGATCGGCACACGGGCGCGATCACCGAAGTCACATCTGGCGTGTCCGTCCAACAGCATCAAGGATCGAGCGGCGGC
>DATMND010000102.1:0-21308 GCA_035569235.1 Acetobacteraceae bacterium | reverse complement strand
ACGTTCGACTGAACGATGGTGAGACCGCGATGCCGCAGCGTCGGCACCTTGCCGTAGCGGTTGACCTCCAGGTAGTCCGGCAATTTCTGCGCGCCGTATTTCAGGTTCACCGTGCGGAATGAAAATGCGATTCGCGCCAATGCCAGGTAGAGCATCGGCTTGTAGGTCGAACTCGACGTGAAGCTGCCGTAGATCGTTATGCGGTCGTCCAATGCCATGCTCCCTTTTATTATTGTCATCCCCGCGAAAGCGGGGACCCAGGTGCGCCGCACCATGCTGTCGTCCTAGGTCCCCGCTTTCGCGGGGATGACAACAAGAGGCCGGGGATGACAACAAGAGGCCGGGGATGACAACAAGAGGTCGGGGATGACAACAAGAGGCCCCAGCTGATTTGTTTCACTCGCACCGGACCCTGCGGCCACCTCAAAGCGGAATGGTGCGTCGCTTCATCGCCTCGTCCCACAGCTTGTCGCGATCGACATCGAACACAAGCTTTGGATCCTCCGGTATCGTAAACCACCCGCCTGCTGCCAGTTCGCCATCGAGTTGGCCTGGACCCCACCCGGCGTAACCGAACGCAACGAGGCTCTGCCGAGGACCTTCGTGGCGGGCGATGTCGCGCAGCGCCTCGGGGTCGGTTGTCATTGCGACATGACCATCGATATCGACGGTGCCGGAGCGGTGATAGTCGGCACTGTGCACGATGAAGCCGATCTCCGGCTGCACCGGGCCACCGGCGAACAGCCTGACCTGTCCATCGCTTCCCTTGCTGTCGAGCCCGAGCGCATCCAGCATTTTCGCGAGCGGCACCTGCTCGAGCGGCCGGTTGATGACGATCCCGAGCGCACCCTTCTGGTCGTGCTGCACCATCAGGATGACCGTGTGCTGAAAGCGGGGATCGCCCATCTCGGGCGTGGCGACAAGAAGCTGCCCGGCAAGCGATGTGCCCGGATGCGTGTCCCCAGGGCGCGTATCCTCGGTCTTCGATGACGCAGCGGTGAACAGCATCGGCGCCATGAGCAGAACGCCGAACCACAGCATGACACGTCTGGACCGCAGGAGCGCCATCGCCCGCTATCCTGCCGCGAGCGCGCGGATGGGTGCAAATAACGGATGGGTGCAGGTATGTTCGTGTTTCCGTCCCGCAGAGAGGAAACGCCAGCATGTCAGATGCACCAACCTTCGGCCGCTACACCGAAATCCCCTTCGACCAGATGACGCCCGCACAGCAGGAGGGCTACCGCTTCCTCGTCGATGGCCCGCGCGGACGGCTGCCCGGACCGTACAAGGTCTGGGTGCACAATCCGAAGCTGGTGCACGCGGCGGAGCCCCTGGGGCAGCATTTCACGCCCGGCCGGTCGTCGCTGTCCGAACGCGAACGCGAGATCGCCGTCGTCGTCATCACCAGCAAATGGCACTCGGCCTATCCCAACAACGCGCACGAGAAGCGCGGCAAGGAGGTCGGACTGCCCGCCGCCGCGGTCGAGGCAATCATTGCCGGCCAGCCGACGTCGTTCCAGGATCAGCGCGAGCAGGCGGTCTATGAGGTGGCGATGGCGCTCGCCGGCGAACGGCTGGTGCCGCAGGGGCTGTACGACCGGGCAGTGAAGGTGCTCGGGCACGAGAGCATCACCGATGTGATCGTGCTGATGGGCTACTACACCTGCGTCTCGCTGACGATGAACTTCTACGCGGTGCCGGCGGGGAGCCCCGGTCTGGCGCGCTGACTGGCCTCGCCTTGTTCCGGCGCGGCCCAGACAGTAGGGTGCCGCGCGATCTTCAGGGGTCGATTCCGCATGCCAGACCGATCGGTGTACAGACGCGTCCTGTTGAAAGTGTCCGGCGAGGCCCTGATGGGGCGCCGCGACTACGGGCTGGACAACGACACCGTCCGCGCCATCGCCGCCGATATCGGCGATGTCGTGGCCTTGGGCGTGCAGGTCTGCGTCGTGATCGGCGGCGGCAACATCTTCCGCGGCGTGTCGGGCGCCGCCTCCGGCATGGAACGGGCCCAGGCCGACTACATCGGCATGCTGGCCACCGTGATGAACGCGCTCGCCATGCAGTCCGCGCTGGAGACGCGCGGAGTCGCCACCCGCGTGCAGTCCGCCATCCCGATGTCCAGCGTCTGCGAACCCTATATCCGCCGCCGCGCCGAGCGTCACATGGAGAAGGGCAGGGCGGTCATCTTTGCCGCCGGCACCGGGAACCCGTTCTTCACCACCGACACCGCCGCGGCACTTCGCGCGACGGAGATGCATTGCAACGTGCTGCTGAAGGGCACCCAGGTGGATGGCGTCTACTCGGCCGATCCGCGCAAGGTGCCAGATGCGCGGCGCTACGAGCAGCTGACCTATCACGACGTGCTGGCGAACGACCTGGAGGTGATGGACGCCGCCGCGATCAGCCTGGCGCGCGAGAACAAGCTGCCGATCGTGGTGTTCAACATCCATGCCCCGGGAGCCTTCGCGGCCGTGATCCGCGGTGAGGGGCGGTTTACCACAATCGTCGAACAGCAAGTATCGGGGTGATTTGGCGGGTGGTTGCTGGGCTGTGATCTCCGCATCGTTGCTCTACTTTGCAACGTCACCTGAGCGGTCACCCTCGGATCCTATTGGCCAGTTCTATTGCCCGGTCGCAAGGCCAGCTTTAGGAAATTTTATCAGCGCAAGGTCGCTTCGTCGGCGTGTCCCCATCCACTCCCACGACGACGCTCTATGACCACCGTTGCGGAGACCTCGGCTTCATTGAGGTATGGCTGGATCAGGGTATAGGCGATGAGCGACGAAGTAGCTACCATTGTTCCGACACATGTGCCAACAGACGGGAGACCTGAGGCACTCAATGTGGCAAATCGCCACCTGGAAGTGGCGACCAACGAGTTTTACCTTGCATTGCAGAGATTCCACATCTGGTGCGTTCTTGCTTACGATGAACACTTAGTCGAACGTCTTGGCAGAGGTTATGCTACAGGTGGATATCTCCAAGTCCGAAGCGCAATCTTCGAGGCGCTTGTAATTGCGCTTACACGCATGTTCGATAAGGATGTGCGCGGCAAGCGGCCGCTGTCGCTCAAGAACATTTGCAGGGACTTGTGTCTTCCCGAAGTCCGAGCATATGTCGTCCAGCAACGGACTGCCGTTCAGTTAGATTTTCCCGCGAGGTTGGCGCTCGTGACTCCCCTCTCGGATGAGGATCGCGCAATCTTCGAAGCGACTGCCCAAGGGGATGCCGCCAACGCCGAAGTACGGGCGAACATGGAGTTCGAGGCGTTGATCCGATTAGGACGAGCGCTCAAGAAGCCCCGTATACGCGACGCTCTCGCAAGGCTGCACCAGCTTCGTAACACCGAGGTCGCTCATCGTGATCTCGAACCCAACGCAGCAGCTCTGTCTCGTCCGATTTATCGTGACCTTGACACTCTCTTTGGGGCGGCAGCTGTCCTTATCAGGCGCATGAACCTTCTTGGCCGGAATATTGGTGATAGCTACGCTGAGTTTTCTGATCGTGCTCGCCTCCGTGCCCTCACATTTGCTGCTGGCCTTAGGGCCGAGACCGTAGAGGAAAGGCGGGCTCTCATGGATGAGATCCGAAGAGCGAGACGCCATCCAAAGCGGCCGCCCCCCACGGATGGGACGCGTCATCGGTTCGGGTCCAGGCGCTCGTTTCAGGATGACGAAGCCTGAGCGTTGCTGAAGCTTCACGAGACGCTTGGCCACGATGTCGGCCATCGTGGCGCCGCCGTCATTGGCGCGCTTCCTGCCGTTGTTAGGGCAGCGCGAACGCGACGGAGCGGGTAACGTCGTCGGGATTTGCAGTGTCTATGCCTGCACGTAGCAGAACATAGAGAGAACATCAGTTCAATCCAATAGCGAGGCATCCCCTAGTCCTTGATGTCCCTGACGTCTGGGTTGACTTTCGTTGGATGTCTACATAGCTTTGTAGAGATGCATAGTGCCCGCCTCTCACACGAAGGAGCTTAGCGGTTTGGTGACCGACAAAGATCCCCGCTGGTCGCACCAGATGCTTCGGGTGATGAGGATATTTCTCGAGCATCCGAGGGAGGGCTTCGCCGGCTCTGATATTTGGAAGAAGACAGGGATCCTCTCCGGTACACTTTACCCCATCCTAATGCGACTCGAACGGGCCGGCTGGCTTGATGGCGAGTGGGAAGTGCTCGACCCCCACGAGGCCGGCCGCCCACGGAAGCGGCTCTATCGTCTCACTGGCCTTGGCTACAACAAGACACGGAGTGCGCTGGCGGAAATCGGCGTTGCGGATGCGAGGTCTGAATGGACATCGTAATCTCCATCCTCGTAGGTTTCCTCATGATAGAAGTTTATGCATGGCTTCCACTTTTCTCGAAGTGGATTCTTGAGCGTGCTGTCCGGCGCGTGGTGCCCGAGGAGCAAGCGCGTTGCCGGGAAGAATGGAACGCCGACTTGGATGCTATGCCGAACACGATGGTGAAACTTCTTTACGCGCTCTGCAATTTTAGCGTCTCTGCTGCTGAGAGCATCAATGCCGATTTCTTCGAGGCTAATTGCACGGACATAGATCGTGCACTCGCTGAGCTTATGTCCCGTCACCGAGCGTATGTGGAAGAATTCCGCAGGGCCAAGATGAACCGTGCAGCACAGAAGGCACGGTTCGAGCATGTCGTAATAGACACTTTGTCAAATCTCAATGCGACCCACTCACTTGACGACATTGTCGATCGAGGAGCCAGAGATGCAATCGAGACCTTAGCGAAAGCGTTCGAAGCCTTTACTGGCACGCTTCACCAAGCGATCAGCCTCGCGTCTGATCTGCTGTTGGTTTCGATTGATAGTTCCACCGAAAGGCTTGACCAGCTCGAGGGTTTGTTACATGAGGCATGCAGGAAATGAGACCAGCTCAAATTCAATGGGAAAGCCCGCTGCGCGACGGGAACTATGGCCGCTATCCGAACAAGCTTGAACGAAGACCTGAAAGCGATAAAAGATGCCCTGGAGGATAACCAATGGGGCGACGATGATACACTTGCTAGACACGGAAGAATAATAGCGGCTGTCAATGAGGCTGTGAAGGTGCCGCTCTTGCGTCGGCCGTGACTGCTGGCTTCCTGCCCAGCGCCGTGTGGGGCCACTACGCAGTGCAGCAATAGCGGCATGTCGGGGAGCTAAGCATGGAGACACACCCTAGACGTCCGCACGGCGTCCCTGCCAGCCTGGGGGCGGTACCCAGCCCCCCTGAATCATGCCGAGCCTGCGCCTGCCGCATGGTCGGCGTCGTCTTTTTGGTTCAGGTATCGATCGAAAACTGTCAGCCTTAGGGACGCCGGCAATGAACCTGCCATAAGCAAGAAAACTTTGAACGTGCCGAAAACAACGGATGCCTCGCTGGTCGTGAAGTTGCCTCCCGCGCTGGCGGAGACGTTCAAATCAGCGTGCCAGGATCGCATCCCGCAAAAGACTTTCGATGGCAAGCCAACTTGGCACCGCCCCGAGACTATCCGCCACCGCAATTCAAGCTTGTCGTCGTTGGCACTGTCGAGGCTCAGGCTGGCCATGCCGTCCGGCCATCGCTACAATATCCAAGGGGCAAGAGACGATATGGCCGCTTGCTATGTGCTTGCTGAACCCGTCACACCATAGCCAGCCAGATCGCTAAACGGGCTGAAAACATTGCCAAAACTCCGCCCAACCCGCCTATGCAGCCTGATCGAACAGCAATAAACGTCAGGGATATCTCCGGGAGACCGTCATGGCACAGGCAGACCACACCAAGCTGACGCAGGACCTCACCCGCCGCATGGACGGCGCGCTCGAAACGCTGCGGCGGGAGTTCAACGGCCTGCGCACCGGCCGGGCGCACCCCGGCCTGCTGGAGCCGGTGAAGGTTCAGGCCTACGGCTCGGAGACGCCGCTCACCCAGGTCGGCACGATCGGCGCGCCGGAGCCGCGCATGCTGACGGTGCAGGTCTGGGACCGCAGCCTGGTCGGCACCGTGGAGAAGGCGATCCGCGACTCGGGGCTCGGGCTGAACCCGGCCTCGGACGGACAGCTTGTCCGCGTGCCGATCCCACAGCTTACCACCGAACGCCGCGCCGAACTGGCGAAGACGGCGCACAAATACGCCGAAGGGGCGAGGGTCGCGGTGCGCGCGGTGCGGCGCGACGGGATGGAGCAGATCAAGACCCACGAGAAGAAGCACGAGATCGGCGAGGACATGGCGAAGGACTGGCAGACCGACGTGCAGAAGCTGACCGACCAGTACATCAAGCGCGTGGACGATGTGCTGGCCGACAAGGAAAAAGACATAAAGCAGGTCTGAGCCCCACGCGTGTCGACAACCGCCATCGGCGGGCCGCAAGCGCCTGCCGTCGCGCCCGATGGAACAGGCGCACCGCCCGGCCATGTCGCGATCATCATGGACGGCAACGGCCGCTGGGCCGCCTCGCGCCGGCTGCCGAAGATCGCCGGCCACCGCGAGGGCGCGCGCGCCGTGCGGCGGACCATCGAGGCGGCGATCAACAGCGGCGTAGCCTGGCTGACCATCTACGCCTTCAGCAGCGAGAACTGGCGCCGACCGACCGGCGAGGTGCTGGACCTGACCGGCCTGCTGCGTCACTACCTGAAAAGCGAGATCGCTGAACTGAAGGCCAATGGCGTGCGCCTGCGCGTCATCGGCGACCGCGGGCGTTTCGATCCCGACATCCAGCGCGACCTTGCGGCTGCGGAGCGCGACACATCGGCCAACACGCGGCTCAACCTGACGGTGGCGCTGTCCTACGGCGCGCGGGCCGAGATCGCCGCCGCCGCACGGACCCTGGCGGAGGCGGCGCAGGCGGGCAGGCTCGATCCGGCGCTGATCGACGAGGCGGCGTTCGCCGGGTATCTGGCCACCGCCGGGATGCCCGATCCCGACCTGCTGATCCGCACCTCCGGCGAGCAGCGCATGTCCAACTTCCTGCTCTGGCAGGCCGCCTATGCGGAACTGGTGTTCCTGGACGTGTTGTGGCCGGATTTCGGCCCCGAGCACTTCGCGTCGGCGCTGGCAGCGTACGGACGGCGTGAGCGGCGGTTCGGTGCACGCCCTGGCTGAGCGCCCAATGTCCGAGCGCCGGGCACTGCGCTGGAGCGATCTCGGGCTTCGTGTGGTCTCGGCCGCCGTGCTCGCGCCGATCGCGCTGGCCTGCATCTGGCTGGGCGGCGTCGCCTTCACGGTGCTCGTTGCCGCCGCCGCGCTGGGGCTTGCCGTCGAATGGCTGATGCTGTGCCGGCTGCCCACCGCGCGAGGAGGCGGGGCGCTGCCGCGCATGGCCGGCATCGCCTATGTCGCGTTGGCCGCGGCCGCGCTGGTGTTGGTGCGCGGCGATCCGATCGCCGGCCGCGCGAACGTGGTGTTTCTGGTGCTCATCGTCTGGGCGGGTGATATCGGCGCTTATCTGGTCGGCCGGATGCTCGGCGGACCGCGGCTTGCGCCACGCATCTCACCCGGCAAGACATGGTCCGGCGCGGCGGGCGGCCTGCTCGCGGCAATCGGTGTCGGCCTTGCCGCTGCCCCATTCCTCGCGGATGCTGCCTCGGGATGGCGCACGGCCCTGGTCAGCGCCATCATCGGCATTGTCGCCCAGGCCGGCGACCTGCTGGAGAGCTTCGTCAAGCGCCGTCTCGAGGTAAAGGATTCCAGCCAGCTCATCCCCGGCCACGGCGGCCTGTTTGATCGGCTCGACGGCGTGCTGTCCTCGGCCTTGGCGGCGGCCGCACTGGCGCTTGCCCTCGGTCGTGGAGTAGTCCTGTGGCAATGACAGAATCGCCCCGCTCCGTCACCGTGCTGGGCAGCACCGGCAGCGTCGGCACCCAGACGGTGGAACTGCTTGCCGCCGCACCCGAACGCTTCCGGGTCCTCGCGCTGGTCGCCGGCCGCAATGTCGGGCTGCTGGCCGAGCAGGCCGTCGCGCTGAAGGCCGAACGGGCGGTGATTGCCGATCCGGCCAGCTATGCCCGCCTGCGCGACGCGCTGTCGGGCACCGGCATCGAAGTCGCCGCCGGCCCCGATTCGGTGGTTGCCGCCGCCGCGTTGCCGGCCGATCTGACCATGGCCGCGATCACCGGCGCCGCCGGCCTCGCCGCGACCCTGGCGGCCATCCGGCGCGGCGCGATCGTGGCGCTGGCCAACAAGGAGGCACTGGTCTGCGCCGGCGAGGTGATGCTGCGCGCGGTACGCGATGCCAGCGCCACCCTGCTGCCGGTCGATTCGGAGCACAACGCCATCTTCCAGGCGCTGGCGGACGGCAACCGCGACGACGTGGAGAAGATTGTGCTGACCACGTCTGGCGGGCCGTTCCGTACCCTGAGCACCGACGAGATGGCCAGGGCCACGCCCGAGGCTGCGCTGCGCCATCCGGTCTGGTCGATGGGCGCCAAGATCAGCATCGATTCGGCCACGATGATGAACAAGTGCCTGGAGGTCATCGAGGCGGCTCGGCTCTTTGCACTGGACGAGGCACAGATAGAGGTGCTGGTGCATCCGCAGGCGGTGATCCACGGCCTGGTGTGCTACCGGGACGGCAGCGTGCTCGCTCAACTTGGCTCACCGGATATGCGCATCCCGATCGCACATACGCTGGCGTGGCCGACGCGCATGGCGACGCAATCGCCGCGCCTCGACTTGGCCGCCCTGGCCCGGCTGGATTTCGCCGAACCCGACAGCATCCGCTTTCCCGCGCTTCGTCTCGCGCGCGAGGCGCTGCGCGCCGGCGGCGGCGCATCGGCGATTCTCAATGCGGCCAATGAGATCGCAGTTGATTCGTTCATGCAACATAGGATAAGGTTCCTGGACATTGTCGGGACTGTTGCGCGGGTGCTGGACGCGATGGGTGCGCCGCCGGCCGACACGCTGGACGAAGTCCTGGCACTTGATGCCGCCGCCCGCCGCACGGCCGTGCGCGTGGCGGCCGAACGCGCCATATAAGTTGCAGACAGGACCGAAAGAGTGTTCCACGTGATCCCCGACTTCTTCCGCTCCGGACTCGCTTTCATCGTGGTCCTGGGCGTGCTGGTCTTCGTCCATGAGCTGGGCCACTACCTCGCCGCGCGCTGGTGCGGCGTGCACGTCGAGGTGTTCTCGATCGGCTTCGGCCGCGCGATCGCCACGTGGCGGGACCGTGTCGGCACGGTCTGGAAGCTCGCCTGGCTGCCGCTGGGCGGCTACGTCAAGCTGCACGGCCAGGAGCGTCCGGACGAGGCGTCAGACGAAGTCATTGCCACCTGGATCCCTGGACGAACCTTCCATCAGAAGCGGGTCGGCGCGCGCGCCCTGGTCGTGGCCGCCGGCCCGATCGCCAATTTCCTGCTGGCGATGGTGCTGTTCGCGGCGCTGTTCGCCACCGCAGGACGGCCGGTCACCTTGCCGGTCGCGGGCGAGGTGCTCGCCGATACCGCCGCCGCCCGCGCCGGACTGCAGATAGACGATCGGATCGTGGCCATCGGCGGCACGCCGGTTGCAAGCTTCGAGGACGTCCAGCGCATCATCTCGGCGCATCCAACCGAGCGGCTGACGCTCACCGTCCGCCGCGGCGCGACCACGCTCGATCTGCCGGTGCTGACCGATGAGCGCGACGCCGGCGGGGGCCAGAAGGTCGGCATGCTCGGCATTCGTGGCGGCAAGATTGAATATCAGCGGCTGAGCCTGCCCGAGGCGCTGTGGGGCGGTGTGGTCCAGACCTGGCAGGTGACCGCGGAAACCATCAAGGGCGTCGCGCAGATGATCAGCGGCCAGCGCGGCACCGAGGACCTCGGCGGACCGCTGCGGATCGCACAGCTTTCGGGGCAGGTGGCGCAGCTTGGCATCGCGAGTCTGGTCTCGTTCATCGCGATACTTTCGGTGAACCTGGGTCTGATCAACCTGTTCCCGATCCCGGTGCTGGACGGTGGGCATCTGCTGTTCTACCTGGCCGAAGCGGTGCGTGGCCGGCCGATCCCGCCGCGTGCGCAGGAATACGGGTTCCGCGCGGGCCTGGCGCTGCTGGCGGGTCTGTTCATTTTTGCGACGTGGAATGACCTTACTCATCTTGGCATCTTCAACTGGATGGCCAAGCTGATCGGCTGAGGCGCGCCGGCGCGGGGGAACGCCCATGTTGACCCTGTATCATTCGCCGGGATCGAGCTCGATGGCGGTGCACATCGCGCTGCACGAAATCGGCGCGGCGTTCGATAGCAGGTTTATCTCGTTGGCCAGGAAGGAGAACCGCGAGCCTGGCTATTTGGCGATCAACCCGGAAGGCAAGGTTCCGACGCTGCTGATCGACGGCCGTCCGCTGACCGAGGTGGCCGCGATCCTGTTCTATCTGGCCCGGCGCTTCCCCGAGGCAAGTCTGTGGCCGGAAGGCGATATCGAGGCCGAGGCGCAGGCCATCTCCTGGATGTCGTTCATCGCCGCGACGGTGCATCCCGCGCGGCGGCAGGGCGTGGAGCGATCCAGGGAGGTTTTTGAACTTGCCGAAGGGCGACTGGGGCAGGGCGAGTGGGTGCTGCCACACTACTCGATCGCCGACATCCACCTGTTCCGGCTGTACTGGCGCTACGTCGGCTGGGCGCATCCCGCGCCTGAGACGTTTCCCAGGCTTGCCGCGCATTACGATCGCATGATGGCGCGCCCCGCGGTGCGGCGGACCTGCGAGATCGAAGCGGCGATCGGCTACGCGCTGCCCGTGTAGTCTGAGTGCCCGCCGCTTCAGGAAGGTGCGAGCATCGCCGCGACGCGAGGGCCTGGAGGGTGCGACCGTACGCGGTGGCCTTCATGAGCAAAGTGGGGCGCAGCCCCTCCGAACTTCGTGGCGAGGGGCTGGCGCAAGGCGAGCGGTCAAAGAAGGTCTTGGTGCCCCTCGCCACGAAGATCGGAACGGCCGTGGCTTCCCTACCGATTTCCCCGTGGTAGGCTTTGGGCATGTTGTGCAGAACCGCATGAAGGCCGTGGCTTCCCTACCGATTTCCCCGTGGTAGGCTGCCTTCCCGACAGCCTCCTGATTCTGCTGTGATTTTTTGCCTCTTGCCGGGCGAAAAATCACAGCAGCACCATCTGCCGCGAACCAACCGATTCGGTTTTCGTCGCTTCGCCGAGCAGTAATCGCATTCGACCATACTGGCGGTCAGTTACTTGCAATGCCCGCACATTGCCATTCCCGGGCAGGTTCCGCGTCACCCGCGCAACGTGTTTCATCGCGCCGTCCTCGCCTCGACATACGCGTGCATACACCGAAAACTGCAGCATCATATAGCCGTCGTCCTTGAGGAAGTTGCGGAATCGTGTCGCCATGCGCCGCTCCGATTTGGTGCCCACCGGCAGGTCAAAGAACACGAAAAGCCACACGAACCTTGCCTCCGTTGCCGGCATCACGCATCGAACCGCGGCAGCAGCAGCAACGCCGCACTGTTCGCTTCCATCGCGCGCACCAGACTTTCCGCCGCGCGCTCGGTGGCGACGAGCAGCGTGACGCTCTCGCCGCCAAAGCGCACCACTTCGAGCGGTGAGGCTGCCAGCGTGCGACGTTCCTCCATTGTGGTCTCACCGTCGCGGCTGTGTCCTGCGTCGGTCACGCGCCAGACCAACCGATCTACGAACGGTCGGAATGGTTCGACCAAATCGTCTGCCAGATTGAAGGCATTCGTCACGCTGGCATGGTTGACGCCGAAGGCCGGCAGCAGCCCGGCCGCCACCAGTGCGCGGGCCACGGCCGATCGCACCACTGCGTAGCCGTAGTTCAACAGCGCGTTGCGTTTGTCGGTGCTGTCCTCCCGCACGAAGTCCACGAACAGCCGAGGCCAATAAGTGCGAGCCGCACGCGCCTCCGTGTTGTCGGGGTCGCCAGAACCGACCAGCCGTGTCATCGCCAGCAATGGCGATGCATCCTGGCCACAGCCCATCAGCGCCGCAGCCTGATTAGCGATCTTCGCCTGGATGATGGTCTGCCATAGACGTTTTTTCAGCGGCGCCGAGATGCCGATCTGGACTGCTGCGATTTCGGCCTGACGGTGGTGGCGATGGAATGGCAGAATGATCCCGCTCGGCGTGTGGGTGCGGTCGGTCGTGATCAATACCATACCGGCATCCATGCAGGCCGAGATCAACGCAGTCGACAATGTCACCTGGGGCGTGTCGATCACCACCCAGGCCACGTCCTCGATCGGTAGTCGTACGTCACCGTCATCGCGCATGACGACGATCTGCCCGTCTGCCAGTGACAGCCGCGAGGGCTGCGTTATGTGCACACCACGCCATGCCATGTGCGTATCTCACGCTTGATCTCATGAATTCGGCCGAGGCGGTCCACAGAGAGCTTACGGAATTGGAGTAGCGTCTTTGCTCCGATGCCGCCGCGAATGTTCCGTGGGTTCTCGTGTGTTGCCAACGCAATTGCGCCGGTTCCGCGATGCAGTCCCTTGAAGTAGCCTGCGATGATTTCGCCATCTGATTTGGTCACTTCTACGAAGCTATTGCCGTGGAGGCTGAACAAGAAATCGAAGGAGTGTTCAATCAGAGTCCAATCATCGTCGCCCTTGTATGCAATGACCGCTCGATCGGGTGGGTGCGGAAAGGCTTGCCAATCTGCAACCTGGTGCGGGTAAATCGGCACCAGAAAGAATTCCCACTTCCCGCGCCTATTGGTCTTCGCAAACACATCCACCCGCGCCATGTCGCCGCGATCCGCCGTGCCGCCGCGCACAACAACCGCGACCTTGTCTTTGCTCGCCACGCGCACCTTTCGGATCACATCGCGCTTCGCCGAGCCCGGGAGAGCACCTATCGGCTTCCCCGAACGCGGAGGAGCATCTTTCGGTTTCCCGTCCTCGATCCAACGCCGCAACTCCGCCACCAACTCGTCGCGCAGCTTTCCTGGATCGCCGATCTTTCCATACGGCTTCGGCACTGGGATGTTATCCAGGTCCGCCAGCGTCAGCTTCTCGACCGCTTTTCGCTCAGACACCACCGGCGCACCATCAATCTCACGCACCCGCTTGATCGTCGCGGCGTGTGCCTCGCCGCGTGCACGATGCCGCTCGGCCCGAGACACGAATACGTTTGCCACCGCCATGCGAACCGCATCACGGAAGCCAACCGGGCAGGGGACAAACTCGAAATCGAACCCCCGTGGCTTGCCCTGACGTTCGGCCTCCTGTGCCGCCTTCGTCAGCTCCTGTAGTCTCGCCTCGCTGGTCGCTGCCAGCACGATCGCATCCAGCGCGTGATGCTGGTCATTTTCCAGCCGCTTGCCATCCGCGTCCTTCTTCAAATCACCCAGACCCCATGCGCGCCGCAGCTTGGCAGTCATTTGGCCTGGGCGCGCCAGCACATGCCGCTTGCCATCCACGGGATACATCCGAGCCAGCATATCGAGCAGCAGCCGGGTCGCGTAACGCGTGTCGCCTAGGTTGCGATTGCGGAAGCGCTCCTCCACCTCCTCGGCGTTCTTGCGCAGATAGAAGCCACCCTTCTTGCGGCCCTTCATGGCCTTGCAACCTTCAACCCGCGCTGCGAACGCGGCCCAATCCCGACCGTCCGCACTGAACCACTCGAACGGTGTGCGCCCGCGTTTCGCCTGATTGGCGTGCGTCATGCACAGCGTCTTGTTGATGAAGCTGTCGTCGCCGAACCGACTCCAGGGCAGGATATGATCGACCTGGACCCGATTGTCGTCCGCCGCTATCCAATTAGGGCTGATCAGATCATCGGTATAGAGACAACGCCCGTTCTGCTCCTTCAATAGCTCGTAACGGATCATCTCATCGAGATTCGGCTGCCTATCCAGAATTGCGGCAAGCTCGTTTCGCAGCTTGTCGCGCTGCTTGTTGCGGTCATCGATGCCTCGGCTGATCTTGTCACGCTCCTCGGCGCTTTTGCCGATATCGCGCGCCAGTTCGACATGAATGAAGTCCGGTAGGCCAAATTCCTTCGCCAAGGCCCGCACTTGCTTGGTCATTTCGGTGACGGCCTTGCGCGCCACCGGATTGCGCACGTCTTCGAGCCTTACCTGCGCTCGCTCCGACGTATTGTAGCCAACCTCCTTGCCGGCGTAATGATAGACCAGCCCGCGCGCCAGCGGTTCGATCATCGCCCGCGCCGCCTTGGCGGAGATGTGCCCTGCGCCCTTGAATGCATGGTACGCTCCGGTATCCACGCCTGCCATGATCGCTTCAAGGATCAGCGGCTCAACCCGGGCTTCCTCCAGCCCCTTGCGGATCGACCCAGGGTCTTCGCGGAAGGACAGCACCTCGGCGATGCGGTCACGTTGCACGGGATTGTGCATCAACACCCGCCAACCGGCGTCGCCTACCGCGTCACGCAACGCCTTGGTTCCCTCCGCCGCGTTACCGGTGCGAGCCGCCACATCGTGCACCTCGTCCTTCTCCGCCACGCCGGCGAAGCGTACACGTGGGTCCAGGTCGAGCGTCTTTCGCAGGTCCTTGAATCGGATCTTCTTCTGCTTGCCGAAATCCGCGGCGACCTGGGCGATCTGCTCGGCACTGAGTGGCCATTCCTCCCCGCGGGCCGTCAGCCGGAGGTTGGCTAATCGCGACAGCAGACGGAACATCTCGAACGCATAGGACCGGCGCGCGGCGCACATTTCGTCTGGCTCGAACGGGCAGCGGCGCACCATGTGCTCGCTGTCCTGCAACGGACGCTGGGAGAATGCCTTGTCGGCATAGGCATTCTGCAACGCCTCCGTCGCCAGTGCGTTGCCAAGCCGGCGCTGCGCGGCAAACAGGGTGCGGATTTCGTCCTCGTGGTCGCGGCGCAGGATCGACCGGTCGAAATTCAGGCCACGGTTATGTTTGCGACCATCATAATCAGGACTGGGAGCGAACATCTCGGCGAACATCTTGCCGACAGTCCGCCCGCGGAGCCGCTCCCGCGTTGCCTCGATGGCCTTCTTCATCTTGGAGGTTTCGTCGGCGGCGTTGGCGCCGGCCTCCCGTTTCGCGTTGGACCGGAAGCCGCGATGCCGCGCGATATGGCCGAGGGCCACCGCCATTTCGAGCCCTGACAGGGGCCGCTCCAGCCCCACGGCGCGCAGGCACCACGGGTCGAGGCCCGGTTGCTTCAATGCATCGCGCCCCGCATCGGCCAGCAATTTGTGCTGCTGGAACAGCAATCGCAGCGCAGTCATGCGCTGCCGCCGCCGGCGGATCACCCGCCGCTGGCCGCGGTGCAGGCGCCGTACCGCATTGGTCGGGGTGCGCTCCTTGTCGGTTTCCGGAGCATCGAATGTGCGGACACCAGCCGCGACGATGCAGGCCGCCTCGTCGTCGATATCAAGCACAGCCCACCCTATGGAGGCGATGCCGCCATCGATGCCGAATATGCGCATGGCCGGTTGCTCCGACGCCGCACCAGCACTATTGACATGGCGCGATAGTTACGGCGTTATGATAGACGGGAAATCGGTAGGAAAGCCACGGCAAGGTGGTTTTCAAGACCACTTAGAAGGATTACCCCCGGATCGGCAACGATCCGGGGGGATTCCACGGCCGCGCATTTTGCGGTTGCGGTATGTCGCGCGCGACGTGCTGACCTTTAGCATGGGCCGTGGGCAAGGTCTGAGGGTCGCCGCACCCACATCCGATCCTGAAGGCCGTCAGCGAGCGGGGCGGAGCGCCTCGGCTTCGCAGCATGCCGCACCCCAGCTACATTCATCATCGAAGCGCCGGTTCGGCGAAGGGCGGACACTGACACCCGGGGGGGAAACCATGATCATCGACTGCCATGGGCATTACACCACGTCGCCGCGCCAGCACGAGGCCTGGCGCACGGAGCAGATCGCGGCCCATGGCGAGGGCAAGGCCGCGCCGTCTCGCCCGGCCATCACCGACGACGAAATCCGCGCCAGCATCGTCAACGGCCAGTTGAAGCTGCAGCAGGAACGCGGCACCGACCTGACCATCTTCTCGCCCCGCGCGGCCGGCATGGGACACCATCTCGGCGACGCCGGCACCAGCGAGGCATGGGCCGCCGCCTGCAACGAGCTGATCCATCGGGTCTGCACGCTGTTCCCGCGCAACTTCATCGGTGTCTGCATGCTGCCGCAGAGCGCCGGTACCTCGCCGCGCAACTGCGTCGCGGAACTGGAGCGCTGCGTGCTGCAATACGGCTTTGTCGGCTGCAACCTGAATCCCGATCCATCGGGCGGCTATTGGAAGGATCCGCCGCTCGGCGACCGCTACTGGTATCCGCTGTACGAAAAGATGGTCGAGCTCGACGTGCCGGCGATGATCCATGTCAGCGCGGCGTGCAACCCGGCGTTCCATACCACCGGTTCGCATTACCTCAACGGCGACACGGCCGGCTTCATGCAATGCATGACGTCCGACCTGTTCAAGCAGTTCCCGACCTTGAAATTCATCATCCCGCACGGTGGCGGCGCGGTGCCGTATCACTGGGGACGCTTCCGCGGCATCGCGCAGGACATGAAACTGCCGCCGCTCACCGAGCATGTGCTGCGCAACGTGTTCTTCGACACCTGCGTCTATCACCTGCCGGGACAGGAACTGCTGGCGAAGGTCATACCGGCCGAGAACATACTGTTCGCGTCGGAAATGCTCGGCGCGGTGCGTGGCATCGATCCGGAGACCGGGCATCATTTCGACGACACCAAACGCTACATCGAGCAACTGCCCTTCACAGCCACGGACAAGGCAAAGGTCTACGAGGGCAATGCGCGCCAGGTTTACGGTCGGCTGTCGGCCCAGCTTGCCAAACAGTTCGCCGCGGCGCCGGCGTGAACCACCTGCCGATGGATCCCAACGCCGCCGCGCGTGATGCGCTGCGCCTGATCGGACCCGATCCGGCAAACTGGGTGCCTGACAAGCCTGGCATCGACCACAACGTCACGGTGGTCGGCGGTGGCCAGACGGGGAGCGCGTTCGCCTTCGCGTTGCGCCGCGCCGGCATCGGCAAGGTGACAGTGATCGACGCAGCCGAAGACGAAGCGCGCGCCGGCGTCTGGTTGAACGCGGCGCGGATGAATCTGCTGCGGACGCCGAAGAGCCTGCCCGGCCCGGAACTCGGCATTCCCGCGTTTGGCTTCCAGTCGTGGTATGAAGCGCGGCACGGCGCCGAAGCCTACGCGGCGATCGATCGCATTGTCCGCACCGACTGGGCCGATTACCTGACCTGGTACCGCCGGTTCCTCGGCATCGCGATCCGCTATCGCACCAAACTGCTGCGGATCGAACCCGGCGACGGACATTTTCGATTGCACATGGACGCGGACGGTCATGCCAGGATCGAAACGACGCGGAAGATCATCCTGTGCACCGGCTTCACTGGCAACGGCGGGCCCTATGTTCCATCCGAATTGAGTGAGGGACTGCCGACGACGTTATATGCCCATACCGAGACTGCCATCGATTTTGCCGCCTTGCACGGCAGACGCGTGGCGGTGATCGGCGCTGCGGCGTCGGCGTTCGATGCGGCGGGCGTGGCGCTCGAGGCGGGCGCCGCATCGGTTCATCTGTTCGCGCGTCGGACTACGATCGCCGCGGTTCCCATCACGCGGTCCCGCGGCTATCCGGGTGCCTATGACAACTTCTACGCATTGCCCGATGCGGCGCGTTGGGAACAGGCGTTGAGGTTTCGTCGATGGGGGTCGACGCCGACAACCGATGCCATCGAACGGACCGTGGCGTGCCCGAATTTTCATCTCCATCTCGGGGCCGTCGTGCAGTCGGTTCGGGTCGAGGATGGTCGCATCGCGGTGCGGGCAGCCGACGAAGAATTCCGCTGTGATTTTGTCATTGCCGGAACAGGCTATTACGTTGACCTCGCCGCGCGGCCCGAACTGGCAGACTTCCACCAGGAGGTTCTGCTGTGGCGTGATCGCTTTATGCCGCCGGCCGGGGATGAGGACCCGTATCTTGGTGCGCATCCGTATCTGGGCGCTGGCCATGAATACCTTGGGAAAGTGCCGGGCGACGCTCCGTATCTCCGAGACATCCATGTGCAGAATCCAGCCGGCTTCGTCAGCTTCGGATTGCCGATCGGCGACATACCAAGCATGAAGCGCGACATACCCACGGTTGTCGCCCGAATCAGCAGCGATCTGTTCCTGGCCGATATCCAGGCCCATGAGCGACGCATCGTCGGCGATGTTGCGCCTGACTTCAACGAGGAGGTCTACGCCCGCGCCGTTCATGCCCGGTGAGCACGCGGCGCGAGCAGTCACAGGAGGATACGATGGCGCGGTTTCGGGACAAGGTTGTGCTCATCAGCGGCGGCGCGCGTGGCCAGGGCGCAGCAGAGGCGCGTCTGCTGGTCGCCGAGGGCGCAAAGGTGGTAATCGGCGACGTGCTCGAGGCAGAAGGCCGGCGTCTGGCGGATGAGCTTGGCCGTGCCGCGGTGTTCGTTCGCCAGGATGTCACCGAGGAGGCGGATTGGGGGAAAGCGGTCACCGCGGCGCAGGCGTTCGGCGGGCTGAATGGCATGGTGAACAACGCCGGCATCTTCGCGCCCCGATCGCTGATGGAAACCGATGCGGCGCTATTTGAACGGCATATGCGTGTGAACCAGCTTGGCTGCTTCCTCGGTATGAAGGCCGTCGTTCCCTTGATGGAACGCTCGGGTGGTGGCTCGATCGCCAACATCTCATCCGTCGCGGGGCTGCGCGGTTCACCGAATGCGATTGCCTACAGTGCGACGAAGTGGGCGCTCCGCGGCATGACCAAGGCTGCCGCGATCGAGCTTGCGCCCCGCGGTATCCGTGTGAACTCGGTGCATCCAGGTCCGATCGACACGGAGATGCTGAACGTGCGGACCCGGGAGGAGAACCAGCGTCGCATGCAGCAGGTGCCAATGAAGCGCATGGGAACCGCGGAGGAGGTGGCGAAGCTTGTCTTGTTCCTGCTCTCCGAAGATAGCGCCTACATCACCGGCGCCGAAGTTACGATCGACGGCGGCGTATCGCTGTAGCAGGACGAGGGCAAAGACAATGACAAAAGACGAACTGACCGCCTGGGCGCTTGGCAGTGGGTGGAAGTTGATCGCCGGGCACCCCAGCCTGTCCAAACCATCCAGGCCAGGCGACGCGATTGTCCGATTGGTGCTGAAGACAACCGTGGTGAACGTCGAGGTCAGGAAGCCCGCCGGCAAATGGGAGAAGGTGTCGGGTGCGAGCTATGGCGATGTCGAGGCCGATGCGGATACCGGCGTGCCGCGTGGGCTTGGTCTCGTGAGCATTCCGGGATTCACCAAGCTGATGCAGGACAATCGGGACAGCATGATGTTCAGCAAGCTGACCGGGGCAGGTCGTGACCCGGTTCGTTAACCAGCGGTGCTGTCACGTTCCCACATCGCGACCCGCGCGCATTTTCCTCTCCGCCCTCGGGGGCGGAGAGGGTCAGGGTGAGGTGGGGGAATGTTCCAGCCACGCGGCACGACTTAAAAAAATCTGCTGTCGCGGCATCATTGGCCCCACCTCACCCTGACCCTCTCCGCCCCCAAGGGCGGAGAGGGAGTCAATGATGGCGGGTGCCGCAGATGATGATGCGCGCCGATATGGTCTATCAGTACCCGATCTGGGCCGTCGGGCTATCGCTTGTCATTGCGGCGGTCGTTGGGACGATGCTTCTGGAAATCGCTGTCCGACGCTTTGTGTCGGCCGAGTTCCGGCGCCAGCACAACGACATCGCCGCGGCAATCCTGTCGATCATCGGTGTGACCTACGCCGTGCTCCTGGCCTTTGTCGCCACGGCCGCCTGGGATGGCTTCAACAAGGCGAAGGCGGCAAGCCATTCGGAAGCTGCCGTCATTCTCGACGTCTTTGAGGCGGCCGAGGGCTTGGAGGACACGGCAAGGGCAGACCTGACCGATCGTTTGAGACGCTACACGCGGGCCGTCATTGCGATTGAATGGCCCGCTCAGGCGGAAGGCCGCGTGGATAGCTCGGGCGACACGTATCTCGCCGATCTGCATCGGCTTGCGGTCGGCTTGCAACCGTCCGACCAGGCGAATGGCAACTTCCATGCGCTGCTGCTGCAGTCCCTGGTACGGCTGCACGACGCAAGGGAGGAAAGACTGCTGGCGGCGGAGACCACAATTCCCGAAATCGTCTGGATCGTGGTGATCGTTGGCGGCACGATCACCATTGTCTTCGGTTCGTTCCTGGGCGCGCCCAGCGTGCGCATGCAACTCGCCATGTCCGCCATGCTGGCCGTGTCCGGCGTGCTGGTGCTCGTGCTGATCATTGCGCTGAGCAACCCATTCCGCGGCGACTTTCGTGTTTCGACGGCTCCCTTCGACTACGCCCTGACACGGATCAGCGGAGCACGCTGACGCGGCCGCCGTCAGCTCAGCCGCACCTTCACATAGCTCCCTGGCGCGTCCTCGATCACCTTCAGCTTGCCCGCGCCCGGCACCCGCGCCGGCACCTGCTCCTTGCCGAGAGCACTCACCCAGCGGTGCCAGTCGGGCCACCAGGAGCCGGCGATCTCGGTGGCGCCCTTGAACCACGCCTCGGGCTCGGGCGGCAGATCCTGGTTGATCCAGTGGCTGTACTTGCCGCCCTCCGGAGGGTTGACCACGCCTGCGATATGACCCGATGCCGCCAGCACGAACCGCTTCGGCCCACTCAGCAACTGCGTGCCGCGATAGGTGGATTTCCACGGCGCGATGTGATCCTCGCGCGTGGACAGGAAGTATGCCGGCGTCTTGATCTTCGTCAGGTCGATCGGCACGCCGGCCAGCGTGATCCCGTTCGGCACTGCCAGCAGATTTTCCTGATACATCTTGCGCAGGTAGAAACTGTGCATGCGCGCCGGCATCCGCGTCGAGTCCGCGTTCCAGTACAGCAGATCGAACGGGAACGGGTCGTTGCCGAGCAGATAGTTGTTCACCACGAACGACCAGATCAGGTCGTTGGCCCGCAGCATGTTGAATGTCGTCGCCATCTCTGAGCCTTCGAGATAGCCGCGCTTGCTCATCTTCTCCTCAAGCGACTTCAGCTGCTCCTCGTCGATGAACACGCCAAGCTCGCCGGCCTCCGCGAAGTCCATCATGGTGACGAAGAACGTGGCGGATTTGATCCTGTCGTCGCGCTTCTCCGCCATGTAGGCCAGCGTGGCGGCCAGCAGCGTGCCGCCGAGGCAGTAGCCGATCGCATTGACATCGCGCTCGCCGGTCGCCCGCTCGATCGCATCCAGCGCCGCGAGGTAGCCGTCCGTCATGTAGTCCTCGAAGTCCTTTTCCGCGAGCTTCCCGTCCGGGTTCACCCATGAGATCACAAACACGGTGTGGCCCTGCGCGACCGCCCAGCGCACCAGGCTGTTCCGCGG